>CAZONM010000480.1:0-4078 GCA_964580865.1 uncultured Myxococcales bacterium | reverse complement strand
CGTCGCCCACCGGGGCGCCGTCGGTGGCGCAGGCCGCCACACCCACGCACGTCAGCACGGCCGCTCTGGCGAGGCCTCGAGAGATGCGCACGCCGTCAGCGTCGACGGCGAGGGCACCGCGGTCAAGAAAGGCGCACGGGCCCCGCGCGCCGCGTCGCGTCGTGCGCGCCCCCGCGCCTCGACGGGGACGGCCTTGCCGCGCGCGCTCGCATGTGCCCTGTTTGCGCGCGTCCTTCGACCCAGGAGACTCACCGTGATCGTTGGCTGCCCCACCGAGATCAAGACGCGCGAGAACCGCGTCGGCATCATCCCCGCGTCCGTCGCCGCGCTCGCCAAGGGCGGCCACACGGTGCTCGTGCAGAAGGGCGCGGGCGTGGGCTCGGGCATCCCCGACGACGAGTTCAAGGCCGCCGGCGCCGTCATCGTCGAGCGCGCCGAGGATGTCTGGGGCAAGGCCGACATCGTGTGCAAGGTGAAGGAGCCCTTGCCGCCCGAGTTCCCGCTCATGCGCGAGGGCCAGATCCTCTACACGTACCTGCACCTCGCCCCCGAGCCACAGCTCACGGCGGAGCTGCTCAAGCGCAAGGTGAGCGGCGTCGCCTACGAGACCATCCAGGTGGGCAACGCGCTGCCGCTCTTGAAGCCCATGAGCGAGGTGGCCGGAAAGATGGCCGTGCAGGTGGGCGCCTGGTGCTTGGAGAAGGCGCACGGCGGCAAGGGCATCCTGCTCGGCGGCGTGCCCGGCGTGCCGCGTGCCAAGGTCCTGATCATCGGCGGCGGCGTCGTGGGCACCAACAGCGCCAAGGTGGCCGTGGGCATGGGCGCCGAGGTGACGATCGTCGACAACAACCTGGAGCGCCTCGACTACCTCGAGGACGTGTTCCTCGGCCGCGCGCAGACCCTCTATTCCACGCCTCACGAGATCGAGGAGCAGTGCATCGACTCCGACCTCGTCATCGGCGCCGTCTTGGTGGCGGGCGCGCGCGCGCCGCGCCTGGTGACGCGCGACGTGCTCAAGAAGATGCAGCCCGGCAGCGTCATCATCGACGTGGCCGTGGACCAGGGCGGCTGCGTGGAGACGATGAAGGTGACCACGCACGAGAACCCCACCTTCGAGGTCGACGGCATCGTCCACTACGGCGTGGCCAACATGCCCGGCGCCGTGCCGCGTACGTCGACGTTCGCGCTCAACCACGCGACCTTCCCGTACCTGAAGAAGCTGGCCGAGCGCGGCTTCGTCGACGCGGTGCGCGGCGACGCCCCGCTCGCCATGGGCGTCAACACGCACCGCGGGCACTGCACGTACAAGGCCGTGGCCGACGCGCACAACCTCAAGTTCACGCCGCTGGCCGAGCTGCTGTAGCGCTCAGCGCGCGCCTACGCTGACGGCCTTGCCGTCCCAGCGCGTGTCGTGCGCCAGCGACACGAGGAAGGCGGCCACGTCGGCGCGCGGGATGCGGCCCGGCAGATCGAGGTCGGGGCCCACGGCCACCACGCTGCCCACGGCGGGCTCGTCGGTGAGTCCGCCGGGCCGTACGCGCACCACCGGGAACGGCGCCGCGGCCGCGAGCTGCTCGGCCGCCTCGAGGTCGGCGTAGGTGCCGCGCAAGAGCACCGGCACCACCAGGTGCATGAACACCTTGCCGCCGATGCCGGTGCGCAGGGCTTGGGCGCGGCTGTCGCCCACGCCGAGCGCCGAGATCATGGCCATGCGCCCCACGCCGGCCGCGCTGCAGGCCTCGATGAGCGCGCGCGTCCCTCCTGCGACAATGGGCCGGTCCCCCCGGCGCGTGCCGAGGCACGAGAGCACCAGGGCGCAGCGGTCGACGGCCTCGAGGAGGCCCGCGCCGGTGCGTGCGTCGGCGGCGAAGGGCGCCAGGCGCTCGTGCACGCGGTGGAGCTTGGCCGGGTTGCGGACCGCGGCCCGCACGTCGTGACCGGCGGCGAGCGCCAGGTCCACCACGTGCCGCCCGATGCCCCCGGTGGCGCCCACGACCGCAATTCGCATGACCGCCGCTTCTAACAATTCCTGACCGGATCGCGCGACTTTCTCGATCCGACGCGCTAACGATGCACCTCGGACACCATGCCGACCCGAGCGCTGCCCGTCGTTGGGCAACCCGAGGCCCCGCGCGAGCGCGCGGACGCCGTTCGCAACCGCGCGCGCATCCTCGCCGCGGCGCGCGCCATGCTTCGCCGCATGCCGGCCGACGCGCTGTGCATGGATGCGCTGTGCGCCGAAGCGCAGGTGGGCAAGGGCACGCTCTATCGTCGCTTCGTCGACAAGGCGGCGCTGTTGCACGCGCTGCTCGACGAGGACGAGCGGCTGCTGCAAGAGGACGTGCAGGCCTGCTTCCAGGGCAGCGCGCGCGGCGCCTTGGCGCGCCAACACCTGCGCGACCTCCTCGACAAGCTGCACCGCTTCGTGGTGGAGCACGCGGACCTGCTGGCCGCCGCCGAGGCCAGCGCGCGCCCGTCGGCGCGCCTGGCGAGCGCGCCCTACGCCTGGCGGCGCAGCCTGCTGGTCCTCTTGCTCGAGCAGTCGGGGGTGGCGCCGCGCGCCGCCGCCGAGCACCTCGCCGAGCTGTTCATCGTGGCGCTCTCCGCCGAGGTCGCCGTGCGCGCGCTGCGCCAGGCGCCCGCCGCCGCCGTGCTCCAACAGGGCCGCGTGTTCTTCGATGGCGTCGTCACGGCGCTCGGCGCGTTGTCGGCGAGCTGACAATCTGCCACACCATCGAGGCGTGGCTCCCGCGGGTTGCGCGGTAGCGTTCGTGGCGCAGGTCGAGGGGCTCATGCGGTTCATGAAGAAGCTCGCGCTCCTGGTGGCGCTCGTGCTCCTGGCGCTGGGCGCGCTGTGGGCGTGGCAGACGCCGTACGTCGCGCTGTGGCACATCGACCGCGGGCTCGACGAGCGCGACCTTGGCCGCGTGGAGCGCTACGCCGACCTCGAGGCCCTGGTGAAGGCCAGCGTGCAGGTGACCGGCGCGCTCGCCGCCGAGCAGGTGGGCGTGGGTGGCACCGACGTCGGCTCGGCCCTGCTCTCGGCGTTGGTGGGCGCGGTCGCGACCCAGGTGGGTGACGCCGCCGCCGCACCCGGCGCCGTGGAGCTGCGCCGCGCCGTGCGCGAGGGGCGCGTGACGCGCGCGCTCGGTCCCTTCACCGTCAACCGCGGCTGGCGCGCGCTTGGAGGCATGACCACGCAGGGCGACCGCGCCGTGGTCGATCTCGAGGGCACCTGCAACGGCGCGCCCGCCCGCCTCGGCCTCGTGTTCGCGCGGCGCGGCAGCGGGCTCTTGGGCGCCGACGTCGGCTGGCCCGCGAAGTGGGTGCTCGTGGGCGTCGACGCCGAGTCGGTCAAGAGGCTGGCGGCGGCGTGTCGCGGTGACTGACGCAAGCCGTGGGCCAGCGCGTGCACGCGCCGCGCACGACGTGCGCGAGCGCGCCACCTGCTGGCGCTGCCGCCGCCCCTCCACGCACTGCTGGTGCGCGCAGCTGCCGTGCTTGCGCACGCGCACGCGCGTGGTGTTCGTGCAGCACCCGCGCGAACGCACCGTGGCCATCGGCACCGCGCGCATGGCGCACCTGGCGCTCGACGGCTCGGTGCTGGTGGAGGGCCTGCGCGTCGACGAGCACGCCGCGCTCGCCCACCTGTTCGCCCCCGACGCGCGCGCGGCCGTGCTCTACCCCGACGGCGCCCAGCCGCTCGACCAGTGGTTGGCCCAGCCGCCGAGCACGCTCGTCGTCGTCGACGGCACCTGGGCGCAGGCCAAGAAGGTGCTCAAGGAGAACCCGCGCCTGGGGGGGCTGCCGCGCTTGGGGTTCGTGCCGTCGGCGCCGGGCAACTACCGCATCCGTCGGGAGCCCTCCGACCAGCACCTGGCCACCATCGAGGCGGTGGCCGCGGTCTTGGGCGCGCTCGAGGGCGACCCCGCGCGCTTCGCGCAGCTCCTGACGCCGTTCACGTGGATGGTCGAGCGGCAGCTCGAGGCGGCGCGCGATCAGCAGCGCGCGCGCTACGCGCGGCCGCGCCACGGCAAGCGCGGGCCCACGCCGCCGCGCGCGCCCCACGCCCGCGGCC
>CAZONM010000479.1:0-4081 GCA_964580865.1 uncultured Myxococcales bacterium | reverse complement strand
GTGTTCGCGCCCGTCAAGCCAGCGCCCGCACCCGCCAAGCCCGCGCCCGCGAAGACCACGCCGCCGAAGGCTGCGCCGGCAGCCAAAGCGGCGCCCAAGGCAGCGCCCAAGGCGGCCAAGCCCGCCAAGAAGCCCGCGCCCAAGCCCGCCAAGAAGCCCGCGCCCAAGCCCGCCAAGAAGCCCGCGGCGAAGGCCAAGCCCGCCAAGGGCAAGAAGCGCTGACGACGCCCGCAGCGTCGATGTGCTTGCCCGCTGAACGCGGCATACTCGAGCCGTGCTCGACCCCGCGCGCATCGCCGAGATCGCCGCCGGCCCCTGCCCCGCCGCGCTGTGCACGGTCGTCGCCACCGAGGGCAGCACGCCGCGCAAGGCGGGCGCGAGCATGGTGGTGGTGGCCGACGGCAGCGAGGTGGGCCGCATCGAGGGCACGGTGGGCGGCGGCGCCGTGGAGCACGAGATCCGGCGCGCCGCGCTCGAGGTCATCGCCACCACCAGGCCGCGCCTCGTCGAGATCGCGCTCACCGCGCAGCTCGGCATGTGCTGCGGCGGCAAGATGACGGTCTTCATCGAGGCGCTGCGCATGCGACCACCGCTCATCGTGTTCGGCGCCGGCCACCTGGGTCAGGCGCTGTGCAAGGCCGCCGCAGCCGCCGGCTTCGACGTGCACGTGGCCGATCCCCGCGACGAGCTGTTGACCCGCGAGCGCTTCCCCGACGCGGCCTCGCTCGTCGACGACTACGAGGGCGAGGACCTGGCGCGCCTGCCCTTCGGCCCCGACGCCTTCGTGGTGGTGGCCACGCACGACCACCAGCGCGACCAACAGATCGTCGAGCGCGTGATCGAGCGCCCCGCACGGTACCTCGCCATGGTGGGCAGCCAGCGCAAGGCGCTGCTCACGCGGGAGCGCTGCCTGGCCAAGGGCATCGCGCCTGCGCACGTCGACCGGCTGGTGAGCCCCGCGGGGATCGACATCGGGGCCGAGACGCCAGAGGAGATCGCGGTCTCCATCGTGGCGCAGCTGGTGCACGTGCGGCGCGCGACCGAGGCCGCGGACCGGCGACCGCGCGGCGCGCGCGCCAAGGTCGCGGGGTGAGGCCGCCGTGGCGTGGCGCGCCGCGGGCCTGATCGCCGCCGCCGGCACCTCGGCCCGCATGGGCGCGTGCAAGGCGCTCTTGCCGTTCTCCGGCGCCACGTCGTTCGTCGAGCGCATCTCCCACGTCTTCTTGAGCGCCGGCCTCGATCCCGTGGTGGTGACCATCCCCCCCGACGACGACGGCTGGCGCGTGGAGCAGGCGCTCGCGCATCTGCCCGTGCTCCCGTCGCACAACGAGCTGCCCGAGGACGGCCTGTCGGGCTCGGTGGTCACCGCGCTGCGGCACGCCGGCGACCCCGACGCGCTGGTGCTCACGCCCGTGGACTGCCCGTTCCTCGACGTGGAGCTGGTGCGCTCGCTGGCGCAGCTCACGCAAGGGGCGCCCGCCGCCGCGCCCGACGTCGACGGCGCGCGCGGCCACCCCGTGGCGTTCGCGCGCTCGACCTTCGAGCTCTTGCTCACATGCGCGCCGCGCGGCGGCCCGCGCGCGGTGCTCGACGCCCTGGG
This sequence comes from uncultured Myxococcales bacterium, assembly GCA_964580865.1. Taxonomy (GTDB): domain Bacteria; phylum Myxococcota; class UBA727; order UBA727; family VGSZ01; genus JACOUT01. The sequence goes on along the minus strand of CAZONM010000479.1, from coordinate 2,481 downwards.
CAACGACGTGGCGCGCCTTCCCTGGTCCGAGCGCAACGCGCTCGAGGACGTGGACACGCCCGAGGACTACCTGCGCCTGTTCGGGCTCGACGTGCAGAGCGCGCGCGACCTCATGGGGCGCCGACGCGGGTGAGCGGTCACGGGCGCAGGGTCAAGCGCGCGCGAATGGCGACGCAGAAGGCGGCCAGGTCGCCCAGGCGATGCGCGAGGACGTCCTTGAGCACCGCAGGGTCGGCGGCGGTGTAGGCGTGGACCAGGACGTTGCGAAACCCCGCCATGTCGCGAAGCGCCGCGACCTGGCGCGCGTCGATGTAGCCGCCGCGCGCCAGCAGATCGAAGAGCTCACGGTTGCTGGCGGGCTCGCCGAGGCGGTCGTCCGACACGATGTGCGAGGCGACGTCGAGGGCTGCCTGGATCGCCAGCTGCAGCGTGCGCTCGACGAAGCGCAGCTCACGCACGTCGGCGGGGATGGCGTCGGGCCGCGCCAGCGTTTGCAGGTCGTGCAAGCAGGTCTCGATGAACGCCAACTACTTGGCGATCAGCTCCTCGTCGGTCATGGCGCGTGCACGCCGCGGTAGCGCTGGAGGATCGGCAGCAGGTCGAAGTACTCGTTGCGCGCCTTGACCTCGAAGCGCACGCGGGCGCGTCGATCCCCCTCGAAGACGAGCACGCCGTCGCGCAGCACACGGTGCACGAGGTCGGCGGGCGCTGCGTTCAGCGCTACGAGCTGCACCCGCCTGCCAAGCACGGCGGTCAGCTCGTCCTCGAGCGCGAAGGGCTGCGCCGCCAGCGTGCTCGCCGGAGCCTGCGCGAACAACACGCCCACGTCGACGTCGCTGTCGGGGCGCATGGTCCCGCGAGCCGCGCTGCCGAAGAGCCACGCGGCGACCGCGTCGTGCGACGTCACGGCGAAGAATGCGCGTAGGCGTTCGGCGTAGCTCACACCGGCAGGGTACCAGCCGCGACCGCACGGCGTCACCCCCGCGCCGCCGCCGCGCGCACCTCGAGGCGCGACTCCCCCACGCGCACGAGGTCGCCCGCCACCAGCGCGCTCTCGGTCACCTTGTCGCCGTTGACATACGTGCCGTTGGTGCTGGCGACGTCGACGATGGAGGCGCCGGCCTCGTCGCAGAAGATCATGGCGTGGGTCTGCGACACCGCCTCGTCGGAGAGATCGACGTCGGTCTCGCGCGCGAACGCCGCCACCTCGGCCCGCGCGCCCGCGAGGCCGGGCGCGGCGCGGCGACGCAGGTGCTCGGCGGCCGTCTTTTGGTCCTCGCGCTCGAGCCGCCGCTGCTCGCCGCGCGGCTGCACGGCCGTGCCGCCGAGCAGGCCGTCGTTGCGCCCCACCACGCGGTACGAGCCCACGGGCACGTCGAAGGTGCGCCCGGCGTCGGGCCCCTTCGCCACGACGAGGACGATGCCGTGATCCGCCATGCGTCCCTCCGCACTTGGCCGCGAGCACCATACATGGAATGCCTAGGAGGTGACCACGCCCGCCGTACCGCGCCTCGCCGCCACCATCGTCGTGTGCCGTCCGCGCCCGCACGGCTTCGAGATCCTGTTCGTGAAGCGCCATGGCCAGAGCGGCTTCATGGGCGGCGCCCACGTCTTTCCCGGCGGCCGCGTGGAGGAGACCGACGGCGGCGTGCCCCTCGACGTCGCGGCGGCGGCGCTCCCCGAGCTGCCCCCGACCGAGGCCGCGCGCGTGCTCGCCGGCGCCGTGCGCGAGACCAAGGAGGAGGCGGGCCTCGCCGTGGACCCCGCCAACCTGCGCGCATGGGCGCACTGGATCACGCCCGCGGCCGAGCCCAAGCGCTTCGACACCTGGTTCTTCTTGGCCCCCGTGCCCGCGCACGCCGAGGCCACCATCGACGACCACGAGGCCGTGGAGCACGCGTGGCACTCGCCCAAGGCCGCGCTGGCGGCGCAGGCGCGCGGCGAGCTCACGCTCATGCCGCCCACCCTCGCCACCGTCGAGGACCTCGCCGCCTTCGCGTCGGTGTCGGAGGCCGCCGCGTCGGTGCGCCGGCCCATGCCTACCATCGAGCCGCACCTGATCTACGGCGACGCCATCATCCTCGCCCTCCCCGGCGATCCCTTGCACCCCGAGCGCGCGCGCCTGTTTCCACACAGGACGCGCATCGTGCTGCACGAGGGGCGCTTCGTGTCTCGCGTGGTCGAGTAGGCCACCCCCCAGGGGCACCCCTGTGCACCTGAGACACCTCGAGCCCCCTGCCCCGACGTCGGCGAGCAACGCGGCGCACCTTGGTACACTGTCGAGCGGTGCGCCACCTGCTCCCTGCGCTCGGCCTCGTCGCAACGTGCCTCGCCTGCCCGGGAGACGCGCTGAGGCCGTGTAACCAGGACACCGAGTGCTTCGTGGGCGAGCGGTGCCATGACGGCCTCTGTGTCACGCTCGACGACGAGGGTGAGGGTGAGGGTGAGGGTGAGGGTGAGGGTGAGGGTGAGGGTGAGGGT
>CAZONM010000478.1:0-4089 GCA_964580865.1 uncultured Myxococcales bacterium | reverse complement strand
GCCGCTGCACCAAAGCGCGGACGTCGTGCGCGCCGACGACACGGCGCGCGCGCCGAAGCCGGCGAGCTGCCCGCTGACGCCGAGCGACCCGCCGTGGCTCGCGGTGACGCCACCCTTGGCGCCCGCGGCGCCCGTGGAGCCGGCCACGCTGGCGCGACGCGTGGATCTGTGGCGCCGAGTATGGGGCGAGCTCGGCGATCGCCAGCACCTCCTCGTCGACGAGCGGCGGCCCTGGGTGGTGCACGCCGAGGTGGACTGCCGCCCCCTCTTTCAAAGCGGCGACGACGTCGCGGCCAAGGCCGACTGCGGCGCCCGCATCGCCGACGCGCGGCGCGCGGCGCAGAAGCAGCTCAAGAAGGGCGCCGCGTCGCGCGAGCTGCTGCGGCGCTACGACGGCGACCGTCGCCTGGCCAAGACCGCCCACCAGCACCTCATCGGGCTGCAGGGTCGCAAGGACGCGCTGACCCGCGCCAAGGAGCGCGCCGCGCCGCACCTGGGCCACACCGAGGGCTTGTTCGAGCTGCAAGAGGTGCCGCGCATCTACGCGCGCGCCGCCATCGTGGAGTCACTGTGGCGACCGGAGGCGCTGTCGCGCTCGGGTGCCGCCGGCGCCTACCAGTTCATGCCGAAGACGGGCGCGCAGTTCCTCATGGTCGACGAGGGCGTGGTCGACGAGCGCCTCGATCCGCTGCGCTCCGCCTGGGCCGCCGCGCACTACATGCGCTTGATGTCAAAGGACCTTCAGGAGTGGCCCTTGGTGCTGACGGCGTACAACACGGGCCCGGCGCGGCTCAAGCGCGTGATGAAGGCGCGGCGTACGCGCGACCTCGGCAAGATCGCCGACGCCGGCGACTTCGGCGAGTTCGGGTTCGACGGGCAAAACTATTACGCCCAGATCGTGGCCATCGGACAGCTCACGGCCGCGGCGCGCTTCGAGCCCGAGCCCGTGGTGGGCCGCGCCCTGCGCGTCGACGCCCCCATGACGTACGCCGACCTCGCCGCGTGCGTCGAGTCCGATCCCGCGGCGCTGGCCCGCGACAACCCAGCGCTCGCGGCCGCCGTGCTCGAGGGCGCGGCGCCGGTGCCCGCGGGCTACGTGGCGCGCGTGCCGCCCACCGTGGCGCCGGCGCTCGCCGTGCGCTGACGCCGGCGCGTCGTGGTCGGCAGCGGCCCCGGGCGCTCGCCGTCAGAGCGAGAACGTCGTGTCGACGTAGAGGCCGCTGAAGTTGTTGTACAGCTGGCCATAGTGCCAGTCGGTGCCGTTGAGCGAGCCGTCGGACGACTGCGACGGGTTGCCGCCGGGCACGATCCACTCCGAGTACGGCACGCGCACGCCCTTGCCGTCGGCCGTGAGGAACGGCTCCGAGCTCTGCAGGCCGCCCGAGAGCACGAACCACGACACCGGCGCCCAGCTCACGCCCAGGTTGGTGCTGAGGCGCTGACGCACGCCCAATCCGGGTGTGGCGTTCTCGGCCGTGTACTCGTCGTCGGGGCCCACGAAGGCCGAGATGCCCTGGCCGTACGACAGCTCGGCGCCGAAGCTGAGCTTGCCCTCCATGGTGCTCCAGCCGCCCGACAGCGTGGCCGACCAATTGGCGATGCTCGGGATGCCGCCGTCCAAGCAGCCGTAGCTCTGCACCTCGCTCGGGTCGCGCAGGTTGCACGCCACCGGCGTGATGGAGTTGCCCAGGCGGTCCTCGAACGGACGCCCCTCGGCGCTGACGACGCGCTGGCCGAACGCGGGCACCAGGAGGCCGTAGCCGGCCCCGAGGTTCAGGCCCGCCGACGCGCCGCTGGCCTCGTGGTTCCAGCTCGCCCCGCCCGACGCCTTGAGCGCCGCCAGGCGCCCGATCTGCCGCGAGTACATCGACACCGGCAGGTCGAGCCCGCCGCCGAAGGTGAGCGCCACGGCCAGGTCCTCGAGCTTCACGCCCGAGTAGCTCGTCGTCACCGTCAGATCCGACAGCTCGATCTGGTTCATGTACGTGGTGCCGTCGGACTGGGTCCACTCGAGGCCGAACGACTGGCGCACGCCGAGGTTCCACGCCTCCGCCAGGCGCGCGGAGGGCGCCAGCGTCAACGACGACGCCACCGTGGGGTTCCACGGGCTCGTGACGAAGGTGCCCGAGCCCACGCTCTGGGTGAGCGTGGCGCTCGCGTGCAACGGGAACGGCGCGGGCTTGGCGGGCGCCTCGACCGTCGCCGTGGCGGCCGCGTCAGCGGGCGCGGGCGCGGCGGCGTCTGCGGCCAGGGTGAGGGCGATGGCGACGGGGACAACGAGCAGCATGGTGGCCTCGCAAAGCAAGCCGCGTGCGCACCGGGAAGTAGCGGCCAGAGATCGGAAAGAAAAGGGCTTTTGGCGCGGTGATCGCCCGCTGACGACGGCGGGCGCGGGGCGCGCCGCTCGTTGTCCCAGCGGCGATCACCCGATACGGTGCCGCCATGTCCCGCGCCCCCGTCCGCTACCGCATCTGGCCCTCGGAGCCCCGCGCACACCTCCTCGGCGTCGAGGTGACCATCGACGACCCCGCGGCCGACGGGCAAGTGCTGGCGGTGCCGGTGTGGATCCCGGGGAGCTACCTGGTGCGCGAGTTCGCGCGTCACATCGTGGACATCCATGCCGAGGCGGGCGGCCGTCCGGTGGCGCTCGCCAAGATCGACAAGCACCGCTGGCGCGCCGCGCCCACGAGCGGGCCGCTCACGGTGCGCCTGACGGTGTACGCGTGGGACCTGTCGGTGCGCGCGGCGCACGTCGACCAGACGCACGCGTTCTTCAACGGCACGTCGGTGTTCCCCATGGTGGAGGGCCGCGAGCACGAGCCCTGCGTGGTGACCATCGACCCGCCGGCCGACGAGCTGTGCAAGGGCTGGCGCGTGGCCACCACGCTGCCGCCCGTCGACGCGCGCCCCGTGGGCTTCGGCAGCTACCGCGCCGAGAGCTACCTGCACCTGGTGGATCACCCGGTGGAGATGGGCACCTGGGAGTCGGTGGAGTTCTCGGCCGGCGACGTGCCGCACCAGATGGCCATCACCGGCCGCGTGCGCTTCGATCGCGAGCGCCTGAGCAAGGATCTGGCGGCGGTGTGCGGCGAGCACGTGCGCCTGTTCCACGGCGCCCCGCACGGCGACGGCGCGGCGCCCATGGCGCGCTACCTGTTCCTCACCACCGCGCTCGGCGACGGCTACGGCGGCCTCGAGCATGCCGACAGCTGCGCGCTCATCTGCAAGCGCGACGATCTCCCGAAGCCCACCACGGCGTCCGCCACGTCGGCGGAGCCGAGCGACGGCTACCGCGGCTTCCTGGGGCTGTGCTCGCACGAGTACTTCCACCTGTGGAACGTCAAGCGCATCACGCCGGCGGCGTTCTCGCCCTACCGCCTCGACCGCGAGGGCTACACGCGCCTGCTGTGGGCCTTCGAGGGCATCACGTCGTACTACGACGACCTGGCGCTGGTGCGCGCGGGCGTCATCACCGTCGAGAGCTGGCTCGAGCTGCTCGGCCGCACCGCCACGCGCGTCTTGCGCGGCGCCGGGCGCCGGCACCAGAGCGTGGCCGAGTCGAGCTTCGACGCCTGGATCAAGTTCTACCGCCCCGACGAGAACACGCCGAACGCGGTGGTCAGCTACTACACCAAGGGCGCGCTGGTGGCGCTGGCGCTCGACCTGACCATCCGGCGCGCCACCGACGAAGAGCGCTCCCTCGACGACGTCATGCGCGCGCTGTGGCAGCGCCACGGCAAGCCTGGCGTGGGCGTGCCCGAGGACGGCGTGGAGGCCATCGCGGCCGAGGTCGCGGGCGTCGACCTGCGCCCGTTCTTCGACGAGTACGTGCGCGGCACCGCCGATGTGCCGCTCGGGCCGCTGCTCGCGTCCTACGGCATCGACGAGCACCTGCGCCCGGCCGAGAGCGACCACGACCAGGGCGGCAAGGCGGCCAAGAAGGCCGCCGTCGATCTGGCGGCGCGCGGCGTCCTGGGCGTCACCCTCGGCGGCGGCGACGACGGCGCGCACCTGGCGCACGTGCACGAGGGCGGCGCCGCGCAGGCGGCGGGCCTGTCCGCGGGCGACGTCGTCGTGGCGGTCGACGGC
>CAZONM010000477.1:0-4119 GCA_964580865.1 uncultured Myxococcales bacterium | reverse complement strand
CGGTGCCGCAGCCGTCGGCGTTGCCGCGCGGCGTGCCGGCGCCCAACTCCACGCTGCCGCAGGTAGCACGCTCGAACCCGACGGCGCCCGAGCGCCGCGCGACCTCGGCCGTGGGCGGCGCCGCCGCAGCCCCGCCGCCGAAAGAGGACGTGGGGCCGAAGACGCAGCCCATGCCCCTGCCCCAGGCGCCGGCGGCGCCGCTCGACGCCTCGCACTCGTTCGTCATCTCGCTCGCCGAGCCGTCGAAGGTGCCCACCGAGCCCATCGCGCCGCTGCCGCAGATCTCGCTCGACGACGCCAGCCACGGCCACCGCACCCAGGTGCTGGCACAGAACTCGAGCGTTGGCTGGGCCGCTCAAATCGGCGACGACGCCGAGCTCTTGGCGCTCATGAAGGCCACGGGCGCGCACCCGTCGGCCGGGCGCCGCACCATGCTCATCGCCGCGGGCCTGGCCGCCGTGGTGCTGGTGGTGGTGTTCGCGTTCTTCGGCGGCACCATCACCACCGTCGTCAAGCGCGCGGTGTCTGGTCAGAAGGCCGAGCCTGGCGTGCTCGTGCTCAAGACGATCCCGTCGGGCGCCGAGGTCACCGTCGACGGCAAGGTGAAGGGCAAGACCAACCTCAAGCTCACGGGCTACGACACCAACGAGGCCCATCGCATCGTCGTGAAGCCCGCCGGGCAAGAGCCCATCGTCGTCGAGATCACCAAGGCCGACTTCCAGGCCGGCGAGGACGGCTGGCCGACGTACGTGCTCGAGCGCGACTACACCAAGAAGGACGAGCCCGCGCCGCCCGCTCCCTGAGGTGCCGCGGTCGCGCGCTCGACGTCAGCCGATGCCGAGGCGGCTCCTCAGGCGCGCGGCGCGCTGCTCTTGGCGCGTGGTCATGGGCGTGTCGGTGAGCCCCTCCACGGCCAGCGTGGCCTCGTCGGCGCGCCCCAGGAGCCGCAGCGCCTCCGCGCGGCACAGCTCCCGCTCGACGGTGCGGTAGGGCGTCGGGGCGCCGTCGTCGATCTCGGTGGCGATGCGGAGGTGCTGCAGCGCCGCGCGGCCGTCCTTGTCGATGACGCGCTCGATGGCGCGCGTGCCGGCGAGCGCGCTCTGCAGCTTCCGAGCGTTCTGCGCGCCACCGAGGTCGCGCGCCGACGCCTTCGCGAGGCGCCGCTCGGCCTCCACCAAGAGGCGCCCCGCGGCCTCGAGGCCCGCGGGATCGTCGTCGACGAGGGCCAGGTGCGCGAACGCGCGGTTGTTGAGCCACAGGATGCTCGCCAAGGGCATGTGGAGCATGCCGGGCGGGTACTTGTCGAGGACACCCGCCGCCTCGGCCACGCGATCGCGCTGGATCAACACGCTGGCCAAGTTCGAGGCTGCCAACGTGCGCATGACGCCGGTGGGGGACTCGACGAGGGCGCGCTCGGCCGCGGCGAGCGCGACGTCGAGGTCTCCTTGGGCGATGCCGCCCACCACCGCCTGCCCGAGGCGGTTCTGCCGCCAGGTCTGCGCCAGCACTTGGCCGGTGGCGAGCGTGACCGCGAGGAGCGCGGCGCCGGCGATGGTGAGGCCGCCCGTGGCCACGCCGATGCCGATGGCCGCAGATCCGCCGACCAAGACGCCGAAGCGCGCCGCCGAGCGCCAGGTGCGCCCGGGCACGGGCAGGCGGTAGGGGGTCAGCGCGGTGTGCTCGTCGACGTCGTCGGGGCGGATCAGCGCCGACGACGGATCGGTCAGCTCCGGATCCGCAGCCGTGCCGTACGCACCCCGATCGGTGGACTCCGACATACCTTTGGATCTTACTCTGCGTGCGGTACCAGGCCACGCCGATCATGAACGGACACGCTTCCGCCGACGGCTCTTCGGGAGGCTCGGACCTCGGGCCCAGCCGCGCGCTGCCACTCGATCGGCTGCGCTACGTGACGGTCGAGGGCTGCATCGGCGTGGGCAAGACCACGCTCACCCACCTGCTGTCGCGCCACCTGGGCGGCCACACCGTGCTCGAGGTGGTCGAGGAGAACCCGTTCCTGCCCGAGTTCTACCGAGACAAGGTGGCGCACGCGTTCAAGACGCAGATGTTCTTCCTGTTGTCGCGCTTCAAGCAGCAGGAGGCGCTGGTGCAGGCCGACCTGTTCTCGCGCGCCTTGGTGTCGGACTACCTGTTCGACAAGGACCGCATCTTCGCAGAGCTGACCTTGGCGCCGTCGGAGCTGTCGCTCTACGACCAGATCTTCCGTGCCCTGTCCTCCAAGGTCCGCTCGCCCGACCTGGTGGTGTACCTGCACGCGCCCATGGACGTGATCCTCGAGCGCATCGATCGCCGGGGGCGTCCATTCGAGAAAGACATCGACCGCGGCTACCTCGAGGCGCTGGTCGATGCGTACGGGCGGTTCTTCCGCGCCTACGACGCCGCGCCCGTGCTCACCATCGACACCGCCGACTTGAACTTCCCCGAGAACGAGCGCGATCTCGACGTGGTGCTGCGCACGCTCGACGTCTTCCCGAGCGAGCACCAGCGTCGCCACCTGGTCACGGGCAAGCGCGACGAGCGCCAGCCCTCGCTGGTGTGAGCGCCGGCCGCCGCCGCGCCGGTCGGGGTACACTGGGCCCGCTGTGAGCGGTGGGAGCATCTTCGGCAAGTACGACGTGGTCCGGCGCTTGGCCGCGGGCGGCATGGGCGAGATCTACCTCGGCAAGCAGCGCGGCCTCGCGAGCTTTGAGCGCCTGGTGATCCTGAAGACGCTCTTGCCGCAGCTCTCCGAGGACCCCGAGATGGTGGCCGCCTTCCTCGACGAGGCGCGCATCGTCGGCGCCATCAACCACCCGAACGTGGTGGGACTGTTCGAGGTGGGCGAGCACGACGGGCAGTACCTCATGGTCATGGAGCACATCCACGGCCTCGACCTGTCGCAGCTGCGGCGCGCGGGCAAGACCGCCGGCAAGCTGTTGCCGCCGCGCGTGGCCGCCGAGATCATCCGCCAGGCCGCCCTGGGCATCGACGCCGCGCACCGCGCGCTCGACGGTCGCGGCGCGCCGCTCAACGTCGTGCACCGCGACATCAGCCCGTCGAACATCATGGTGCGCCCCGACGGCAACGTGAAGGTGCTCGACTTCGGTGTGGCGCGCGCCGAGCGCAAGCAGAGCAAGACGGCCCACGGGCAGCTCAAGGGCAAGGTGCCCTACATGTCGCCCGAGCAGGTGAAGAACCAGCCCGTCGACGCACGGCACGATCAGTGGTCGCTCGGCGTGGTGCTCTGGGAGCTGTTGGCCCAACGACGCCTGTTCAAGAGCGAGGACATCCCGGCGCTGTTCAAGATGGTGCTCGGCGCCGAGATCCCGCGGCCCTCGTCGGTGGAGCCGGCGGTCCCTGTGGAGCTCGACGCCGTCGTGCTGCGCCTCCTGCAGCGCGATCCACAGCGCCGCTTCGGCTCCATGGGCGAGGTCGCGGCGGCGCTGCGCGCGGCGCTCGACGCCTTACGCGCGCCTCCCGACGAGCTGCGCCGCTACGTCGAGGAGGTGGCGGGCGGGCGCCTCACGGAGGACCTCAACCGCCTGCTCACGGCGGGGCCCACGGGGCTGCAGCCCATGGCCAGCCGACGCGCCTGCGACCGGTGCGGCCACGAGCAGCCACCCAGCAACCGGTTCTGCTCGGCGTGCGGCGCGCCCATGGACGGTAGCCGGTCGGCCGACGCACCGCCGGCGTCGACGCCCGGGCACTCGCACGGCCCCGCGCCCGCGCCCGTGGACCTGCCCGGCGGCGACCCGAACGACACGCTGGAGATGCCCGAGCTCCCGGCCGACGACGTCGAGGAGGTCGCCGACGCCACCGACGACGGCGCGCCCCCGCTCGCGGTGGTAGGCCGTGCCGTCACGCCCCCGCCGGCGCCCGGTCCCGCGGCCGGCGCGGTCATGGCGGCGCCGTCGCGCACGATCACCGCCACATCGTCGGCGGCGCCCCGCGAGGTCACCGTGGCGTTCGTGCGCCTGGTGGGTGGGCGCGCGCCGCCCGACCACGTGGGTGTGCTGCGTTCGCTCGCCGAGGCCCACGGCGGTCGCCTCAGCGCGCTCGACGGCGGGCGCGCCCAGGCCGGCTTCGAGGCCGACGGGCGCGCCCACGGCAGCGGCGATC
>CAZONM010000476.1:789-4125 GCA_964580865.1 uncultured Myxococcales bacterium | reverse complement strand
ACCCGCCCCCCCCCGAGAACTACACTCTTTCCCTACACGACGCTCTTCCGATCTTGCTCGCGCCCTTCGCGCGCCGGCTGCGCACGCCGCTGGTCGCGCTCGGTGAGCGCGCCGCACCGCGCCCTCCGCGCGACGACGCCGTCTATGCGGGCATCGAGGCCCTCATGGCGGCGGCGCCCGAGACCGTCGGTGAGCGCCTCGAGGTCGAGCGCGCCGACGGCATCGTGCCCATGGGCGACGGCGCCGTCGCGCTGCGCTGCGAGGCGCTCCCCGACGGCGAGGTCGACCGGCGCTGCCGCGAGGCCGTAACGCTGCTCAAGCGCGCCCGCGCGCTCGTGGTGGTGGTGGAGCCGCACGGCGCGTCACTGGCGGCGACGCTCGACGCCGTGGGCGGCGCGGTGCGCGCGGTCGCCGTCATCACCGGCGGCGCCGCCGCGTGCACGCCCGACGCCGTCATCGAGGCCGCCAGCGACCACGTGGCGCCCATCGACAACTCCTTGCTCGAAGATCGGCGCGCAGCGCGGCCACCCCTGCTGACGGTGCCGTCCCTGGCGCTGGCAGCGGCCGAGCTTGCGTGCGACGGGAGTGCGTTCGCGCTCGCGCAGGCGGTCCTTGGTGCCCGCGTCCGCGGCGCGCTCGCCGACGAAGCGCGCCTGGCGCTGCGCGCGGTGCCACACGGGGATCACGGCGCGCTGTCGCGCGCGTGCATCGAGGTGCTCGCGCGCCTGCTGCCCCGCTCCGGGCGCGCGCGACCCCGGTGATCCCTGTGGTGCGACACGTAGGTGTCTCGCGCAGGGCCAGGCGCCCTCGGCAGCGAGCGTGTCACCCGAGGACCGGCTAAGGTGCCCGTGCGGAGGAATCATGCTGTCGCGCCTGCTCGTCGCCATCTCGCTCGCACCGCTCACGTTCGCGGCCACCGCGTGTGACCTGTTCGACTTCTTCAACCAAGACGTCGAGCTGCCCATCGACCTGACCTCGCCGCCCACGGACATCGACGTCGACGAGCCCATCGCCGAGGCCGAGGGCGCCGCGTGCGCCACGGCGAGCTCGCCCGGGTGCGTGGCGCTCACCGCCATTTGCCAGACCGAGGCCGGCCGCAACTGCAGCGAGCCCTCCATGCCCGACGAATTCCCCGCCACCGTCGACGTGCCGGGCGTCGGCGAGGCCGACGCCGACGACCTGATGGAGGACATCGGCGTCACCGAGGCGAGCGAGATCGAGGTGGCCCTGCCCGTCGACGTCGCGTCGGCGCTCGCCGACGAGGGTGTGCAGACCCCCGACGCGGTGAAGGACGTGCGCATCGACGCGGTGGTGCTGCAGTGGCCCGAGAACTCGCTGACCTTCGACGTGCCGCTCATCGACCTGTATATCGCCGAGGGCGAGGTGGCCGCCGGCCCGGTCGACGCCGAGGAGCTGATCGCGGCCGGCACCATCACCAAGGTCGGCACCATCGGCGTCGACCTCGACGGCGACGGCGCGCTCGACGTGGGCCAAGAGGCGGGCGCCACCACCGACGCGGCTGTGGAGTTCGTCGCCGGCGGCAACGAGGCGTTCAACGAGGCGGTCAAGAGCGCGTCGTTCACGCTGGTGACCGCCGTGGCGGACGGCGCGGGCCTGCGCCTGAAGCGCAAGGATGGCGACCCCGACACCGCGCTCAAGCCCCGCGGCCAGGCACAGGTGCAGCTCAAGGCCACGTTGGTCTACAGCGTCAGCGCGGCCGATATCATCGGCCAGGTGCAATAGCCGCGCACACGAGCAAGCGCGGGCTGCCCTCGTCGAAGGGCGCCAGGTCCACGTCGCCGAGCTGCTGCTCCACGACGAACCCGCTGCGATCGAGCGCGCCGAGCACCTGCTGCCAGGTCCACATGGTCTGGCGCAGCTCGATCTGCACGCCCTCGTCGTGCCCGTCGAGCAGATAGCGGATGTCGATGCGCATCTGCCGGGTGCCCGGGTCGTAGGCGCAGCGGTCGCACGTGTGCACCAGGGCGCCCGTGCTCGGGTGCACGCGCTCGTCGGCGCGTCCCCATGCGGTTGGCCCAAACAGCATCGCGTCCCAGTAGGGGCCCGTACAGTCGATGGCGAAGCGCCCGTCGGGGGCGAGCTGCGCGCGCACGTGCGCGAAGCTCGCGAGCACCTCGCTCATGGTGCGCAGGTGCAGCAAGCCGTTGAAGGGGAACATCACCACCGCGGGGGGCTCGGGGGGCGTGAACGTGACGGCGAGGGCGTCTTCCACGGTGAGCAGCGGGCTGCCGTCGAGCCCGGCGGCGGCGGCCTTCTGCAGCAGGTGCGCGCGCATGGCCGGCGCCGGCTCCACCGCATGCACCCGGAAGCCCGCGCCCGCGAAGCGCAGCGCCAGGCGCCCGGTGCCGGCGCCCAGCTCCACCGCCACGCGCCCGTGCTTGGCGCAGCGCTCGAGGATCAGGCGGTAGAACGCCTCTTCGCCGCGGTAGCCCGCGTAGTCCACGTCGTACCAGTCGGGCGCCTCATAGATGTCCAGCTGCCGCCACCGCCGCCCCTGCAGCGCCGGCGGCAGCGCGTCCTCGTCGTCGAGCATGCGCATGTGCCGGCCCTACCCGATGATGCCCTGCTGCACCAGGTCGTGCAGGATGCGCATGGTGTCGAAGCGCGACATGCCCGAGATGGCGAGGAGGTCGTCGTAGGTCACCATGCCGTCGACCTGGGAGAGGATGAAGCCCGCCTTGTGGTGCATGTTCATCCAGATGACCTCGTCGGGCGGGATGAGCTGCCGCGGCGTCTTCTGCAGGTTGCCGAGCTTGGACTCGTACATGCGCAAGAGCGTGGCCTCGTTCCTCTGCATGTAGGCGCGCGCGCCGTCGTGGCTCGGGTTGGCGCGCAGCGCCTTCTCGACGAGGTCCAACGATCCAGAGAAGTCGCCGAGATCGAAGAGCTCGCGCGCGCCGCGCATGAGCTCCTCGCACTCGTCCTTCGGCCCCGACGCCGGCGTCGCGCTCCCAGGCGCCGCCGGCCAGGCCGCCAGACCGCCTCCCGATGGTGCGAGCACCTGCTCCAGCGGCGCCGACGGGCTTGGCGCGTGATCGAGGTCCACCGGGGCCTCCATACCGTCGATCTCGGCCCACGGGTCCGCGTCCGCCCCTGATGGCGTGGGTTCGGATGGAGGCGCGAGCGACGGCGGCGGCGACGCCACCACGGTGAGGGTCGGCGGCGACGACGGCGGCGGCGATGTCGACGACGCTGAGGCGCCGTAGTTGCTGTAGTCGTTGTACCGCATGCGCGCGCCGCTCACGCGCTCCTCGACGCGCGCACCGCTCGGCGCGCTGCTCGGCGCGCCGCTCACGCGCTCCTCGACGCGCGCGC
>CAZONM010000476.1:0-689 GCA_964580865.1 uncultured Myxococcales bacterium | reverse complement strand
TGCTCGGCGCGCTGCTCGGCGCGCTGCTCGGCGCGCTGCTCGGCGCGCTGCTCGGCGCGCTGCTCGGAGCCACGCCCGAAACATCGACGTCGACATCGACGTCGAAGCCGGGGTCGGCGCTAGGAGCGCCCGGCGCGAGCCCCTCGCTGCGCAGGCGCTCGAGAACCTTGGCGGTCTCCAGCGGGCTCGGCGTTGGCGGCGGGAGGTCGAGGTTCTGCGATGCCTCGGCGAGCACCGCCTCGGCGCGAGCGGCGGGCCGGTTCGGGACCGAGTCACCCTGCCAAGGATCGAAGCTCGCCATGGCGAGGCCCGCCGACGGAGTCCTCGGCGCCTGTCCGACCGGCGGCGGCGCAATCGCCGCTTGAAGTGCCGCCGGCATGGTCGGCAGTGGCGTCACCGGCACGCCCGCGAGCGCCGGGGTAGGCGGCGGTGCCACCGGGGCGGCCAGCGCCGCCCGCGCCGCGCTGACGGCGTCTGGCGGAGGTGGGGTCACCAAGGGCGTCGACGGCGGCATGGCGAAGGTGCCCGCACCCGAGGCGGGCGGCAGCACTCCGCCTGACGATGACGCGGGCCGGCGAGGCGCCCACGGATCTTGCGACGCCATACGTGGCACGGTCGCCGCGCCGTCGCCGGTCGTGCCGCCGGCCGACGCTGCCGGCGACGTGCTCGGCGCCGCGAACGACGGCGGC
>CAZONM010000475.1:3589-4131 GCA_964580865.1 uncultured Myxococcales bacterium | reverse complement strand
GCCGTCGCCGCCGTCATCGCCCGTCGCGCCGCCCGCCAAGCCGTCGTCATCGCCGCCGCCATCGGCGCTGCCGCTGCGCACCGACCCCATGTTCCCGCGCTGGAGCGAGGCCGCCGGCCCCACGCCGCCGCCGAGCAACCCCTTCGCGGGGCTGACGCCGCTCGCACCCGCGAGCGCCGTGGCCCCGCTCTTGTCGAACGCGGTGAGCGCGCCCGCGCCGGCGGCCCACGAGGAGAGCGGCGAGACCTTCTTTGACGACCTCGCCTTCTCGGCGGCCGAGCAGCAGCGCTCGGCGCTGCCGGCGCCCGCCGAGCAGTGGCAGGTGGAGCCGAAGCCGGCGAGCGACGAGCTGCCCACCGTGGTGGGCGACGACGAGCTGCCGACCGTGGTGGGGCGCGCGGCGACGCCGAGCACGGCGAACCCGTGGCTGGTGGGCGAGCCGGCGAAGAAGGAGTAGCGGGACCGGCCCGGCGCTCGGCTGCGGTCGCACCCGATCGGCGATCAGGCGGCCGTGGACGCAGCGGGCTTGCTGACCGTGGGCT
>CAZONM010000475.1:0-3489 GCA_964580865.1 uncultured Myxococcales bacterium | reverse complement strand
TGCTCTCGGCGGGCTTGCTCTCGGCGGGCTTGCTCTCGGCGGGCTTGCTCTCGGCGGGCTTGCTCTCGGCAGGCTTGCCTGCGGTGGGCGCCGCGGCGGTGGTGCTCTCGGCGTTGCCCTTGGCAGGATCGCTGTCGCTCTTCCCCGACGACGACGCGTACAGATCCTTGTACCAGCCGCCGCCCTTGAGCTGGAACGAGGTGAGGCTGATGGCCTTCACCATGGTGCCGCTCCGGCCGCACGCCGGGCACGCGTCGGGCGCGGGATCGGTGTGTTTTTGCAGCACTTCTTCGAGGTGGGCGCAGGCCTCGCAGCGGTATTCGAACAGCGGCATGGGGCAAGCGTAGCCTCCCGAAACCACCCGTCAATTCGGTTGGGCGCCAGCGGTGACGCCGGTTGTGCATCGCCGCGTCGCCGGCGGCATCGAAGGCCATAGCCAGGGCCAGCCGGTAGGCTACGATTGCCCTGGCGCGGAGCCGAGATGATGAGCTCGACACAACGCACCCCGACGTCCGAGAGCCTGGTGGAGCGGTTCGCCGAGACCACGTTGCCGACGGTGCACGGCGCGCTGCGTTGCGTGGTCTTCCGCGATCGGGCGGGCGCGGAGCACCTGGCGCTCTTGGCGGGCGACCCCGCCGGTGACGACGTGCTGGTGCGCGTGCACTCCGAGTGCCTGACGGGCGAGGTGCTCGGCAGCACCAAGTGCGACTGCAAGGCGCAGCTCGATCGCGCCCTGGATCTGATCGCGCGCCGCGGCCGCGGCGTGGTGGTGTACCTGCGCCAAGAGGGGCGCGGCATCGGCCTCGGCAACAAGATCCGCGCCTACGCGCTGCAGGAGCAAGGGCACGACACGGTCGACGCCAACCGCCTCTTGGGCCTGCCCGACGACGCGCGCGACTACGCGGTGGCGGCGGCCATCCTGGGCGCGCTGGGCGTGCGCTCGGTGGCGCTCTTGACGAACAACCCGCACAAGGCCGAGGCGCTCGAGGCGCAGGGCGTGCCCGTGCGCCGCGTGCCCCACATCGTGGAGGTGCGCGGGCTCGCGCGCCGCTATCTCGAGGTGAAGGCGCGGCGCATGGGGCATGTGCTCGAGGACGGCACGACGTTCCGGCGCATCCGGCGGGACGAGGGCGACGAGGCGCGCTGCGCGGCCAAGTAGCGCGGCGCGCTATCCTTGGAGCATGACCAGAGGCAGATCGCAGCGGTGCGCGGCAGTCGCGCTGGTGGCGCTGAGCGGCGCATGCTGGTTCGTGGACGATGTGCCCGCGGGAGCCGTGCTGTTGTGCGCCGACGACGGCGCGTGCCCGAGCGCGCTCGTCTGCAACCTGTCGTCGCACACGTGCGTGGCGCCCGAGCTGGTGGGCGACGAGCGCGCGCCGGGCGTGGTGAGCGCCAGCGTGACGCCGGCGCACGCCAAGGACGGCGACACCGTGGTCCTCGAGATCGAGGCCGACGAGGACCTGGCCGAGGCCGCGCTGGTGTTCGCGCCAGGCGTGCCCGACCCGGGCTTCGCGCTGACGCTCGATGGGGCGCGCGCGACGTTCTCGCTGGTCATCGCCTCGAGCACGGCGCCCGGCACCACCGTCGTCGATGCCGTGCGCCTGCGCGACGCCGCCAACAACGAGGCGGCGCGCGCCGTGGACGGGCTGGCGTATCGCGTGGACCGCATGCCGCCCGTCATCGTGCGCGCCAGCGCCGCCGGCACCGGCGCGGGGGGCCTGGTGGCCGACGTGGCGAGCTTCGAGGGCGTGGCGGTGAGCGTGCAGGTGGACGAGCCGGTGGCGCTGGTGAGCGCGCGCTTCCAGGCGCTGCTGGATGATCCTACGGCGTGCGCGCCGGCGCCCGACGTGGCGCTCGGCTTCTCGTGCGCGCTGGTGGCCACGTCCGCCGTGCCCGACGGCGACAACGACGTGGTGGTGGAGGCCGTGGACCTGGCGGGCAACCGGTCGAGCGCGTCGGCCGCGTTGCAGGTCGACACCGCGGCGCCGGTGCCGCTGCCGGGCAGCGCGCGCGTGACGCTGCTCGACGCGCGCGGCGACGAGAGCGCGGCGCTCTTGCCCGGCGGGCGGCTCGAGGTCGAGCTCGACGTGAACGAAGATCTGGCCGCGCCGCCGGTGGTGAGCCTGGTGGTGGGCGTGGGGCCCGCGGCCACCAGCGCGGCGGTGGCGGCGGCGACGGCCGGGCGCCACGTGCGCGCCGTGCTGACGAACGCGCAGCCCGCGAGCGCGGGCACCGGCCGCGTCGACGTCACGCTGGTCGACGTGGTGGGGCACGCGGCCACGGCGCCGCTGGCGCTGGCGGCGCCCCTCGACGTGGGCATCCCGGTGGTGACGCAGGTGCCGTCCCCCTGCGCGCACCCCGGGCCCGACGGCTGCCCCGACGCCGACGGCGACGGCGCCCTGGGGCTCGACGGCGACTGCGTGGTGCCGGCGGGCGCCGAGCTCGACTGCGACGACGACGACGCCACGGTGTTCCCGGGTGGGCTCGAGCTGCCGGGCGACGGCAAGGACAACGACTGCCTGGGCGACGGCGACTCGCCCATCGACGAGGCGGGCTGGGTGTTCGCGCGCTGCGAGAGCCACGAGGACCCGCGGTGCGTGGACGGCACCGACGAGGGGCACGCGGGCACGCGCGCCGACCCCCACCTCGACGTCATCGTGGCGCTGGCCGACGCGGCCGGCAGCGGCAAGGGCGTCATCGCCGACGGCGTGTTCTACTTCACCGCCGGCGTCTCCCTGGTGGTGGCCGACGCCCCGCTGGTGGGCGGCGTGAGCGCCGAGCTCGGCTGGCAGCGTGTGCCGCTGGTGGACGGCGCGCCGCTCGCCTACGTCACCGAGCTGGCCGCGGTGGACGTGCTGTCGAGCGGCGGCGTGGCCGACGTGCAGGCGCACGACTCGGGCGTGACCTTGGCCCCCGGCCGCCACGGCGTGCGCCTGCAGGGCGGCAGCGTGGAGCTCGGCTCGGGCGGCAAGCTCATCGACAGCCAGGGCGCGCCGAGCGTGTGGGTGGCGAGCGGCGCGAGCGGCGCCGTGGTGCGCGGCGGCACCGTGCACGCCGTGCACGTGACGGACCTGGCGAGCGCGACCGTGGTGGGCGTGCGCGCCGCCGACAGCTTCATCGCGTACCAGGGAGCGCAGCTGACCCTGGTGGGCACCGAGGGCGCGGTGCGCGTGGAGGGCGCGCGCGTCGACGCGTACTTCGCGCGCGCGTCCACCGACGCCAACGACGTGGCGCTGCGGGTGTACGGCGGCGAGCTGCACCTCATCGACAGCGTGGTGCATGCGGGCGTGGGCAAGGCGCTCTTCGAGGTGTGCGAGGAGTGCAGCTTGAGCACGCAGTGGTGGCTCGATCACGTGCGCGTGGAGCTCGAGAGCGGCGCGCGCGCCGTGGTGCGCTACGAGAACGGCGCCACCGTGGGCGACGGCGGCGACGTGGTGGCGTGCGCGGCCCTCGGCTGCGTCGACGCGCAGGGCGCCGAGGTGGTGGTGC
>CAZONM010000474.1:0-4140 GCA_964580865.1 uncultured Myxococcales bacterium | reverse complement strand
ACCCGAGCCACGCCCGTAGCGCACGGGCTCGATGTGGCTGTGCTCGTCGGTGTGCAGGATGGAGGTGATGGCGATGCCCTCCGTGAGATCTTCGTCGGGCTCGGGGGTGACGATGCCGATGAGCGCCTCGGAGTTGGTGCGCACGAAGTCGCCCACGCGCGGCGACAGGCGCGGCAGCCCGCGCTCGTCCTCGCGCATGGCGAGCAGGAGCGGCACCGTGCCCATGACGCCGCCGGCGAGCACCACGCGTTCGGCCTCGAGCGTGTCGCGGCGCGCGTGATCGAAGGTGCCGCGCGCCTCGAGCGTGAAGCCGCCGCCCGCGCGCTCACGCACGGCGGTCACCTCGGTCTCGGCACGCACCTCGAGGCCGCGCCGCTCCGCCAGGTGCAGGTAGTTGCGATCGAGGCTGTTCTTGGCGCCGTGGCGACACCCCGTCATGCACGCGCCGCAGAACTTGCAGCCGGTGCGCTCTGGCCCTTCGCCGCCGAAGAAGGGATCGGGCACCGTGACGCCGGGCTGGCCGAAGAACACGCCCACCTGCGCGAGGTGGAACTGATCGGCGCGCCCGACCTCGTGCGCGATCTGCCGCAGCACCTCGTCGCCTCGCGTGGTGCGCGGGTTCTCGGCCACGCCCAGCATGCGGCGCGCCGTGGCGTAGTGCGGCGCCAGCTCGTCGCGCCAGCGCGCCAGCGCGCTCCACGACGGCGCCGCGAAGAACTCATCCGACGGCATGGGCAGGGTGTTGGCATAGACCAAGCTGCCGCCGCCGAAGCCCACGCCGTGCAGCACCGTCAGGTGCTCGAGGAACGACATCTGGAACAGGCCGCGCAAGCCGAGCGCGGGGCTCCACAGCCAGTTGCGCACGTCCCAATTGGTCTTCGGGAAGTCCTCGGGCGCGAAGCGCCGGCCCTTCTCGACGAGCAGGACGCGGTAGCCCTTCTCCACCAGGCGCAGGGCCGACACGCTGCCGCCGAAGCCGCTGCCGACGATGATCCAGTCGTAGCTCGCCATGGCCGCGCGCATAGCACGCGCGCGCGTTACGCGGAGGCCCGGACGCGCGCCGTCAGCCCGGCCAGGTGTCGCGCAAATACGCCATCAGGTCGGCGGCCTCTTGCTCGGTCATGGCGCTCTCGGGCACGTGGGTGCCGCCGGCCACGACCTGCGCCAGGCCCTCGTCGTCCTCGGCGGGCACCAAGGTCGACATCGGCTGGCTCGTGCCGGTGCCGTCGGCGGCGTGGCACGAGGCGCACGCGCGCGTGTACACGGCGGCCCCGCTGCTGGCGGTGCCCTGCAACGCGAGCACGCGCGTGACGCGATCCGAGCTCGGCGCGCCGCACGCGGCGAGCGTGATCACAGCGGCGGCGAGCGCGAGGGCGACGGTGATGGCGTGGCGAACGGTCATGGTTCGGATCCTCATCGTTCGATCGGTCAGCGTCGTCGCGGACCTGGGTCGAGCCGGGGGCGATGGGCCCGACTGTGGATCGGCGCGGCGGTGCGGTGCAAGCAGGGCCGGGCACACAGCGCGCACCCAACACGCTATAGACCGAGCGCACGATGTTCCCAGCAGAGGTCCAGCGCCTGCTCCTGCGCTCCACCGCGCTCCTGGTGGCGGTCAGCTCGCTGGTTGGTCTGCTCCAGGGGCTGCAGCTGCGCGGGCCCGACGCCGCCACGGCCATCGGAGCGCTCGCCGTAAGTACGTCGCTGGCCGCGTTGGTGCTGGGCGAGACACGCCACGTGCGGGCAGGCGGTGCGGTCCTGGTCGCGGCGATCTTCGTCTTGGTCAGCGCCATCACGGCCTACTACGGCAACCGCTACTCGGGCACCTCCACGCTCTACCTTTTGTGCGCCATGCTCGCGGGCTTCCTCGTGGGCGCGCGCGCCGCCATCATGGTGTCCGTCGGTGCCGTGGCGGTGGGCGTCGCGCTCACGGCGGTGGAGATGACCGTGGGGCTCGCCGCGCGCGACTCCACGCCGCTCATGCGTTTCACCACGCTGATCGCCACGCTGGCCGCGACGACCGCGCTGTTCGTGGTGGCGCTGCGCGCGCTCGGCCGCTCCCTCGACGACGCCAAGCAGCGCACCGCCGAGCTCGACCACGTGCGCACGGGCCTCGAGCACGAGGTGGCCGCGCGCACCAAGAGCCTGGTGGAGGCGCGCGACGCCGCGTTGGCCGCCGATCGCGCAAAGGGCGCGTTCCTCGCCAACATCAGCCACGAGCTGCGCACGCCGTTGCATGCCCTCTTGGCCACCGCGGCCGAGCTGGAGCACGGCGAGCTGCGCCCCGATCAGCGCGAGCTCGTCGGGGTCGTGCGACGCGGCGGCGACGCGCTCCTGCAGATCGTGCAGGACCTCATCGACCAGGCGCGCATCGAGGCGGGCCGCATGCCCATCGAGCACGTCGCGTGGTCGCCGCGCAACGCCGTGGACGACGTGCTGGCGCTCCAGCAGGGCGAGGCCGAGGCGAGGGGTCTGCGGCTGTGCGCCCACGTCGACGACGCCGTGCCCGCGCGCGTGGCCGGCGATCCCGCGCGCGTGCGCCAGGTGCTGTTGAACCTGGTGGGCAACGCGATCAAGTTCACGGCGTCGGGCTCGGTCGAGATCACCGTGTCGCGCCCCGACGACGAGCACCTGCGCTTCTCGGTGAAGGACACGGGCATCGGCATCGCGCCCGCCGATCAACGCCGGCTGTTCGCGCCCTTCTCGCAGATCGACAGCTCGGCCACACGGCGGTACGGCGGTACCGGCCTGGGCCTGTCCATCAGCCGCCAGCTCGTGGAGTTGATGGGCGGCACCATCGACGTCGACAGCGCCGTGGGGGCTGGCAGCACGTTCCGCTTCACCGTGCATGCGCCGGCGACCACGTCGGAGGATGGGCAGCCGCAGCCCGTGCCCGACGTCGCTGGGCTGCGCGTGCTGGTGGTGGAAGACAACGCCGTCAACCGCCGCGTGGCCGAGCTCATGCTCGCGCGCCTCGGCTGCCAGGCCCGCGCCGTCGATGGCGGCCACGCGGCGCTCGACGCAATCCGAGCCGACAGCTACGACGTCGTGCTGCTCGACATCCAGATGCCCGATCTCGATGGCTTCGAGGTGGCGCGGCGGGTGCGCGAGGCGCATGGCGCCCGTCCGCGCATCGTGGTGATGACGGCCAGCGCGCAGCCCGACGATGCCGAAGCGGCCGTGGTCGCAGGCGCCGACGGGTTCTTGCCCAAGCCGGTGTCGCTCAACCAACTGGCGAGCGCGCTCGATGCTGCGCGCGACGGCGCGCACCGAGGCGCAGACGCGCCGGCGAGCTGACGGGCCGCCCTACAGCTCGGCGCGGACGGCGCGGCCATCCCACACGTAGCGCACCCGCCGGGTACGATCGCCGATGGCGAGGTCGACGCCCTCGACGATGCACGTGCAGCTCGCCTCTACGGTAGTGGCGTCGAGCTCGCCCTGGTCGCACGTCACCGCACCATGGCACGCGGCCACGAAGCGCGCCGCGCGCTCGTGCGCGAACGCGAACATGCCGCCGCCCTGCGGCACGAACCAGGCGCCGCGCTCGTTCCAGCCCGTGAGGAGCGTGGTCGGCGCGCGCCCGCCGGCGCGCCACACGCGCACCACGTCGTCGCGGTCCAGCGCCACCACGTCATCGTCGACGCGGGCGGCCACCTGGCGGCACGCGCGCCGCGCGCGATCGAGGCGGAACACCAGCACCGCCGAGCGTTCGCGCGCGTGGCCGCGCCACGTCATCCAGTCGTCGAACACCTGGGGGGCGGTGGTGAACGTCGGCGTGACGCCGCCGACCTTGGGGCGACATGCGGCCACCGCCGACGTGAACGCGCTGTCGGTCACCGCTTGGAGCTGGCGCACCACCGCGTCCACGTCGCTCGCCACCCGCTGCAAGGGCTCGAGCGACCCCGTGAAGCCGGCGCCGCGCAGCTCGCCGAGGGTGAGTGCCAGCGTGCCTTGGGCGGTGGCCACGGCTCCTCGGCTGGTGCCGATGCGCGCGGCGACCGCGGGGCCTACCAGTCCACCGTCGACGAACGCCGCGAGCGCCGCGAGCGTGCGGCCGGCGGCGCCGAGCGCCGCGGTGCCGCTCGCCTCGAGCGCGCGCGCCTGATCCCGTGTGGCGCGCGCTCCCTCGATGGCTGCGCGGGC
>CAZONM010000473.1:0-4166 GCA_964580865.1 uncultured Myxococcales bacterium | reverse complement strand
CCAGCGCGCGCGCCCGCGCGAGGTCGAGCGGCGCGAACAGCGGCGCCGCGGCCTCGAGCGTGGCCTCGGCCACGCGCCCGCGCGCCACCACGAAGCGATTCGGCAGCTTGGTGGGCACGATGACCAGCTCGGCGTCGAGGCCGCGCACGGGTTCGCGCGCCCAGCGCGCCTGCGGCGCCAGGCGCTCGAGCTCAGCCACCGTCGCGGGCGGCGCCGCGCTCATGAGCGCGCACAGCGCGAACGACAGCACCTACTCACCCTGCACCTTGTCCTCGGCGAGGATCGAGGGCTGGATGGTGCCGCGCATGTCGAGGTACGAGGCGCTGCGCGTGGAGCCCGCGTTGCGCTCGCCGTTCAGGTAATCGACGATGTGCTTCTCGCTGGCCACGCCGAACGGGTGGCCGAAGAACATGCGCTCGCCGTTCACCTCGCCCAGGTACACCACGTTCTCGCCCTGCCAGCCGCGCTTCCTGGCGTCGTCCGACACGTCCCAGTTCTTGAAGTAGCCGTAGTCGCCGGCCTTGACGTCGGCCTTGCGCTCGGGGCTGGCCTCGGTGCTCGAGCCCTCGTACTTCACGTGCTGGTCGTAGGACGCGCCGGTCTGCCAGGGGCCCAGGCGCAGGTCGGAGAAGACGCGGTCGAAGTCCTTCGGGCCGAGCAGGTCACGCATGGCCTTGTGCTGCAGCACGACCAAGCCGGTGGCGCACTCGAACTTGTACTTCTTCGGGTCCTTGAAGATGTCGTCGAAGGCCTCGGACGGCTTCACGCCCGGCTTGAGCTTGAAGGTGCCGTCGCCCTAGGCGGTCCAGTACTTGTCGTTGAACGTGTGGTCCTTGATGAGCGCGAACTCGTGCTTGGCCGCGGCCATGGACTCGGCGGCGCCGATCATGGCGCCGCCGATGCGCACGCGATCGAAGAGCGCCGACTCGATGTTCTTGACGTCGACCTTGCCGTCGGCGCCCTTGACCCAGATCTTGTCGCTGGCGTCGATCTTGCCGTCGAAGTTCGAGTCGATGAGCTTGGCGCCCTTCAGGTGCGTGCCGAGCGCCTGCTGGTAGTGATCGATGTTGGCGTCGCGCGAGCTCAGGTGGCGCTGCACCCAGTCCACGCCGCTCTCGTCGAGCTTGTCGAGCTTGAGCCCGAGCGACTCGCGCATGACCTTGTCGGCGGTCTCGGCGCCGTACTTGGCCGCGATCTTGTCGCGCACGCCGCCGAGCTCCGAGCCCGAGAGGCCGTCGGTCTCGGCCGAGTACAGCGCCTTGTTGGCGGCCTCGAGCGCGGTCTCGTCCTCGACGCGCGGGGGTGGCGGCGCGCCCGGGCCCTGCGTCTCGCGCAGCGCGGAGATGACGGCGAGCGGCTTCTTGTCCGACACCGAGGAATAGCGGCCGTCGCGGTCGAGCTTGTCGATCTCGCGGAACAGCGCCTTGAGCTCGGCCTCGCCCTCGATCTTGCCGTCGCCGTTCTTGTCGGCGCGGCCCAGGATCTTCTTGGCGTCGGCCCCGGCGGCGTTGATGCGCTCCTGGGTCTCCTTCTTGGTGGCGTCGATGCCGTCCTTGAACTCCTTGACGAACTGTCCGCGGGTAATCTTGGTCACGCTGGTCCTCGCTGGCTGAGCCGGTGATGTGGGCTACCGGATAAGTATCGGCGGAACGAACGCCCGGGCGCGACGAAACGCAGCACAACCGATGAGATCCGTGTGATGCAGTCCATCACCATCACCCACCTGCACCTTCACGTGGGGCAAGGTGCGACAGATGCGGCAAGGGTCGCGGCCGCTCCCGTCGTCGGCGCTCAACCCATGAGGGTGGCCGAGCCGCGCAGGTACTGGCGCGGCGCCTTCACCTTCACGCCGAGCTTCTCGGCCGCATGCCAGCCCCAGCGGGGATCCCACAGCATGCCGCGCGCCAGCGCCACGACGTCGGCGTCGCCGTCGGCGACGATGCGCTCGGCATGCGCGGGCTCGGTGATGAGGCCCACGGCCATGACGGGCAGCTCGACGTCGCGCTTGATGCGCGCGGCGAACGGCACCTGGAAGCCGGGCGCGGGCTCGAGCTTCTGCGCGGGCGACAGGCCGCCGCTCGAGACGTCGATGAAGTCGCAGCCGCGCTCCTTGAGCGCGCGCGAGAACGCCACGCTGCCCTCGAGGTCCCAGCCGCCCTCCACCCAGTCGGTGGCCGAGATGCGCACGCCGAGCGGCACGCTCGCCGGCAGCGCCGCGCGCATGGCCGAGAACACCTCGAGCGGGAAGCGCATGCGGTTGTCGAGCGCGCCGCCGTAGCGATCGGTGCGCTGGTTGGTGAGGGGCGAGAGGAACTCGTGCAGCAGGTAGCCGTGCGCGCAGTGCAGCTCCACGAGGTCGAAGCCGAGGCGCGCGGCGCGCGCGGCGGCGGCGGCGAACGCGCGCGTGAGCCCGACGAGCTCGCCTTCGTCGAGGGCGCGCGGCGCGCGGTCGCTCGCGTTGAAGGGCAGCGCCGAGGGCGCCACCGTGGGCCAGCCGCCCGCGTCGAGCGCCAGCTGCGCGGCCCCGTGCCACGGCGGCGCGCAGCTCCCCTTGCGCCCGGCGTGGCCGAGCTGGATGCCGAGCTTGGCCTGGCCGTGCTCGCGGGCGAGCGCCACCACGTCGGTGAGCGCGCGCTCGTGCTCGTCGGTGGAGAGGGCCAGGCACCCCGTGGTGATGCGGCCGTCCATGCGCACGGCGGTGGCCTCGACGATGACGAGCCCCGCGCCCGACATGGCGAGCGTGGGCACATGGATCCGATGCCAGCTCTGCGCGGCGCCGTCCGTGGCCGAGTACTGGCACATGGGCGCCACCGCGATGCGGTTATGCAGCGTGAGCGAGCGCAGCGTGCAGGGCGAGAAGAGCGCGGGCGTGGTCATGGGCCCGGGCGTAGCCGATCGCCGGCTACACCACCAGGCCGCCGTCCACGTTGAGGACGGCGCCGGTGATGAAGCTCGCGTCGTCGGACGCGAGGAAGCAGTAGGCGGCCGCGATCTCCTCGGGTGCGCCCAGGCGCCCGAGCGGCGCCTTCTCGGCCATGCCCGCGAGGATGCTCTCGGGCACCGCCTTGGTCATGGGCGTGGCGATGAAGCCGGGCGCTACGGCGTTGACGCGCACGCCGCTCTTGCCGAGCTCGCGCGCCAGGGTCTTCGTGAGCCCGATGACGCCGGCCTTGGTGGCGACGTAGTTGCTCTGGCCGAAGTTGCCGTTGTGCGCCACCACCGAGGCGGCGTTCAAGATGACGCCGCGCCTCTGCGCCTTCATGCGCAGCCCCGCGGCTTGCGAGAGACGGAACACGGCGGTGAGGTTGACGGCCAGCACCTGATCCCACGCCTCGTCGCTCAGCTTGGCGAAGCTCGCGTCGCGCGTGATGCCGGCGATGTTGATGAGCACGTCGACGCCCTCGTCCATGGCGCCGGCGAGCAGGTCGACGCCGGCCTGGGTGGCGATGTCGGCCTCCAGATAGCGCACGCGCGCGCCCGCGCCGCTCTCGGCGCCGAGCTCGCGATCGAGCCCCGTGTCGGCGAGCGGCCGCACGTCGCACACGAGCAGGCGCGCGCCCTCGTCGAGAAACCGCTTGGCCGTGGCGCGGCCGATGCCGCCCGCGGCGCCCGTGATCACCACTCGCTTGCCCGAGATCCCACGCATGGTCCGTCCTGTCGTCTGCTGGTGCGGTTGAAGATTGTGCATCGCAACACGATGGGCGGGGCCGCGCGGCCCCGCCCGGCGCGCTCAGCCGAGCATGGTCTTGGTGCCGGCGAGCATGGCACGGCCGAGCTCGTGCATGGCGCGGGTCTGGGCTGCCATCAGGCGGCTGCCCTCGTGCATCACGCGCTCGGCCTCGCCGTAGTAGCGCTCCATGGCCTGGCCGCTCTCGTCGAGAAAGCGCTGGGCCTCGCCGCGCCACAGGTTCTGCCAGGTGGTGAAGGCCGTGGCGGCCTCGATCTTGGGGGCGGTCTTGTCGTTCTTGTTCGTCTCGCTCATCGCGTCCTCCGTGGTGCCGGCGTTCATCGCCGGCCGCGAGCGAACCGTAGGCGCGGGCTTCCATGAGGTCAAGCAGAAATTGTGCGCTGCACAAAAATCCCGGATCAGCCCCGCGCGCCGGCGCGTCCGCGCTTGAGATCGGAAGAGCACACGTCTGAACTCCAGTCACAACGTGATATCTCGT
>CAZONM010000472.1:0-4173 GCA_964580865.1 uncultured Myxococcales bacterium | reverse complement strand
CGCTCCGCGCGGGCCGCGGCTGACGGCGCCCGAGGCCGCCTCGGTGCGCGAGCCGCGCAGGCCCTCGAGCCACGCGACCACGGGCAGCGCGAGCACCGCGACCGCGACGGTGCCGAGCCCGCGCACGATCCCCAGGCTGATCGCGTCGTCCATGGGCGCTACCGCGCGAAGAACGCGTCGGCCTTGACGACGACCACGCGATCGGCGCTCAGCCCGAGGTTGAACGCGTCGATGCGCGCGTCGTCGGCGAGCTGCGCCTTGTCGGCGGGGGGCGCGAGGTACGCGAGCGGCGCGCGCTTGTCGGCCGCGATGTCGGCGGCGAGCGCGGCGCCGTCCTCGGTCACCACCACCACCGCGAGCCGGTCGGCGCGCAGGTGGCGCGCGATGGCGGCGTTCACCTCGGCGCGCGTGAGCTTGCGCACGCGCTCGCGCAGCCCGTCGCGATCGAAGGGCTGGCCCGTGAGGCGCTGATCCAGCCGGTACCCGAGGTGACGCAGCGGCGTCTGCTCCTTCTGTTGCCAGTACCCCTGCACGAACGACTGCACGCGCGCGAAGCTCTCGTCGTCGGGGATACCGGCGCGTACGAAGCCATCGAGCTCCCACAGCGTCTGCCGCAACGCGAACAGGCGGTTCTTGTGCTCGACCGGGCGGATCCACATCGAAAAGTACTGCGTGCGGCGCGGGGTGTTGAGCCGCTCGTACGTCGACCACCCCTCTTGGACGAAGTGCTCGACGTAGGCGTAGTCGCCGTAGTTGAGGCCGCGCTTCTCGCGCATCGAGGAGAACAGGTGCCCGATGAGGTTGCGGTGCTCGCCGAACCAGGTCTCGGCGAGCTTCATGGCGGGGTAGTCGGGGTGGGCGCGATCGAGCTCGGCGAGCGCGAAGCCCACGGAGATGGCGGTGCCCCCCGCCGGCTTGTCGACGATGACGAGCACGTTCTTGTCGGGCGCGGCGGGGATCGGGGCTGCGGCGCGCTCGGTGGTCGAGAAGGGCAGGGCCTCGATCGCCTCGGTCAGGCGCGCGACCATGGCCGCGGGCGCACCGCCCGAGACGCCGAGCAACATCCGATCGCGCGCGCGCGCGCGCGCCAGGAACGCGCTCACGTCGTCGGGTGCGATGGCGTCGAGGCCCGCGACGGTGCCCGCCGGCGTGTGCGCGTAGGGGTGCCGCGCCGCGGTGGGGAACGCGGCCGGCACCAGGGCGCGCCCGTCGTAGAGCAGCGCCTCGAGCGCCTCGCGCTGGAGCGCCTCGTCGTTGCCCGCGCGCAGCGTGGTCACGAGGTACGAGCGCTGCTCGGCCTTGACGCGCGCGAAGTCCTTGGCGTCGAGCCGCGGGCGCAGCACCACGTCCAGGAAGATCTCGGTGAACGCCGCGGCGTGGTCCTTGTGGACCCGGCCGAGGAACACGGTGGCGTCCTTGTCGACCTGGACGTCGAGCTCCGCGGCCCACGGGTAGAGCGTGTCGGTGAGCTCGGCGGCGCTGAGCTTCTCGGTGGCCTGTCGCGCGAGCTTGGCCGACAGCGCCGCGAGCCCCTCCTTGCCGGCGGGATCGTCGGCCGAGCCGGTCTGCAGCACCAGGCGCACGTTGATGATGGGATCGCCGTCGCTCACGTCGATGACCGTGGCCAACGGGCGCTCGGCCGCGAGGTGCTCGCGCTCCTTGGCGGTCACGGCGGCGCTCGCGGCGGCGTCGAGCGCGGGCAAGTCGTCGCGCGGATCGGGCGAGCGGTCGGGGTCGACCTGCTGGGTGCTGACGCACGCGGACAGCAGCAGGACGACGGCCGTCGAGTGATGCGGTCGGCGCGTCACTTGGCACCTCCGGCGGCGTCGTGCGCGAGCGTGACCACGGCGCGCCGGTCGCGCCCGAAGTGCGCCTTGACGAAGGAGCTCAGGTCGGCGGGCGTGGCCCGCGCCATCTCGTCGAGCACGCGATCGACGGCGGTCACGTCCATGGACGGCCCGGCGTACCAGGCGAGGGTGCCCGCGATGCTGTCGGCGTCGGTGAGGTTCATCAGCAGTGCGTAACGCAGGTTGCTCTTGACCGCGTCGAAGGCGCGCTGGTCGACGTCACCGGCGGCCACGCGGTCGAGCGCCGCCTGCACCCGCTCGAGCACCGCGTCGGGCGCCACGCCGTCCTTGAGGCGCGCCGACACGGGAAAGAGCGCGGCGTCCTTGTGGAGCGCATAGCCCGCGCTCAGCTGCTCGGCGAGCTGCTCTTCGAGCACCACGCGCTTGGTGAGCGCCGCGGCGTCCGAAAAGAAGTAGCCGGCGACGAGCCCGGTGAGCGCCGCGGCCTTGAGGTCGCGCACCGTCGAGGGCACGCGCCAGCCCACGTGCAAGCGCCCGAGCGTTGGGCTGCCCCACGCCACGGCCTTGCGGCGCTCCGCGGTCAGCGGCGCCTCGTCCGCTACGTCGGTGCGCGCGCGCTTGCCCCGCCACCCGCCGAACGCCTGCGTCACCTGCTTCACCACGCCGGCGGGGTCCACGTCGCCCACCACGACGAGCAGCAGGTTGTCGGGCGTGTAGAAGCGACGGAAGAACGAACGCGCGTAGGCCGTCTCGTTCGGCATGCGCTCGATGTCGGCGAGGAACCCCATGGTCGTGTGCTTGTACGTGTGCTGGTCGAACGCCAGGCCCGACAGCACCTCGAAGGCCTTCTCGTCGGGCTTGGCCGCGTCCTTGTTGTACTCGCCCAACACCGCCCGGCTCTCGGTCTTGACCTGATCCTCGTCGATCGACAGGTGCTGGTACCGGTCGCCCTCGAGCGCGATGATCTGCGCCAGCGCGCTCGCGGGACCGGCGAGGTGGTAGGCGGTGAAGTCGTCGGTGGTGTAGCCGCTCTCGTCGACGCCCAGGCGCCCGAGCAACGCTGTGCGCGCGTCGGCCGGCGTGGTCTTCGTGCCCTTGAACATCATGTGCTCGAAGAAGTGCGCGAAGCCCGAGTGGCCCGGCTCGGCCTCGTCGCGCGAGCCCACGCCCACCACGCCGTAGAGGGCGAACGTGCCCCTGGCGGGGGTCCTCACCACCACCACGCGCAGGCCGTTGCCGAGCGTGGTCTGGTGGCGTTCCCACGGGAACACCGACGGTGGTGACGAGGCCGCCGCCAGCGCGGGGCCGGCGGCGACGAGGAAAGCAAGGGCGAGCGCGCGCATCGGCGCGCCTTACCCCGGCGCGGCGGCGAAAGAAACACGCGGGCGGCGCCGTCGACGGCGCCCGCTCGTCAGGGCAGGCCCTTCACCGGCGCGTCGCACGAACCCGGCAGCCGCGCCACGTGCGCCCCCTTCGGCGGCGTGAACGCGAAGGCTGCGTCGGGCAGCGCCTTGTTGAAGCGCAGGTTGCCGTAGATGAACTGGTTCACGTTGCCCGACGGGTCGACGACGATGGACTGCTTGACGCGCGAGGTCTTCGGGTCGACCACGATGATGAGCTTGGCGAAGATGGCGTTGGCCTGTTTGGGCGTGAGCGCCAGGTGGTGATCGCTCTTGTCGCCGAAGGTGCCCTCGAACCACGCCACGTCGAACTGCTCGCGGATCTTGCCCTGGCCCCACAGGAAGGCGACCGACGCGGTCAGCCCGTCGTTCTTGAAGCACGCGTTGACGAAGGCGGTGTTGTCTTCCTGCGAGTGCAGCCACAGCGACGCGCCGTCGACGACGAACGACTTCTTCTTCGGCTGCTGGTAGTCCCAGCGCATGAGGCCGGGCTTCTTGAAGGTGACCTCACCCTTCGACTCCTCGGTGCGACGCAAGAGCGTGTACGTGTAGCGCTGCGTGAAGCTGCCGGCGAAGTCGGTGGTGCCGTCATAGGTCTTCTGCATCGCGTCGACGACGGCGTCGAGGCGAGCGTCGCTCGCGGGCGCGGCAGTGCCGGCCGGCGCCGCCGCCGTGGCCGGCGTCACCGGCGCGGTGGTTGGAGGCGCGGCCACGCCCCCGGCGGCGGGAGGCGGCGTGTCCGCCGGCACCAGCAGGTGCAGCGTCAGGGCGAGGACGGGAGAGACGGGGATCCACATGGCGTACTCCGGCACTGCGACGCGGCGCGGGCCGCGAGATTCACGTGAGGGCGATCACTGCGGCGGCTCGGGCCCGCGGCGCCCGGCGCCAGGTCCGCCCTGGCCGCGCCGGCCGGCCGTCAGCGAGGGCGACGTCGACACCGCCGCCAGCTCGGCGTGCAGCGCCCG
>CAZONM010000471.1:0-4189 GCA_964580865.1 uncultured Myxococcales bacterium | reverse complement strand
GCCGCCCACCGCGCCACCCGTGCGCGACGCCGGGCCGGCCACCGCGGCAGCCGTCGACGCCGGGTCGGCGAGCGCCGCGTCGACGGGCACGCCCTCCGACGCGCCCGATCGCCCGGTGGCCGCACCCAAGGGCTCGGTGTTCGATCGCGTGCTGGCGAAGCCGAAGGACCGGGGCACCGAACCGGCCGAGCTCAAGGCGCTCATCGAGCAGCGCACGGGCCTCAAGGTCGAGCTGACCCGGCGCACTGCCGGGCGCTGGGTGTTGATCCAGCTGGCGGCCGTCCCCGGCGGGCGCACCGAGCAAGATCAGCGCGACGCCATCCGCGCGCTCGAGCGCCTGGGCCTGTTCGAGGTCGTCGAGGGCGATCGTCTGATGAAGGTGAAGACGCCATGAGCGTGCCCCGCCGTCCACGACTGTGCGTGTTCTGCGGCGCCGCCGACGACGTCGCGCCGCGCTACCGCGAGCTGGCCCGGGCCTTCGGCGCCGCCGCCGCCGCGCGCGGCTTCGGCCTGGTGTACGGCGGCTGCAGCACGGGCCTGATGGGCGCCGTGGCCGACGGCGCGCTCGACGCCGGCGGCCAGGTCACGGGCGTGCTGCCGGACGTGCTGGGCGGCCGCGAGCCCGGCCACCCGCGCCTCACCGAGCTGCTGCGCGTGCCCGACATGCACACGCGCAAGGCGGTGATGACGTCGTTGGTCGACGCGTTCGTGGCGCTGCCCGGTGGCTACGGCACGCTCGATGAGCTGTTCGAGGCGCTCACCTGGCGCCAGATCGGCACGCACGCCAAGCCCATCGCGCTCCTCGACGTCGACGGCTACTTCGCGTCGCTCATCGCGTTCATCGATCAGGCGACCCGCGCCGGCTTCGTCGCCGAGCGCGCGCGGCGCTTCTTCTTCGTCGAGCCAAGCGCCGAGCGGCTGCTCGACGAGCTCGCGCGCATCGTGGGCGGTTCCGCTATCGCCCCAGGTCCGCGATGAAGTCCTGCAGGATCATGTTCTCGACGTCCTCCGGGTTGGCCGCGATGTGGGCCTTGTACGCGCGGATGGCGTCTTTCTTCTTGTTGATGGTCTTGTAGGCGTTGCCCAGGTTCTTCCACGCGGTGGCGTGCTTGGGCGCCAGCGACACGCAGCGCTCGAGCACGTCGATGCCGCGATTGAGGTTGGCCGCCTCGGTGCCCATGCGCACGATGAGCGTCTCGCCCATGGCGCACACCGACGCCGGGTTCTTCGGGTCGGCCTTGAGCGCCTTCTCGTAGGCCTTGAGGGCCGCCACGTCGTCGTCCTGGGTGCCGAGGATGTCAGCCAGCTCGAGCCACGCGTCGGAGCGCTTCGGGTCGATGCGCACGGCCGCGTCGAGCGAGTCTTTCGCTTCTTTGGTGCGTCCGAGGTCGCGCTGCACCTTGGCCAGCATGTAGTACGCGTCGACGAAGTCGGGGTCGATGCTGGTGGCCTTCTTGAGGGCGTCGATGGCCTCCAGGGGCGCGCCCATGGCCTGGTTCACCACGCCGAGCTGATACGCGTACAAGGGCTCCTCGGGCGCCAGCTCCATCGCTTGCTTGAGCAGGCGCTCGGCGCCCTTGGGATCGCTCGCCTTGAGCACCAGCCCCTGCATGGCGAGCACCTCGGCCACGTTGGGCCGCAGCTGGCCGGCCGTGTCGACGAAGCCCTTGGCGCGCACCTGGTCCTTGAGCTCGATGGCCGCCACCGCCGCATGCAGGTAGGGCTGGAACGCGTTGGGCGCGAGCTGCATGGCCTGCTCGTACTTGCCGAGCGCGGCCTTGAAGTCGGTGCGCGCCGCCAGCACGTCGCCCGACGCCACGATGACCATGGGGTTCTTGGCGTCGAGCAGCAGCGCCTCGTTCACCTGGCGCTCGGCCTCGTCGACGCGGCGCATGGCGATCAGCATGGCCGCGAAGCGCGCGCGTGTGTCGGTGTCCTTGGGGTTCTCCTCGAGCGCTCGTTTGTACTCCTTCTCGCCCTGCTCGAACTGCCGACGCCGCGCGTACGCGAAGGCCTTGGCCGCGCGCACCTTGGCCGCGTCGGTGGGGCCCACGTGATCCTCGGCCTCGGTGGCGCGCCGCACCGACTCGGTCAGCTTGCCCTGCTCGATCAGGTCGTAGATGAGCTCGACCACCGCGTCGCCGCGCTTGGGATCGAGCTTGACCGCCTTCTCGAACTGCTGACGCGACTCCTCGAGCTTCGACATCTCGCGCGCCGCCACGCCGAACCAAAACGCGAGCTGCGCGTTGTCGGGGTACTTCTTGGCGGCGACCTGCAGGTCGGAGTACGCCGACAGCGCGTCGCGCGCGCCCATCTTGGCGCGGGCGGTCACGATGAGCCCGTCGACGTCGTCGGGCGCCATCTCCAACAGCACCTTGCCGTGGCCCAGCGCGGCCTCGTAGTCGCGCAGGCGCAGCGCGAGGTCGGCGGCCTGCGCGCGCACCTGGCGGTTCTGCGGCACCAGGTCGATAGCGCGCTGCAGGTGGCGCAGCGCCTCGGCGTTCTGGGTGGCCGAGAGCGCAATCTCGGCGCGCCCGATGAAGGCTTGCGAGCGCTGCGCCGGCGCCGCGAGCTCGCCCAGCTTGCCCTCGCTGACGTCGGTCAAGAGCACCTTGGCCTCGTCGAGCGACGCGCTCCTGGCCGCCAGCAGCCGGCCGCGCAGCAGGTTGGCGCGCGGGTGCCGATCGTTCTGGCTCAGCACCTTTGCGAGGTACTCGAGCGCCGCGTCGGGGTTGTTGATGGCCGCCAGCGCGCGCGCTTGCAGAAACAGCGCGACCTGGCGCTGTGTCGACACCTGGAGCGCCGCATCGTACGCCTTGACGGCGCCGTCGAGGTCGCCCTTGCCCTCCTGGCCGAGCCCCAGGAACACCCACGCCTCGGCCCTGCCCTCGGGCGTCTTGGCGGTCTCGGTGAGCGGCTTGACCGCAGCGATGCCCTTCTCCCACTGCTTGTCGCTGTAGGCCGAGGCGGCCTCGCCGATGGCGCGCCCCACCTCGTCGCCCTCGACCAACGGCAGCACGCCGCGCAGCTGCCCGACGAAGGCGCTCAGATCGTCGACGGCGATGAGGTAGGCGAGGAAGCGCGCCTGCTGGCCGGCGGCCTTCTTGGCGCTCTCGGGGAACGGTGTGACGGCCTTGCCGGCCTCTACGGTCTTGCCTGCCTGCTCGGCGCCTTGGCGGTAGCTCACGTAGGTGTCGTCGGCGAGCAGCGTGTCGACGTCTTGATCGACCGCTGGCAGCGCGATGGGGGGCGGGGCCTCCTCCACGGGCTTCGGCTTCTCGACGACGACGGGCTCCTTGGGCTTGAAGATCAGCTTGAGGCCGAAGTAGCCGTAGTCGGTGACGAAGTTCAGCGCCACGCCCGCGGCCACGAGCACCACCGCGATCATCGCGGCCGCCAGCACGATGGGCGTCTTGGTGGAGCGCCCGCCGGAGCGGCGTCGCTCGACGTTGGCCTTGGCCTTCTCCGCGTCGAGCAGCTGGTTGGTGTCGACGGCGAGCTCGCCGGACGCCGTGCGCCCGCCCGTGTGCGGTGACGGCAGGTCGGTGAGCGAGCCGTCGCGCGGCATCGGCAGGTCGGAGAGCGAGCGATCGCGTGGGGCTGGCAGGTCCTCCATGCCCGAGCCCTTGGGCACCGGCAGGTCGCCCAGGCCGGCGAGCGCCGACGCCATGGCCTTCTGGATGTCGGCGGCGAACGCGGGGATCTGTGCCAGCGGGCGCCAGGTGACGCCGTCGGTCGAGGCCTCTTCACTGCCCAACAGCTCGCCCTTGTGGAACATGGTGAGCACTTGGGTGGTCGACAGCGGGCCGAGCACGCGGCCCGAGCGCTTGCGGATCTGGAACGACTCCTCGCGCGGCGCAGCGCTCGGGGCCGCGGTGTCGTTGATGAACCCCAGGGGATCGCCGCCCGGCGACCCCACGGTGCTCTGGCCGTGGAAGGGGTGCGGCGGGCGGCTGTCGGCGGTGTTCGAGTCTTGTCCCACGTCGCCGAAGATGTCGCCGATGGACATCGACTTCGATCCCGTGGGCGCGGGCGCCTGCGGCGGGGGCGGCGGAGGTGGCGAGGCGCCGAAGATGTCCTCCATCGACGGCAGCGGCGCTTGCGGTCGCACGGCGCCGGTGCCTGGCAGCGGTACCGGGATGGCGCCACCGCGCGCCGCCCCCGGCAGGGGCACGGCGCCACCGGCGCC
>CAZONM010000470.1:0-4194 GCA_964580865.1 uncultured Myxococcales bacterium | reverse complement strand
CCGTGCGCGGGCTCTACGCCGCCGACGACGACGGCACGGCGGCCTTCGGCGACCTGCGCGTGGTACCGCTGTTCGCGCAGGGCGAGCCCATCGGCGCCCTGGTGGTGGGCGCGCCGCCGGGCGAGCGCCTGCGCGTGGCCGTGGTCGACGCGCTCTTGGTGGCGGCCGACCTGGCGGGCCTGGCGCTCGGCGGCGCGCGCCTGTTCGTGGCCGTGGAGCGCCAGGCGACCACCGACGGTCTCACGGGCCTGGTCAACCGGCGCACGCTCGATCAGCGCCTCGCCGAGGCCGTGGCGCGCGCGCAGCGCAGCAAGGCGCCCTTGTCGGTGGTGCTGGCCGACATCGACCACTTCAAGAGCGTCAACGACACCTACGGCCACGGCGCTGGCGACGACGTGCTCAAGGCCGTGGCCGGCGCGCTCGTGGGTCAGGCCCGCGCCACCGACGTGGTGGCCCGCTACGGCGGCGAGGAGCTGTGCCTGGTGCTCGAGGCCACCGACGCCGAGGGCGCGGCGCGGCTGGCCGAGCGCATGCGCCTGGCCGTCAAGGCCCTCGCGTTCGCCACCGACAAGGGGCCGCTGTCGGTGACGACGTCGTTCGGCGTGGCCGAGTGGCAGCAGGGCGACGACGCCGCGGCGGCGCTGGCGCGCGCCGATCAGCGCCTCTACCAGGCCAAGGCGCGCGGGCGCGACCGCGTGGTGGCCTCGTAGCCCACGCCCGGGCGGCGTTTGCGCCCATGGGGCCATCCGTGGGATCAGGAGGCATGCAGCAGCGTGCCAAGAAGCAAGCGTCCGACGGCAAGGGCAAGAAGACGCCAAAGAAGGGTGACAGGAAGGGCGACAAGAAGACCTTCGTGCTCGACACCAACGTGCTGTTGCACGACCCGCGCGCCATGTTCTCGTTCGAGGACAACGACGTGGTGATCCCCATCTACGTGGTGGAGGAGATCGACGCGTTCAAGAAGGACCTGAGCGAGCTCGGCAGAAACGCGCGCCAGGTGAGCCGCTACCTCGACCAGCTGCGCGACGACGGCTCGCTGTCCGAGGGCGTCAAGCTCGACCGCGGCGGCACGCTGCGCGTGGCCACCACGCACCGCACGCTGCCGCCCAACGTCTCCACCGACCGCGGCCAAGACAGCAAGATCCTCGCGGTGGCCATGGAGCTGACCGAGGACCGGAAGAAGCACCCCGGGCCGCGCGTGGTGTTCATCACCAAAGACACCAACCTGCGCATCCGCGCGGATGCCATCGGCATCTTCACCGAAGACTTCGAGCCCGAGCACATCGTCATCGACGAGCTCTACAAGGGCTGGCAAGAGCTCGACATCGACGGGCCGCTGGTCGACAAGTTCTACGCCGAGAGCGGCGTGGAGCTGCCCGACCCGTACCACCCGCCCAACGAGTACGTGTGCATGCGCGATCGCGGCAACGCGAGCCGCACGGCGCTCGGGCGCGTGCGGCTCGACGACACGCGCGCGCGCGTGGTGCCCATCGACGGCTTCAAGCAGGGCATCTGGGGCATCCGGCCGAAGAACCGCGAGCAGCACTTCGCGCTCGACGCGCTGCTCGACGACAAGATCAAGCTCGTCACCCTCGTCGGCAAGGCCGGCAGCGGCAAGACCTTGCTCGCCATCGCCGCCGGGCTCGCCAAGACGACCGAGGAGAGCGTCTATCAGCGCCTGTTGGTGAGCCGGCCCATCTTCCCGCTCGGCAAGGACATCGGCTACCTCCCGGGCGACGTCGAGGAGAAGCTCAACCCCTGGATGCAGCCCATCTTCGACAACGTCGAGTTCCTCATGGGGCTGACGCAGAAAGACAAGCGGCGCGGGCGCTCCTACAAGGAGCTGCTCGACATGGGCATGATGCAGATCGAGCCGCTCACGTACATCCGCGGCCGCTCCATCCCCAGCCAGTACATGATCGTCGACGAGGCGCAGAACCTGACGCCGCACGAGGTGAAGACCATCATCTCCCGCGCCGGCGAGGGCACCAAGATCGTGCTGACGGGCGACCCGTACCAGATCGACAACCCGTACGTCGACCAGACCAACAACGGCCTGGTGCACACGGTCAACCGCTTCAAGACCGAGAAGATCGCCGCGCACGTCACGCTGGTGAAGGGCGAGCGCAGCGAGCTTGCGGAGATCGCGGCCAACGTCCTGTAGCCCGCCGCGCGCGACGGCGGTGTAGGCCGGCGCAAGACAAGGGCGGCCGGTTCCCGGCGATCGCGGACCTCCCGTGGTACCCTCGGGGTCGTGCGGCTCTGCTGCGGTGCCCTGCTGGTGGCGACGTCGATGGCGGCGGCGGGCTGCCCGCGCGACGAGCCCCTCGGCGCCGCGTGCGCGGTCAGCGCCGACTGCCCAACGGGAGAGCTGTGCGTCGACGAGGTGTGCGTCGACGATCCCGCGCACCTGCCGGTGGGCGAGGGCGAGGGCGATCCGGGAGAGGGCGAAGGCGAGGGTGAAGGCGAGGGCGAGGGCGAGGGTGAGGGCGAGGGTGAAGGTGAAGGCGAGGGCGAGGGCGAGGGCGAGGGCGAGGGCGAGGGCGAGGGCGAGGGTGAGGGTGAGGGTGAGGGTGAGGGTGAGGGTGAGGGTGAAGGTGAAGGCGAGCCCGTGTGCTCGCCGACCTGCGGTGACCTGCAGACCTGCACCGCCACTAACCACTGCACCAACGATGGCGGCACGGGGCTGTGCGACAACTTCGGCGCCAGCACCGTCGACTTCTTCGCCGACGTGAACCTCAACCTCAACGGCACCAGCGGCGAGCGCTACACCTACGACACCAAAGATCGCTACTACGTCAACCGGTTGCTCGACGCGCGCCAAGGCATGCTGGTGGAGGTGGCGGTCATCGCCGACTTCGACACCGTGGCCTACGTGCTCAACGACAGCACCCAGCAGTGCACGCAGCTCGAGCGCATCGATCAGAGCTACGACGACGAGCGGTTCCGCATCAATTTCGGCGCCGGCCTCACGCCGCCATTCTCGGGCAACGACGCCACGCTCCTCGACCTGGCCGTGACGAGCTTCGCCCCCATCGGCGGCGGCACCGCCACCGGCGCCTTCAGCCTGCAGACGCGCGGCGTCCTCTGCACCGATGGCAACGCCGCCTACGACGTCACCGACAGCCAGACCACCTACGACCAGTGCTTCCGAGCGCTGTTCGAGCGCGACACCTCGCTCTCGTGCGCGGCCTCGAACCCGTGCGCTCGCGACGCCGCCGGCAACACCACCGGCAAGTGGTGCGGCCTGCAGTCGAACGTACATACGCCGGGCAACCCCATCACGCTCGGTAACGACGCCGCCGGCGGCGCCTGCTGCGGCACGGGGGCAGGCTGCCCGGGGCCCACGTGTCCGGCCAACTGCCAATGACCGCCGGCGCGCTGTCGTCGAGCCCGAACGATCGCCTGGCGAGGGCGCAGGCCTCCCTCGAGGGCCTCTCCGTGGGCGACGCCTTCGGCGAGCGCGCGTTCGGTCCCGACGGCGCCAGGCGCGTGGCGGCGCGCGAGCTTGCGCCCGCGCCCTGGCGCCACACCGACGACACGCAGATGGGCATGGCCGTGGTGGAGGTGCTGGCCGCCCACAGGCGCATCGACACCGACGCCCTGGCCGCGCGCTTCGCCGAGCGCTACCGCCGCGACCCGGCGCGCGGGTATGGCGGCGGCGCGCACCGCGTGCTCGCCGAGCTGTGCGCGGGCGTGCCCTGGAGCGAGGCGGCGCCCGCGCTCTTCGACGGCGGCAGCTACGGCAACGGCGGCGCCATGCGCGCCGGCCCCGTGGGCGCCTACTTCGCCGATGACCTCGCGCTGGTGGTGGCCGCCGCCCGCGACAGCGCCGCCGTCACCCACGCCCACGACGAGGGCAAGGCGGGGGCCATCGCCGTCGCCGTGGCGGCCGCGGCGGTGGCGCGAGGCGAGGCGCGCGAGCTCCTCACGCTGGCGCAGCGCCTCACGCCGCCGAGCCGGACCAAGGACGGCCTCGAGCTCGCGTGCGCGTTGCCCCTCGCCACCGAGCCCGCGTCCGCGGCGGGCGTGCTCGGCAACGGCGCCGAGGTGGCGGCGTTCGACACCGTGCCGTTTTCGCTGTGGTGCGCGCGCCGCCACGCCGTGCCGTGCGACTACGTCGAGGCCCTGTGGTGCACGGCCGCCGGCCGCGGCGACGTCGACACCACCGGCGCCATCGTGGGCAGCATCGTG
>CAZONM010000469.1:0-4203 GCA_964580865.1 uncultured Myxococcales bacterium | reverse complement strand
CGCGCGTGGGCTCGTCGAGGAGCGCGTGGCCGCGGCGCGGCGCGAGCCCCTGGGCGATGCGCTCCTCGACGGTGAGCTCGTCGCACTGGGGCGCCCGCTGCCCGAGGCTGGCCACGGCGCACGCGCGAGCGCGCGCCGTGAGGGCCGCGAGCGGCGCACCGTCGAGCGTGACCTGGCCGCCGTGGGGCGCCAGAACACCCGCGAGCACGTCGAGGAGCGTGCTCTTGCCTGCGCCGTTTTCGCCCACCACGGCCACCAGCGCGCCGGGCGCGAACGAGAGCGTGGTGGGGGCCAGGCGGCCCCGCACCTCGACGTCGGTGACGGCGAGGGTCACGCGCGCCCCCCGCTGCCCGTGACCTTGCGCCACAGGCCCATGGCGAACAGCGGCGCGCCGATGACGGCGCACAGCGCGCCCGTGGGGATCTCGCTGTCGAACACGGCGAATGACGCACGCGCCAGCGCGTCGAACGCCACCAGCGCGGCCGCGCCCACCAGCGCGCTCGCGGGCAGCGCCAGGCGCTCGTCCCTCGAGATCGCGAGGCGCACGGCGTGGGGCGCGATGAGCCCGAGGAAGCCGATGACGCCGCTGGTGCTCACGGCCACGCCCACCAAGAGCGAGGCGGCGACGTAGATGATCAGGCGCGCGCGTCCCACGTCGACGCCCAAGCGCGCGGCCTCGTCGTCGCCGGCCTTGAGGAGCGCCAGATCGCCGGCGCGCGACACCAACAGCCCCACGCCGATCGCCGTGACCGCGGCGGCGATGGCGAGGTCGACCGGGGCCGGGTAGCCGAGCGCGCCCACGAGCCACACCGACAGCGCCTGCGTCTTGTGCGCCGACACCGTGGCGCGCACCACCGACACCAGCGCCCACGAGAACGCGTTGAGCGTCACGCCCACGAGGAGCGGCGTCTCGGCGCGGCCGCTCGTGTCGCGCGCCAGGAACCACGCGAGCAGCGCCGTGGCCGCGAAGGCGCCGCCGGCGGCGGCGGCGTGCAGGCCCACACCGGCGGCCGCAGCGCCGAGCGCCACCGCGACGGCGCCGCCCATGGCGGCGCCGCCCGACACGCCAAGCACATAGGGGTCGGCGAGCGGGTTGTGCAGCGTGGCCTGCAACGCACCGCCGGTTGCCGCCAGGCCTGCGCCCACGACGGCGGCCAACAGCACGCGCGCCAGGCGCAGGCGCAGGATGGCCGGGTCGTCGAGGATCGCGAGGCTCACGCCGTCGGGCCCCACCGCGACCGCGGCGAGCAGCACCACTAGCAGCGCGGCCGTGAGCGCGAAGAGCGCGCGGCGCCGGCGGGCAGGGGTGAGCGCGGCGCTGGTCATGGCGGCGCGCTCGCGGGCGTGAGCAGCGCCGCCAGCGCGTCGAGGTCGCGGCCGATGCCGGGCCCGGGCCGCATCAGGATCGCGCCCGGGGCCACCACGAGGCGCGGGCGTTCGGCGGCGGGGAACGCCGCCGCCACCATGCGCTCGAGCTCGGCCTTGGTGTCTGGACCCGCGGCCACCACTACGGTGTCGACGTGGCGGCGCGAGAGCCGCTCGAGCGACCAGGTGGGCCACTGAGGCGCGCCGGCCGGCACCGCGTTTTGCACGCCGCCTTTCGCGAACAGCTCGCCGATGAAGCTGGTGGGGCCCGCGGCCACGATGGGCCGCACGCCCACCACGGCGAGCACGCGGCCGCTGGCGGCGCCGGGCTTGGCGCGCGCGAAGCGCGCCAGCGCACCGTCGAGCTCGGCGAGCGCGGCGGCGGCGCCCGCGCGCGCGCCCGTGGCGTCGCCCACGGCGCCCACGAGGTCGCGCACCTCGCCCAGGGTGTCGCCGAAGAGCACGAGCACCGGCACGCCCGCATCGCGCAGGCGCTCGAGCAGCTCGCGCTGGCCGAAGCTCGGCATGGCCATCACCAGATCGGGCCGCAGCGCCAGCACGCGCTCGAGGCTGACGTCGACGTAGCCGCCCACCTTCGGCAGCGCCGCTGCAGCCGCGGGCGTGTCGCAGTAGCGCGTCACGCCCACCACGCGCTCGCCCTGCCCGAGCAGGAACAGCGTCTCGGTGACCACGGGCGCGAGCGAGACGATGCGTCGCGGGGGCCCGGCTTGAGCGCCGGAGCGCGGCAACAGCACCTGCGGTGCGCGCTTCGCGAGGTCGACGACCGGCGGCGCGTCGGCGCCGGCGGCGGGTGTGAAGAGGAGCGCGAGCGCGAGCGCGGGGATCGTCACGGCATGGCCTCGAGGGGAAGGAGGACGAGCTCGGCCGAGAGCCCGAGGAGCACGGCCGCGCCGATGCCGCGCGCGCGCGCCTCGGGCGTTGCCAGCGCCACCGCCTGCGCGCCGCGAAACGCCGCGCCGCCGGGGCCCACGGGGATGTCCGCGACAATGTCGAGCACAGCGTCGGCGCCACCGACGACTACCAGGCGATCGCCGGAGAAGTGCGTGCACGCGGCGCGCGCACCGTCGCCGTCGTCGAGGGGCACGCACTCGAAGAGCGACTCCACGGCGCGGCCGGGGACGGCCGCCTCCGCAAGCGCGCCGGACGCGACGCGCGCGATGGCCGGGCGCAGCAGGCTGCCCACCACCAGCCCATCGGCGACCACGGCGGGCGTCCCCGGGGCGAGGTCGCCGGCGTCGATCACCTCGAGGATCGCGAGCGTGCTAGGATCGACGCGCACGAGCGCGCCTTCGCCCAGCGCGGCCACCGTGGCGTCGTGCGTGGGCCCAAGCGGCCCCGTGCACGAGGCCCACAAGGCGTCGCCGTGCCACGCGAGGCCCTGCGGGTTCACGCACGGCAGCGTGGTGGTACCGGCCACGCGCGCGCCGTCGCCGTCGTGCTCGAGGCGCGCCAGCAGGCCGGGGCCGAGCAGCGGCGGGCGCTCGGGCGACAGACCGGGCTCGAGCAGGTTCGTGAACGCGACGAGCGCGACGCCCGCGCGCGCCACCACGGGCTGCGGCGCGCGCGGCACCATGCGCGTTACCTCGGTGTCGGCGGTCCCGTCGCCGTCGACGTCGACGGGCGCGCTCAGGTGCAGCGGTGCCTCGAGCTCCAGGGGCTCGGCGGCGCGCACCTCGGCGATGACCGATGCTGCGCAGTAGTCGACCAGCGCCACCGAGTGCCGCCCTTGCAGCGTGACCCACGCGCGCTCACCGTCGACGGCGACGGCCCAGGGCGTGGCGGCGCGCCCCTGCTCGGGCGCGAACAGCACCGAGCCCACCAGCGTGCCGCACGGCAGCTCGAGGACGTCGAGGCGACCGTCGCCCGACGCCGGCACCAGGGCCACGGGCGCGCCGCCGCAAGCGCCGAGCGCGACGTCGTTCGGCACCGTGCCCACGGGCACCGCCGCGGTGAAGCGCGCGGCGCACATCCCCGGCTCGTCGACGCATGCGGCGCCGAGCCCGCCGGCGAGAAGCACCACGGTCACGCCGTCGCGCGCCGTCATCGCGCCACCTCGAGCCCCACGAACCACAGGCGCCCGGGCAGCGGCAGCTGGTTCTGATCGCGGGCGTCTTGCACGTCGAGCGCGTTGACCACGGCCGCCGACGCCCACAGCCCCGGCGCCAGCGGCATGCGCGCCACCACGTCGACCAGCGCGCTGGCCGGTGCCACGAGCGTGCCGAAGGCGTTCGACGCCGCCGGGCCGCGCGCGCGCACCACTACGCTGCCGTGCGGCGCGTCGAGCGCGCCCCCGCGCAGGGCGAGGCGGCTGGTCCAGGGCGGCGCCAGCGGCAGCGGCGCGCCCGTGGCGTCGACGCGTGACGCCAACAGCGTCACCGCGCTCTCGAGCGCGCACCACTCGGCGGGCGCCACGGTGACGAAGCTCTCCACGCCGGCGCGCCAGGCGGGCCCCGTGTTGACCGGGGCTATCTCGAAGGCGTTCTGGTTCAGGTAGGCGATGGCGTCGTCGATGAGGCCGGCGAACGCCACCGCGCGCGCGTCGAGCACGCGCCCGGGACGGAAGGCGAGCGCCAGCTCCAGGTCGTGCGCACGCTCGGGGGCGAGGCGCGGATTGCCCAGGATCAAGCCCGCGGGCGCGTACAGCTCGGCGATGCTCGGGGCGCGCTCGGCGCGCGCGACGCCGAGCGAGGCCGCCAGCGCGTCGCCAACCTCGAGACGCGCCTCGCCCGAGAGGAGCGGCTGGCTGTCCGAGAGCGCCTGACCGTCGGCGCGCACCACCAGGCGCGTGGGCCCGTGGCGCGCGCGCGCCGCCACGGC
>CAZONM010000468.1:0-4203 GCA_964580865.1 uncultured Myxococcales bacterium | reverse complement strand
GGTGCGCGCGTCGTCGGCGCCGTGCCCGTGGCTCTTCTGCCACTCCGCCAGCCGCGCGTCGGCGCGCGCGGCGTGCGCCTGCGCCGTCGCCAGGCGCGCGGTGGCGTCGGCCACGCTCTCGGCGAGGGCCGCACGGCGCAGGTCGAGCTGATCGCGCTGCTCTGCCGAGGCGAGCTTCTTCTCCACGAGCTCACGCTGCTTGGCCAACAGGCCCTCGACGGTGGCGAGCTCGGCGGCGTCGCGCTTTTGGTCCGCCGCCAACGACGCCAGATCGACGGCGGCGCGCTCGGCGTCGGCCTCCAGGCGGGCGCCGGTCTCGAAGTCGGCGCCGCGCACGTCGAGCACCGCGGCGTCGACGGCCGAGCGCAGGCGCGCGAGCTCGGCCTCGGCCACGGCGATCTCGAGGTCGACCTCGGCGGTGGCGAGCTCCACGAGCGGCATGCCCTGCGCCACCACGTCGCCCGGGCGCACCAGCACCTTCAGCACGCGCGCGGCGCGCGGCGCCACCGCGGCGGTCTCGGCGCCGTCGATGGTGGCCGGCGCGCGGCCCACCGCCGACGTGTCGAGCTGCAGGAACGCGACGCCCGTCGCCACCAGCGCCCACACGCCCCACAAGATCGCGCGGCGCTGACGGCGCGCACCGTTGTACGTCGCCGCGCCGTTGCCTGGCGGTCCGTGCGGGGGCGGGGCGTCGCTGCCGTCAGTCATCGTCGCCCCCGCCACCCTCGGGCGTGGCGT
The DNA here is from genome assembly GCA_964580865.1 of uncultured Myxococcales bacterium. Taxonomy (GTDB): domain Bacteria; phylum Myxococcota; class UBA727; order UBA727; family VGSZ01; genus JACOUT01. The sequence continues at coordinate 3,465 of CAZONM010000468.1, read as the reverse complement.
TCTCGAGCTCGACCTGCACCTCGGTGGCGGCGCCGCTCGATCGCAGCGCGCGCGACAACGTGCCGCCGTCGTCGCCGCCCTTGAGGCCCACGCGCCACCACGAGCGGCTCTCCTTACCCTCGACGACGTCGCGTCGGCGCAAGAGCGCAAAAGTGACCGCGTGCTCGCGCAGCACCGCGCGCACCTTCTCCTCGGCGTCGGGGCCGGCGGCCATGCGCACGCGCAGCTCGGCCTCGCGCTGGCCGCCGCCCTGCATCAGCGTGCTCGTGCCGGCGACCACGGCGAGGAACAAGACCGTGCCGAGCGCGCCGGTGACGATGTTGCCGGTGCCGGCCGCGATGCCGCCGGCGAACGACGCGAAGATGAACACCATGTCGAGCGGGTTCGACAGGTTGGTGCGAAAGCGGATGAGCGCCAGCGCGCCGACGATGCCGATGCCGCGCGCCACGCTGTTGCCGATGGCGAGCATGAGCATGGCGCCGACGATGCCGCCCACGACGAGCGCCTGCACGAACGCCTGCGAGACGTCGCGGCCGCGGTGGATGAAGCGATAGACCTCGGAGATGGCCTGGCCCATGAGCCACGCCGCGAGGATGGCAATCGCCACCTGGCGCAGGCCGGCGGTGTCCAAGCTGCCGAGGTCGAGCGAGCCCATGCCACTCCTCCAGACGACCCGTGGTGCCCGCTGGCGACACCAGGTGCCAGCCACGCACATCCCGTGCCCGCCGCGCGGACACGAGCCCAAGAGACCAACCGCGCGTGCGGATCTCAAGTTTTCGGCACCTGCGGCGCCGGGACCGCCGTCGTCACGGCGCCCCGAGCTGCGCGAGCGCGTCGTGCCGAAGGCGCACGTGGGCGCGCAGGTCGGCGAAGGCCTGGGCCAACGCGTCGGCGGAGCCGACGAACGTCGACCCCGCGCGCTCGCCATCGTCTCCCACGAGGGCGGGCGTGGCGAGGGTCTGGGCCTGATCCACGAGCGCGTCGAACGCCTCGATCGAGAACGCCTCTGCGGCGCTCGCGAGCGCGGCGCGGTAGCGCGCGCCGTACTCGTCGTCGTCGAGGAGGAAGCGGATCAGCGGCCAGTCATCGCCCACCTCGTCGAGCGCCAGGGACAACGGCGGGCGCACGCCGCCGGTGCCGCCCACGAACGCCTCATTGTGGTCCCACGGGATCCAATGCAGGCGGCCGCCGTCGTCGGGCGCGCCGTACAGGTAGAAGTTGTGCGTCATGTTGCCGTACGTGTCCCAGTCCTGCACCAGGGTGTTGACGGCCAGCCAGCGCAGGAATCCGTCGACGTCGAAGGTGGCCTCGAGGCCGCCGCGCCACGCGGTTGGGTCGGTGCGGTCGGCGTGGAGCGCCGCCACCATGCGCGCCGCGTCGCTGCCGTCGCCGTCGCCGTTCTGGTCCTCGAAGGCGTCGGCGACGAACGAGGTGAAGCGCGCGCCCTCGCCCTCGGGTTTGTAGAGGCTGCCGGTGTCGTCGCCGAACTCCTCGTCGAGGAGCGGCCCCTCGGGGTCTTCCACCAGCGCGTACAGGCCGAGGTACGCCGGCCCGTCGCCGTGGTCGAGATACAGGCGCACCCAGGTGGCGCGCGGCGTGGGAACGCCGGCGGCGCGGAACACGCGCGCGGCCAGCACGTCGCGCGACGCGGTCTCGTCGCGGCCGCCGTTGTTGAGCGCGAGCTTCTTGAAGCCGTAGAACCGCTGATCCTCGATGGCCGGGTGCGTGTCTTCGAACGCGTCCATGTGGACGCGGAAGGGGAGCTTCTCGTTGCCGCTCTGCCACGCCATCGACAGCGTGCTGTTGCCCTTGAACCGCACGCCCACGTGCGTCCACACGCCGCCTTGGTAGCGCATCGTCGCCTCCACGCGCAGCGGCTCGCGCCCAAAGCCATCGCCAGGGGGCGCGGGCCCGCCGGGTCCGCCGGGCCCGCCCTCGGGAGCGCACAAGACCGCGCCGCCGACGTCGGTGCAGGTGCCGGTGATGGCCGCGCCGTCGAGCGTGGCCGCGCACGCCACGCCGACGGTGAGTCCCTCGCACGCGACGATCAGCTCCTCGGGGGGCGGGCCCGGCGGCGGGCCGCCGCCGCCACCGCCGCCCTGCCCCGCTGGCCCGAGCAGCTCCGTGAGGTCGTCCTGCATCGCCCGCCAATCGACGGCCGCGATCTCGAGATCGAGGCGGCGCACCTCAGCTACCTCGAAGATGGTGGCGTCCACGTTGCCCTTCTCATGCGTCGCCGGGTCCCAGCCGTCGGGCCGCATGGTCGTGGCGCCGCCAGCGGGGTCATCGATGCATGCGCCGCACACGCCGGTGACGGCGACGAGGCCGCTGAGAGCGACGGAGGACACGAGGATGGGCAGCGAATCAACGGTACGGCGCATGGTCACCTCACCCCCAATTCAAGGGGCGCGATGTTGCGCGGGCGTGGTGCTCGCGTCTCCGATTGTGTCCGGCGCCTGCGGGAGCGTGACGCGCACCACGGTGCCAAGCCCGAGCGTGCTCGTGACGCGCAGCGCGCCGCCATGCGCCTCGGCGATGCGGCGCGCCAGCGTGAGGCCCAAGCCCACGCCGCCGGCAGCTCGCCCGCCCACGGTGCGCGCGCGGCTCGTTTCGGCGCGAAAGAACGGCGTGCCCAAGCGCTGCACGTCGCTCGGCGCGATGCCCGCGCCGTGATCCTCGACGTCGACGTGGACGACGCCCGGCTCGGCGCGCACCGTCAGCGTCACCGGTCCCGGCGGCGAGTACTTGCCGGCGTTGTCGAGCAGGTTGTCGAGCACGCGCTGAAGCAAGCGCGCGTCGCCGTGCACCGAGGCGTCGTGCGCGCCTGCCACGGTGAGCGTGTGCGCGGGCCACGAGCGCGCGAAGCGCCGCGCCGCCTCGTCGACGAGGGCGGCCAGCGCCACGGGCTCGCGCGCGGCCATGGGCAAGCCACCCACGCGATCCACCGCGCCGAGGTGCGCGGGGTCCAGGCGCGCGGCCGTGAGCACGTCGTCCACCAGGGCGTCGACCTCGAGGAGATCGCGCTCGAGATCGTCGAGTAGCCGGGCGTCGGACGCGCCCTCGCGCACCAGATCGAGGCCCACGCGGATCCGCGACAGCGGCGTGCGCAGCTCGTGCGACACGTTGGCGAGCAGCTCGCGCTGGCCGCGCACCAGCTCACCCACGCGCGCGGCCATCTCGTCGAAGGCGCGCGCGAGGTCGCCGAGCTCGTCCTCGCGCGCGATGCCGGTGCGCGCCTCGAGGTCGCCGGCGCCCAGGGCGCGCGCCGTCTCGCTCAAGCGCGACAGCGGCCGCGCCAGCGAGCGCGCCACCAACAGCGCCGTGGCGAGGAGGCCGAGCACCACCGTGCCGACGAACAGCCATGGCATGGGCCCCGGGGGCTCCGCGACCCCTCGCGGCTCGGGCAGCGGCGGTCGGAGCTCGGGCGGCAGAGGCCGGAAAGTGGGCGGCGGGGGGCCGAGCTCG
>CAZONM010000467.1:0-4203 GCA_964580865.1 uncultured Myxococcales bacterium | reverse complement strand
AGCCGCGCGGCGGGGTCGAGCGCGGCGCGCGCCGGCCACTGCGCCGCGCCCATGAGCAGGCCCCATGCGTGCGCCGCGCTCGGCGACAGCTTGGTAGCCGCGAACACGAGGCCGGTGGCCGCCACCACGGCGAGCGCGGCGCGCGGCCGGAGGATCGCGCGGGTGAGGAGCTCCCAGCCGGCGGCCAAGAGCACGGGGAAAAACGCGAGCCCCGCCAGGTCCGACAGCTTGCCGGTGACGGCGCCGGGCCACGCGGACTTGAGCACGTGATCGTTGAGCACGAGGACGCCGATGGCGACCACGACCCAGCCAGACAGCACCACGTCGCCGGGGCGGGGGGGCGAGGCTTGGGTGGAGCGCGCCGGCACCCGACGATGGTAGCGTCCGGGCGTGAACAAGCGGCAGTGGACCATCCGGGCCTTCGACCCCGCGCAGGATCGCCCCGGCGTGCAGAAGCTGTGGGCCGGCGTGTGCTCGTTCGACGGCAGCGTGCCCACGCGCACCAACGCCGAGATCGAGGCGCGGCTCAAGCACCCGGCGCACCACGGCGGCGCGCATTGGCGCGTGGTCATCGCGGGCAACGGCGCCATCGTGGGCGCGCTCGAGGTGGGCTTCGTGGGCTCCGTGCGCACCGAGGTGATGCTCGCGGTCAACCCCGCGTGGCGTCGTCAGGGCATCGGCCGCGCGCTTCTGCAGGCCGCGCCGCGCGATCGGCGCTTGTTGGTCACCTCGCGCTTGAGCGTGCCCGGCGCCGCGGAGCTGCTCACCTCCGAGGGGTTCAGCGAGCGCTACCGCGAGGCGCGCATGCGCCGAAAGGCCAAGGGCATCGAGGCGCTCGAGATCCCCGACGGGGCGGTGGTGCAGATCGACGCCGAGCGCGACGTGGAGCGGTGCCGCAAGGCGCTCCTCGAGGTGTTCGGCGACGACGCCGAGCAAGACGCGGGGCTGATCACGGCGTGGCTGCGTCGGCCCGACTGCCGCGCGCTCTACTTGAAGGTGGGCAGCAGGGATCTCGGCATGTGCATCATCGCCGGCAGCGAGCACGCCAAGAAGAGCGAGCGCAAGCAGGACGGCGCCGCCACCATCGGCGTGGTCGAGCACGTGGGCCTGAGCAAGCAGGCGCGCGGCAAGGGCATGTCGCGGCCGCTGGTGCGCGCGGGCCAGGTCGAGCTGGCGGCCATGGGCTTCACCGATCTCGAGGTGCTGGCCGACCGGCGCCGCGCCAGCGCCGCCGAGCTGTACGAGGCCGAGGGCTTCGCCATCGTCGACGACGACGTGCACTGGATTCGGCGCGAGCCCTGGGCCAAGGAGTGACGGGATGACGAGCCATCGCGTGCTGATCGGGCTGCTCGCGCCGTGCGCGCTCGGGTTGGTGATGACCGCCTGCCCGTTCGGCGATGTGCGCGTGCCCGGCAGCAAGGACATGGGCGAGGAGTGCTTCGACGACGAGGAGTGCGATGAGCCCGGCACCTGCCTGAACGGCGTGTGCTCGGGCTATCCGTGCGAGGGCGACGGCAGCTGTGACAACGGCCTGGCGTGCGAGCGGGTCAGCGATCAGCAGAGCTGCGTCATGCCGTGCGAGGACACGGGCGATTGCCTGGCGCGCCAGGAGTGCGCGCCGGTGCCGCGGTCGCAGGGCAACCCCGACGACACCATCACCGTCTGCCTGTAGCCCGCGCCGTCAGCGCGCCCGGGCGGCCACGTGCGATCACGTCCACGCGGGCAGCGTCACCGACAAGAGCTCGGCGGGCGCGCGGGGATCGTCCTTGTCGACCACCACGAAGGCCGTGCCCGGCGACGCCGGGTCGAACGCGACGCCTTCGACCTTGTCGGTGAGCGGACGGCCGCGCTCGTCGAGGATGGGCACGAGCACGCGGCTGCCGTCAGGGCGCACCAGACCGATGGCCGTTCCCTTCACCTCGCCGTCGTCGATGGCGTTGGGGCTGGCCTCGGCGGCCGCTAAGAACGCCACACCGCGCGCGGTGGCGCATGCGTCGGTGAACGTGAGCCGCGTGCCGTCGATGGTCCCGAGCTCGTGCGCCACCACGTTGGTGGGCGCCGGCGCCGCGCAGGCGAGCGGGTCGCGCAGGTGCGCGAGCACGGCGACGAGCGGCAGGTCGGCGGTGGCGTCGACGGCGGGGGGCGTCCCGTTGCCGCGATTGAACAGGCGCAGCGTGCCGCCGGGCGCGCCGCCGTGCGCCTCGTCGATGATCGCCATGCCCTCGACGTTGAGCTCACCGCCGGCGAACGACCGCGTAGCGCGTAGGCGCGCGAACAGCGCGTGCGCGGGGAGCTCCTCGACCACCGGGCCGTCGGCGGTGAAGCGGGTCAGCACCAGGGTCTCGCGTGGCGCTGCCGAGCCTGACCCGAGGGCGAGCAGGGCGGGCGCGCCGTCGAGCGTGAGCGCGCACACCGCCTCGAGGTCGAGCTTGTCCATCTTGTTGCCGCGTTGCTTGTCGAAGGTGCGCGCGCCGCCCGCGCCCGCGGGCAGCTCGACCACGTCGACGGCGCGGCTCTTCACGTCGACCAGCGCGATGAAGCGCGCGTCGTCCTGCACCACCGCCAGGCGCCGGCCAAGGCCCGGCACGTCGACGAACGCGCACCCCGAGCCGGCGCGCACATGGGCCGGGCGATCGCGCGCGGGGTCGGCGCCCGCGCTGTAGAAGAGCTGGCGCCGTGCGCGCACGTGGGCGGGGCCCCCGGCGCCGTCGGCGGCCTTGGTGCCGGCATGCGTGGCGGCTGCGGCGCGGGGATCGAGCTTCATGCGCACCCCACGGTAGCGCCCACCGCGCCGCCGCTCAACGGGCGGGCGCGGCCGCGGCGTCGTCGAGCGAGAACACCGAGGTCCAGTTGTCGTAGCGCGACTGGATGTCGCTGACGTACTTCACGGGCTCGCTGCCGCGGCAGTAGCCGTGCGGCATGCGGCGATAGACCTTGGGATCCTCCAGGCGCAGCATGGCCTTCTCGACGTTGCCGAACCACTTGTTCGGATCGAGGCCCATCTCCCGCGCCAGCAGGCGGGCGTCGGCCACGTGGTGCGGTCCGGCGTTGTAGGCGGCGAGCGCGAAGCGCACGCGGTGCTTGTACGGCAGCTCGGGCTCGAAGCCGGCGATGAGCTGGGCCATGTACTTGGTGCCCGCGTGGATGTTGGTCTCCGGCGGGCGCACGTCGGAGAAGCCGAGCGCGCGCCCGGTCTTCGGCATCACCTGGAACAGGCCGAGCGCGCCGCACCAGCTCTCGGCGTGCTCGTCGAAGAAGCTCTCTTGGTAGGCCTGCGCCGCCATCAACCGCCAGTCGAGGCCGTAGCGCGCGCTGTACTTCTTGATGAGCGGATCCCAGCGCGAGATGGCGCCGGTGGCGCGCACGTCGCGCTGCGAGGGCGCGTGCTTGGTGGGGCGCGCGAAGTACTTCTTGTGCAGGCGCCCGAGGGTGCGCGCGTTGCCCGCGACGAACGCGTCGAGCGCGGCGGCCAGCGCCGTCGACGCGGGGCGGGTCGCGAACGCGATGGGCACGCCGCGCTTGAGCACCAGCGTGGCGCGCGCGCCCTTGGTGGCGGCGAGCTCGACGGCGGCGATGGTGCTGTCGGCCACCGTGAGCGGCACGGCGCCGCTCGCCACGCGCGCGATCAGCTCCTCGGTCTCCACGTCCTCGGGGGCGTCGACGATGGTGAAGGCATGCTGCGCCGCCAGCGGCTCGAGCGTCGCCCGGTACGACGACGACCGGCGCACGTGGATGGTGCGCCCGCGCAGCTCCTCCGCCCGTGTGAGCGGCGGCTCGCCCGCCGGCTGCACCAGCACCTCGTCGACGGTGAGGTAGGGCCGCGAGAACGCCACCTGTGCGGCGCGCTCGGGCGTGACGCTCATGCCGGCGGCGATGACGTCGGCGCGCCCCTCGAGGAGCCCGGGGATCAGGTCGCGCGCCTCGGCGGGCGCCACGGTGTCGACGCGCAGGTGGTGCTTGGCGGCGAAGGCCTTCACCACCTCGAAGTCGAACCCCTGCTGGACGCCCTTGTAGAGGAAGAAGCTGGTGGCGTTGTTGCGCACCAGCACGCGGATCGAGCCGCGGCGCTTGAGCTCGGCGAGGTCACCGAGCGACGGCTCGCCCTTGTGCGCCGTGAGCGCCGCCTCCATGGCACCGGCCTCGTCGTCGATGACGGCGGGCGCGGCCGGCGGCGCGGTGGGCGCCACCTGGGCGATCTCCGGG
>CAZONM010000466.1:0-4211 GCA_964580865.1 uncultured Myxococcales bacterium | reverse complement strand
CGATCGCGAGCCCCGCGCCGTCGGGGAGCTCGCGGCTCGCGGCGAGCGCGAGCAGTGTTGACAACCCGACGAGGGGCACGCCGCGCGCGAGCGCGATGCCCTTGGCGGTGGCGATGCCGGTGCGCACGCCGATGAAGGAGCCGGGCCCACGTCCCACGCCGATGCCCGCGAGGGCGTCGAGCGAGACGCCGGCGAGCACGAGCGCCCGATCCATCGCATCGATCAGACCCTCGGCGTGGCGCTTGGTCTCGGCCATGGTGCGCTCGCCCAAGACCGCACCGTCGTTGACCACGGCCACCACCGCGACCGGCGCGGCGGTGTCGAGCACGAGCCAGGGCGCACCCGCGGTCACGCCGACTTCTTGGCGCGCGACGCCTTCTTGGGTGACGCCGACGACGCTGCCGCCGCCGCACCGCGCGCGAGCATCTCGGCGGCGTGCTTGCGCGTGGCCGCCGTGACCTCGCGCCCGCCGAGCATGCGCGCGAGCTCCTCGGTGCGCGCGGGAGCGCCTTCGAGCGCGCGCACGCGCGACACGGTGCGCCCGCCCTCGACCGCCTTCTCGACGACGAGGTGGCGGTCGGCGCGCGCCGCGATCTGCGGCAGGTGCGTGATGCACAAGACCTGCCGCCCGATCGCGATGGCGTGCAGCCGCTCGCCGATGGCGTCGCCGATGGCGCCGCCCACGCCCGCGTCGACCTCGTCGAAGATGCTCACGGGCACCGGGTCAGCGAGCAAGAGCGCGCGCTTGAGCGCCAGCAAGACGCGCGACAGCTCGCCGCCCGACGCCACCTTGGCGAGCGGCTCAGTGCTCTCACCGGCGTTGGCAGTGAAGAACACGGTGACGGCGTCGGAGCCGCGGGCGGAGAGCCCCACGCCGTCGCGCCGCGCCAGCGCCGCGTCGGCGGCCGCGGGCGCCGGCTCGACACGAACCTCCACGCGCGCCGCGGGCATGCCGAGCGCCGGCAGCTCGGCGCGGATGGCCTCGGCGAGCTTGCGTGCAGCGGCCTTGCGCTTGGCGCTCAGCTGATCGGCCAGGGCCACCGCCTGGTCGAGCGCCGACGCGAGCCGGCGCTCGAGCTCATCGCTCCTCTCGGCGGCGCTCTCGAGCATGACGGCCTCGGCCTCGAGCGTGTCGCCCGCCTCGAGCACGCGCGTGAGATCGCCGCCGTGCTTCTTCATCAGGCGCTTGAGCGCGTCGAGGCGGTCCTCGACCTCGACCAAGCGCTGCGGATCGGCCTCGACCTCGGCGGCCGCGCGCAGCGCGCGCGCAGCGTCGTCCACCAGCGCGCATGCCTCGCCCAGCGTCTTGCACACGGGCACGAGCGCGTCGTCGTCGTTGGCGGCGCGCTGTAGGGCCGCGAGCGCGCGCTGCAGCTGCGAGAGCGCGTCGGCCTGACCATCGCCTCCCTCGACCAAGAGCGCCTCCGCCTCGGCGCGCGAGGCGCGCAGGCGCTCGGCGTTCGCGAGCCGGCGCCGCTCGGCCTCGAGGCGCTCGTCCTCGCCGGGCTGCGGACGCACGCGCCCGATCTCCTCAAGCAGGAAGCGCACCATGTCGAGGCGCTGCTCCTTGTCGGCCAGCCGGCGGCGCAGGTCGTGAAGCTCGACGGCGAGCGCGAGAGCCCCGTCGTAGGCCGCGGCCATGCGCTCGATCAGCGCGTCGTGTCCGGCGAAGGCGTCGAGCAGCGCGAGCTGAGCCGCCGGGCGCAAGAGCGCCTGCTGCGCGTGCTGCCCCGTGAAGTCGATGAGCGGCTCGGCCACCGCGCGCAGCTGGGCCACGGTGGCGAGCGCGCCGTTCACGAGCTGCTTGCCGCGCCCCTCGCGCGACACCACGCGACGCAGCACCAGTGCGCCGTCTTCGAGCGGCGGCAGACCGGCGTGTGCGAGCAGCCGGTCGACCTCCCGCGCGTCGTGGCCCTCGAGCTGCACCAGCGCCTGTACGCTGCCCTCCGCGGCACCCGCGCGCACGACGTCGGTGGATGCGCGCGCGCCGAGGAGCAGCAACAGCGCCTCCACGAGGATCGACTTACCGGCGCCGGTCTCGCCCGTGAGCACCGTCATTCCCGGGCCGAGCTCGACGTCGACGGCGTCGATCAAGGCGATGTCGCGGACCGAGACGTGCACCAACATGTCGAGCCCTTCCTCCCGGCAATTCCGAACGCTCCGGGGGCCGTTTGCGCACACGGATCTCCGGCAACCCGCGCGGGCTCGCAAGGGGCGCGCCGACGAATTGCCGGCGCCGGCGTGGGAGGGCGCGCGACCCGCCCCCCGCGCCGGCTCGTGTCGGCGTCACAGCGCCGCGAACGAGAACGGGAACACCACCTGCGAGCGCCCCTTCGCCGCCGGGAAGCGCCACTGCTCGATCTTCTCGAGGATGCAGCGCTCGACCGAGGGCGCCCCGAGCGTCGACGTCTGTACACGCGTGCCCGTCACGTCTCCGGACGATGCGATGGTCCACGCCACCTGCACCCGCCCGGCGATGGACGGGTCGTCGCGCAGGCCTCGCTCATAGCAGGCCTGGATCTTCCCGACGTTGGCGTTGATGACCTTGAGGATCTGCTCGCGCGACAGGCCCTGCTCGTCGGTGATCTTGAGGTCGCGCAGCTGCCCGCGCTTGACCGTGCCGCCGATGGCGCGCGCCTCGCCCTGGCCCAGGGTGCCGGCGCCGGCAGCGAGCCCTTGCACGCCCGCTCCCGTCGCCAGACCGCTCCCGCCGATGCTCGAGCCCCCGCTCGGGCCGCGCGCGATCTGGCCCGCGATGATGAGCCCGCCGGGCCGCGCCGGTAGCGGCGCACGCATGTTGGCGAGCGCGGCGTCGACGGCGCGGTTGGTCTTGAGCACGGGCAGCTTGCCCACGACGTCGATCACGCGCTTGCCCTGCTCCGCCGGTTGCTTCGCCGTCGTGGTACGCGGTCGCGGCGCGGCCGCAGGACCCGTGGGCGGCGCGGGCGTGGGCTCGGCCACCGGCTGGGGCTCCGGTGGCGGCGGCGGATCGGCCATGTCGATGATCACGTCGGGCCACTGCGTGATGTCATCGTCATCCAAGGGGATCGTCAGCTCGCGGTCGCGGTACTCCAGCAGCCACAGGGTACCTGCGAAGGCGCCGGAGAGCGCGAGGCCGGCGGAGGCGCACCACGCCTGCACGCGCTGCTCGGCGCGCGCCGCCAGGCGCTCGGCGGCGCCCCAGAGCGCGCGCGGGCGATCGGCGAAGCGCACGAGCAGCACGGCGCCGCCGGCGCTCACCGTGGCGGCGTCGCCCGGATCGAGCGCGAGCGTCAACGGCGCGTCGCCAGCGAGCACGTCGGTCAGCTCGCCCTTGCGTCGACACCGCGCGGCGGCCCCCGGCGGCAGCACGAGCTCGCAACCGCCGCGCGCGCGACGTCGCACGCGGCCGCGCCCGCCGAAGGCGTACCCGTCGTCGCCATCGAGGAGCGCATGCTCGAGCACGCGCTCGCCCGCGCTGCGCAGCACCTCGATCAGCGGACCGCTGGTGCCGTCCGTGGGGCGCGCCAGCGCTTCCACCAGCGACCAATCCGGTTCGTCATCGTCCTCGGCGACCTCGTCATCGTCGACCAACGCGGTGAACGGCGCCACGGCGATCGCCGGCTCGTCGGGCACCGTGGTCGGCATCAACGCCACCGGCTCGTCGGCGACCGTGCCGGCGAGCGCGCCGTCGGCGAGCCCACCGCCACCGAGCACCACGGGCGGCGGCGCGGCGCGCGCCACCGCCGCGCGTCGCACCTTGACGGCGACGTCGCCCAAGCACAGCTCGCTCGCTGCGCTGACGGTGACCGGGCCATGCACCACCTCGCCGTCGACGCGCACGCTCGACGAGAGCGGGGTGGCGACGATGCGCTCGCCGTCGAGCGCCAGCGCGACCGTGGCGGACGCGCCGCGGATCGGCACGTCGGCCGCCGCGGGCCCCACGACGATACGCTCGCCGCACGCCATCTCCACGCTCTCGAGCGCGCCGTTTCTCATCACGAAGATCTGCAACACGAACATGACGTCCTCCTGGTTGGTGAGCGAAGCGAAGCGATGCGAGGCCGCTCACCGTGGAGGACCGCGGGCGCGTGCCTGAGGCGCGCGCCCGCGTCGTTCGTCGTCGTCGTCGGAGCCGTCGCCCCCGTCGGGGTCGGGTGCGCTGCGGCGCGGCACGCCGCGGCGTACGGGCCGCTGCGGATCAACTACGAGTGTCTCGGCAACCAGGTCGC
>CAZONM010000465.1:0-4226 GCA_964580865.1 uncultured Myxococcales bacterium | reverse complement strand
CGGGCGGGCCGAGCGCCGAGGCGCGCGCGCGCGGGCGCATCATCGTCGTCGCCGAGGCGAGCATCGAGGGTGGGCCGCGCGCCGCGGCGCGCCTCACGGGGCCCGACGCCTACACGCTCACGGTCGACTGCGCGCTCCTGTGCGTGCGCCGCGTGCTGGCGGGCCACGCGCCGCCGGGCTTTCAGACACCTGCACACGCGTTCGGCCCCGACCTGGTGCTCGAGGCGCCGGGCGTACAGCGCGTGGACGTGGAGGCGTGACGGGGGCGCCCGGTGCTGCTACATCGCGCGCGTGACCGCGAACCGGCTCTTGCCCGTGCTCGGCCTCGTCGTCATCGTGGTGGCGGGGCTCACGCTGTGGTGGGCCGCGGGCCGGCGCCCGCCGCCGCCACCGCCGGTCGTCGTCGACGCGGGCGCGCCACCGCCGGTGGCGAAGCCGCTGCCCACCGTGGTCGTGGCCAAGGCCGACGGCACGGTCGAGGTGCGGCGCCAGGGGACCGACGCCTGGCAGCCGGTGGCGGTGGGCGCGGTGCTCGCCGAGGACGACAGCATCCGCACCGGCAGCGGCGCCAGCGTGGAGCTCCTGGCCGGCGGCAACACGGTGACCATGCTCGCGGGCACCGACGTCAAGGTCGCCGAGCTCACGGCCGACCTCACGCGCTACTTGCTCGGCAGCGGTCTCATCGCCGGCGCTTCGCCCGGCGCCAGCGGCACCACCCTGCAGGTCGACGTCGAGGGCACCGACGTCGCCGTGCGCGCGCGCGACGGCTCGTTTCGCATGTCGAGCAACGGCGCCGGCACCGTGGCGGTGGCGGCCGAGGCGGGCGACGTGCGCGTGGCCGCCAAGGGCAAGGAGGTCGTGCTCAAGCACGGCGAGCGCAGCCTGGTGCTCCCCGGCGGCGCGCCCTCCGACCCCGCGCCGCTCGCGAGCTCGCTCTTGCTCAAGGTCGCGTGGCCCAAGCAGCGCGAGACCAACAAGCGCGTGGTCACCATCACCGGCCGCACCGACGCCGGCGCCCTCGTGTTCGCGCTCGGGCGTCCCGTCAAGGTTGGCGCCGACGGCGCGTTCAAGGAGCGCCTCACCTTGCCCGAGGGCGAGTCGCGCCTCGACGTGTCGGCGCTCGACGTGTCGGGCAACGCGCGCCGCGAGGCAGGCCCGAGCATCCTGGTCGACAGCAAGGGCGCGTCGAGCCGCTTCCAGACCGACGACCTGTGGAAGCCGAAGTAGCGCACGCGCGGACGCAGAAGTTGTGCGCCGCCGGAACCGCGCGGCGCCGTGCGACCTACACGGTTGTCTCCGCTTGAGTCAGCAATCGACCGAATCGATACACAATGCGGATCCGTGTCTGGCCGCGCCCTACGCTGATCGACATGCCGCACGCACGATCACTGTCGATCACGCTGTCGATCATCGCGGGCCTGGTCCTTACCCTCGTCGCCGCTCCCGCGCAGGCGCAGATCACGGGCGTCACCACGCAGCTGACCACGGATCCGGCGACCCAGCTCGATCCCGCCATCAGCGGCGACCTCGTGGTGTTCACCGACATGCGCCACGGTAACGAAGAGGTGTACTACGTCGACCTCGCCACCATGACCGAGGTGCGCATCACCAACAGCTCGTCGAACCAGCGCCTCAACGACGTCAGCGGCAGCAGCATCGTCTACACCGACTACTCGCCACCAGCGACGCACATCCGCATCTACGATGTCGTCAGCGCCGCCAACAGCGCGCTCACGGGTGCCTCCTTCGATCAGAACCCGCGCATCGACGTCACCTCGGTGGTGTTCGAACGCGGGCTCGGCGCGGCCGCCGACGTGTGGGTGGTCGATACCGCCACGCTCGTGGCCGCGCCCGTCGCCGCTACTGCGGCCATCGAGGCCGTGCCGGTGGTGTCGGGCTCGCGCGTGGTCTACGAGCGCCACGCCTCGACATCGGCGCCGGGCGAGATCGTGGTCGTCGACCTCGGCACGATGACCGAGACGGTGCTTGGCAGCCCAACGCTCGACGACAGGCGCCCGGACATCGACGGCGACATCGTGGTCTGGGATCAGCTCACCGCCGCCGGCGACCTCGATGTCATGGTGCACGACCTATCGACCAGCACCACCACGCCGCTCACGCTCGCGGGCAACCAGCGTGGCGCGCACGTGTCGGGCCGCGTGGTGGCCTACGACGACGACGCCAGCGGCAGCTCCGACGTGTTCGTCTATCACGTCGACTGGATGATCACGGCGCCCATCGCCACCGGGCCCGGCGTCGAGTTCCTCAACGACATCGACGGCGGGCGCATCGTGTACACGGGCAACGCCGCGGGCAACTTCGACATCTGGATGTTCGAGTTCGAGATCGAGCCGCCCTGCGAGGCGTCGGACGATCTGTGCGTCGACACCACGGGCTACATGTCGGTCCACGAGTCGAGCCACGCGCGCCGCGGTCACGGTCACGGGCATGGTCACGGTCACGGTCACGGTCACGGTCATGGTCACGGGCATGGTCACGGCGGCGGCTGTGACCGCCACGGTGGCCGCCCCACCACCGACGTGGAGAACTTCAGCGCCACGCCCGGCGCCGCGGTGTTGGTGGTGCACAACCACGGCTGCTCGTCGGCGGTGGCCACGCTCAACGGCGAGGACGTGATCGTCCCGAGCGATCTCAACCAGCAGGTGGAGTGCTTCACGCGCGACGTCACGCTCGACGCCGACAACACCCTCGAGGTGCAGGTGCGCAGCCGCCCGGGCTGCTCCATCGACGTGTCGGTCATGGTCGAGGACCAGTGCGCGGAGAGCGCGGCGACCACCGCCGAGAGCTGCGAGTCGTCGGCGATGGGCGGGCCCCCGAGCGCCCTGTGCGGGCTCGCGTTCCTCGTGCTCGCGCGCGCGCGTCGGCGCCGCTGACGGCTTTGTGGAGCGCGGGGCACGCGGCTCGTAGCATCCCGCCCATGCGGGGACGACACGGCGCGTTGGTCGGGTGCGCGCTGGCGCTGTGGGCGCCGGCCGCCGACGCCGCGCCGCTCTCGTGGGTGAGCCCCGTGGCCGACGGCGCCGTGGTGGCGCCCGGCGCCGTGTTCGAGGCCGCCCTGGTGCGCCAGGACGGCGATCGTCTGCTCCCCGTGGGCTCGGTCACGGTGGTGGGGGCGATCGTGCGCGAGGGCGCCGACCCCCTCGTCGTCACCGTGCGGGTGCGCGCGCCGGCGAGCGGCGCGCTCGACGTGGTCGCCGCAGGAGGCGGCGATCGGGCGCGCCTGTCGTTCACCGTGGCGCCGCTCGACGAGCTCACCGTGACGGTTGACCCGCCGCAGGCGACCAAGATCGACGGGCGCGCGCCGCCGATCACGGTGCGTGTGGCAGGCGGCGCGGCAGGCGTGGCTCCGCACCTCTCGGTCTCGAGCGGCGCGCTCGATTCGCTTGTCGAGGACGGCCCCGGGCGTTGGCACGCGAGCTACCGCGCGTCGGGGACGCGCCATCCCGAGGTGGTCATCGTCACGGCCGCGCGGCCCTGGCCGAACGGGGGTAGCCCCGCGTTCGCGCTGGCGCACGCGGTGCTGCCGCTGTCGTCGTCGATCGTGCTGCCGGGCGAGACGCGACCGGCCGTGGAGGTGAAGGTCGACATCGCGGGCACGAGCTTTGGGCCCGTGCGCTCCGACGAGCGCGGCCACTTCGACGTCCCCGTGGTGGTCCCGCCCGGGATCGGCGCTGGCACTGGCACCAGCATCGACCGGCTCGGCACGCGCCGCGTCACGCCCATCGACCTGCGCTTGCCGCCGACGAACCGCGTGGCCATCGCCGCCTTCCCCGCCGACCTGGTGGCCGGCGACGACACCGAGGCGTCCATCGCCGTCGTGGTGGTCGACAAGACCGGCGCGCCGAGCCGCGAGGCGCCCACCGTGAAGGCGCGGCGCGGCAAGGTGAGCGAGCTGCGCGCGCAGAAGGGCGGGCGCTTTCTCGCGCGTTACACGCCTCCCGCGACCGCGGGCACCGATGTGGTGGAGGCGCGCCTCGCAGATCGCTCGCTGGCCGAAGTGACGTTGGTGGTGCGCGCGGGCCCACCCGTCGACGTGCGCGCCGCAGCGTCGCCGGCGCTCCTCGTGGCGCCGTCGCGCGAGCACGCCGACATCGCGGTGGTGGTGCGCGACGCGCGCGGCGCGCTGGTGCCCGACGCGGTGGTGACCGCGCGCGCCGTTCGCGGTGGCACGGCCGTGCAGCGCGGCGCCGCCAGCCCATCGGTGC
>CAZONM010000464.1:0-4233 GCA_964580865.1 uncultured Myxococcales bacterium | reverse complement strand
CTTCACCCTCGCCTTCACCCTCGCCTTCACCCTCGCCTTCACCCTCGCCCTCGCCTTCACCCTCGCCTTCACCCTCGCCTTCACCCTCGCCTTCACCCTCGCCTTCACCCTCACCCTCGCCTTCGCCTTCGCCTTCGCCTTCGCCCTCCCCCTCGTCGCCGGCTTGGCAATGGCCGGTGACGCAGACGAGGCCGCTCGGGCAGTTCTCGTCGCCGTCGCAGGCGTAGCCGCCGGCGATCAGGGCGCACGCCCCGACACCGACGAGGCAGCCAGCGAGGAGCGCGACCAGCAGGGCAGGGGGGAGCCGAGGTAACATCGCCGCCAGTGTAGCAGTGCATCCCTGGGCGATCCCGAGTTTGGCCGCCGACCGTCTCCCTGGGGAGGACGGGAAGTGCGCGCCGGGACCGGGTTGGGCCTAAGATGCCCCGGGCATGTGGCAGGTCGGCGAGCGCCTCGGTCGTTTCCGTCTCGATCGCGAGATCGGGCAGGGCAGCCACGGCGTGGTGTTCGTTGCCACGGATACGGCGCTCGACACCCAGGTCGCGGTCAAGATCCTGCACCCCTGGCTGACCCAAGACACCGCCGTCCGCGACCGCTTCAAGCGCGAGCTCTTGCTGGCCCGCCGCATCGCGCACCCTGGCGTGTGCCGCCTCTTCGACCTGCACGAGGAGGGCGAGGCCTTCTTCATCACGATGGAGTACGTCGAGGGCCAGACGCTGCTCTCGATCCTGAAGAACGAGGGGCGCCTGCAGCCGCTGCGCGCCGTGCGCATCTTGCGCGGCGTGTGTCAGGCGCTGGCCGCCGCGCATCAAGCGGGCGTCATCCATCGCGACCTCAAGCCCGCCAACATCATCGTGCGCGCCGGCGAGGCGCCCATGATCCTCGACTTCGGCACCGCCACCGCCGGCGACGTCTCGCGCGTCACGCGGCCGGGCACGGCGGTGGGCTCCATGCGCTTCATCGCGCCCGAGGTCTTCACGGGCGTGTCGCCCTCCATCGCCACCGACGTGTACTCGCTCGGGGTCGTCTCGTACGTGGTGCTGGCCGGCAAGCTGCCGTACAACGCCGCCGCCGGCGCCATCGAGATGCTCGAGATGATCCGCACGCAGCCGCCCGCGCGGCTGGACGCGGTGCAGCCCGACGTCCCCAAGGCCCTCGCCGACGTCGTGGGCAAGGCCATGGAGAAGGACCCGGTGGCGCGCTTCGCGAACGCCGCGGAGCTCGACCTCGCCCTGGCCGAGGTCGAAGCGCACATGACGGGATCGGCGGCGCCACCGCCGGTGCCGGGCGACGCCGCGCGCTGGCAGTCGTCACCGCCCGCGCCGGTGCCGCTGCCGCAGCGCCCCGCCACCGCCGTCGATCAGGGCAGCAAGACCTTGCCGGCCACGCCGGCGGCCAAGGCCGACTCCACCCAGGTCATGGAGCCGCCGCGCGTCGACGAGCCCTCGCATGGCAAGAGCGACCTCGACGCAGCGTTCGCCGCTGCGTTCTCGCCCGCGTCGAGCGTCGAGCGCACCAAGGTGGCGCCGGTGCAAGCGCTCACGCCACACGGCGATGACAACGACGACGACCAGCACGCGGCCAAGACCGCCGTCGACGTGCACGCCCCGGACGCCACCCTGGGGAGCGCGCCCTCCGGCGGCGCCACCGAGCTGCCGCTGGTCACCGGCGCGGTCGTGTTGACGTCGCAGGAGCAGCAGGAGATCGAGGCCGCCGCCGGCGGCGACGCGCCTACCGCGACCCTGCCCGACGTGGCGTCCGGCGCGCCGCCTACGCCTTCGTCGGCGCCCACGGTGGTGGTGCTGAGCCCCGTGGAGCCGACGGTGCGCGTGGCGCGCCCCGACCTCGACGCCGCCGAGAAACGCGCGACGGCGACCAGGCCGCCCACCAAGGCGCTGATCGCCGCCGGACTGGGCCTGGTCGCCGTCATCGGTGTCGTCGCGCTGTTCGCCGGTGGCGACGACGACGCGGCGCCCGAGGGCGCCGACGCCGGAGCCTTGTGGGGCATGCCGGATGCCGGCTCGGTGGAGCCGGCCGACGCCGGCGCGGACGTCGCGCCGATCGACGCGGGTGTGGCCGACAGCGCGGACGCCGGCGACGACGGCCTGGTGTTCGACGACATCGACGCGGGCCCGGACCTGCTCGGGCCCGCCGACGCGGGTGCGGGCGCCAAGCGGCCCAAAGCGGACCCGGTGGTCGACGCCAAGATCAAGGCCGTGCGCGGCGCCATGAGCAAGAAGGGGCTCATCGCCGGCGATCTCCCCAAGGTCGAGGCCGACCTTGTGCGCGCCCACTTCATCGCCATGCGCGACAAGCGCGCCGAGGCCGAGCGCCTGGTGGCCGACGCCAAGGCTACGGTGGACGGTCAGAAGATCGACCGCGCGCTGATCCTGTCGAAGCTCGCGCGCTTCAACTCCAAGTACGACAAGAAGAAGCGGGCCGACGTCGCCGACAAGGTGGAGCCGCTGGCCCGCGAGGCCGGCCAAGCGTTCGCCGCCGGTAACTACGAAGAGGCGAACCGCAAGCTGAACCGCGCCTTCGCGTTGCTCGGCAAGTCGAAGTAGGCTGGCGCCATGCTGGCAACTACCTTGCTCGCGCTGGTCGCGACGCAGTCATCGCCGACGCTGGGTCTGGCCGTGCAGCCCGCCGTGGGGCTGAGCCTCGAGGAGGTCGCCACCATCGTGGGGCGCATGCGCGACGAGCTCGGTGCGCTCGGCGTGGCCGCGGTGGCGGCGGCGCCCGTGGACCCGGCGTGCGCACAGGATCCCGCGTGTCTCGAGGGCGCGCGCACGTCGGTGGCGCCGCCCACCGACGGGCTGGTGGTGGTGGAGCTGTTGCGCATCGGCCCCGTGGTGCAGGTGACGGCCACGGCCACGGCCGGCGAGCAGCGCGCCACCGGCACCGCCAGCCTCGACGAGGCGCAGCTCGCCTCGGGCCCGGTGCTGCCCGCGGAGATCGCCGCGTGGGCCACCACGCTGGCGCCGGCGCCGCCGGTGGTCACGCCGCCGGTCGCCGAGGCGCCCACCACCTTCGAGCTGACGCCCATGAAGAGCGGCGCGCTGTTCGCCGGCGGCGTGGGCATCATCGCGCTCGGCGCCGGCGTCATCTTGGTGGCGACATCGGAGCCAGTGCTCGAGGACCCTACGTCGCTCGGCGCCGAGAAGGAGCAGGCGCGTACGCTGGGGCTCATCGGGCTTGGCTCGAGCGTGCTCGGCGTAGCCGGCGTGGGCACAGCCGCCGGCTTGTGGCTCATCGAGTAGCGCTCACGCTCATCCCTTTCGAGATCATCAGCCCTTGGTTTGCGATCGGTCTGCCTCGGCAGGATCGCTCCCCGGACGCGCAACCGGTTCTCATGCAGTCGGATGCGCGACGGTGACGCTCGGCCCTCGGGACTCGGCCAGCGGATGATCGAGCTGCGGGCCGCGGCCGGCGGAGCATCGGACGCGGTCACGGGCCTGCGCCCGGTTCATCCCTCGTTCACCTCCTCGGCCACCGCGGCCGAGGCCCCGCTTCACTTGAGGGCCTCGACCTTGGGCCTTCGGAGGTGAACGAGAGCTGAACCACGAGAACACTCGGCTCTACCAGGCCTCGCTCGAGCTCGTCGGCCAGTACGCAGAGCTCATCGGGCGTTTCCCGCCCGGCCTGGGCTTTCTCGCGGACCAGCTGCGGCGCGCGAGCGCGTCGGTACCGCTGAACTTCGCGGAGGGCTGTCGCAAGCGGTCGGAGCGAGAGCGCGCCCGCTACGTCGAGACCGCGGCGTGCAGCGCGCGCGAGGTGAGCGCGATCGTGGACGTAGCGCACCGGCTCCAGGGCGTGGGCGGAAGCGAGCGGGTGGTGGCCAAGGACCGCTGCGATCACCTCTGCGCCATGCTCTACCGGTTCCGCTGAGCGAGTGCGGCGCGAGCCCCGCCGGGCTCGCGGCCGATGATCCGCCGGCCGCGGCCCGCGGCCCGACGGATCCGCCGGCCGACCAACCAATCGCCGAATTCCGACAGGGCACGGTGTGATGGAGCGATCAGACGACCTTGAAAGGGATGACGCTCACGCCTCGTCGCGGTCACGACGCTCGGGGCGCGGGCGCGCGGTCCACACCGACGCGAGGAAGCGCCCCTCGGGGGCGCCCACGGCGCTGATCTCCTCGCGCACGGCGGCGAGCACGCCGCTGGCGTAGGCGCGCGTGCGCTGATCCACGTCGTCGGCGCCGGGGGCGCCGGGCAGCGGCGCGAACGCGCG
>CAZONM010000463.1:0-4237 GCA_964580865.1 uncultured Myxococcales bacterium | reverse complement strand
GTGCCGCAAGCTCGTGTCGTGCTGGTACCCGGGTGACAGCGGCAGCCAGTTCAGCTCGGCGAGCCCGCGCTGGCAGTCGATGGCCGACCTGCGCACCGAAAACAACATCCGCGCCAGCTACGGCCCCGACGGCGACTGCTGGTACGCCGATCCCTCGGCGGGCCAGACCATCGAGGAGGAGGACGTCGCGACCGACGCGCAGGCCGAGAGCTGCGGCACGGTGTGCGCCTGCGCCATCCTCGAGCTGTGCGCCGCGCGCTCCGACGTGGAGGACCCGGCGCCGGAGTGTGGCACCGGCGTCCGGAACGATCCCTGCGACGACCCCGAAGAGACCTACATCGCCATGTGTGAGGCGTCGTGAGCGCGGCGCGCCGCACCTGGCTTGGCGCGGGGCTGTTGGCGGGCGCGGCCGTGATCGTCGTGGCCACGCTGGCGCGCGGCGGCGGTGCTTCGGCCACGCCCGTGCGCGTGACGGCCGTAGCCACGCGCGACGTGGTGCACCGCGTGCTGGCGCAGGGCAAGGTGCGCGCGCGCACGCAGGTGGAGGTGGCGAGCGAGATCGGCGGCCGCGTGGCGCGCGTCGACGTGGAGGTGGGTGACGTCGTCAAGGCCGGCGACCCGCTGTTCTCGCTCGACGCCGAGCAGCTGCAGAACGCCGTGGAGCAGCTGCGCGTGGGTGTGCAGGGCGCCACCGCGCTCAAGACGCGCGCCGACCTGGCGGTGGCCGAGGCCGAGCGCGCCGTGCAGCGCGACCGCGGGCTCAAGGACAAGGGCGTGCTCGCCGACGAGCAGCTCAAGGTGGGCGAGTCGCGCTTGGCGCTGGCGCACGCCGAGCTCGACTCGGCGTCGTCGCAGCTGGAGCGCGTGCGCCTCGACCTGTCGCGCGCGCGCGACGCGCTGCGCCGGGCGCAGGTGACCGCGCCGTCGGCGGGCACGGTGGTGGCCGTGGGCGTGGAGGTGGGCCAGGTGGTGAGCGCCGTGCAGGGCCTGGCGGGCGATGGCGGCCTCTCGGGGTTCGGCTTTTCGGGCGGCGGCGGCGCGTCGAGCGCGCCCGTCATCCTCGCGGACCTGTCCGAGCTCCAGTTGCGCCTCGACGTCGACGAGCTCGACGTGGCGCGCGTGGCCGTGGGGCAGCCCGTGCGCATCACGGCGCAGGGCATCAAGGACGCGAGCTACCAGGGCGTGGTGGAGCGCGTGGGCCTGATGGGGCGCGAGCAGGGCGGCGCCGTGCTCTTCGCGGTGGAGGTCAAGGTGCTGCCCGGCGCGGGCACCGAGGCGCTGCGCCCGGGCATGAGCGCGCAGGCCGAGATCGAGGTGCAGCGCTTGGCGCAGGCGCTTGCGGTGCCCGTGGCTGCCGTGCTCGAGGGCGACGGCAAGGACAAGCCCGATCGCGTGTTCGTGTATGAGGGCGACGACGCGGCGGGCACGGCGCGCGAGACGACGGTGACGCTCGGCCCCGCCGACGGCGACGTCATCGCCGTCACCGCCGGCCTCACCGCCGGCCAGCGCGTCGTTGAGGGGCCGTTCCGCGCCCTGCGCGGGCTCGAGGGCGGCGACGCCGTGCGCGTGCAGTCCGACAAGGAGGCCAAGGACGGCGACAAGGCCAAGAAGGACGGAGACGACAAGGACGCGCCATGACGCTGGTGCAGGCGCAGGCCTTGACCAAGACGTACCGCATGGGCGCCGAGGTGGTGCGCGCCCTCGACGGCGTCGATCTGACCATCGATCAGGGCGAGCTCATCGCCATCGTGGGCACGAGCGGCTCGGGCAAGTCGACGTTGATGAACCTGCTCGGCTGCCTCGACACGCCCACCTCGGGCAGCTACCGCCTGGCGGGCATCCCGGTGGACCAGCTCGACGACGAGCAGCTGGCCGAGGTGCGCAACCGCCACATCGGCTTCGTGTTCCAGAGCTTCCACCTGCTGCCGCGCCAGAGCGCGCTCGACAACGTGCTCTTGCCGTTGGTCTATCGACGCGCCGAGCCGCTCACGCCCGTCGAGCGCAGGCGCCGCGCGCGCGAGGTGCTCGAGAAGGTGGGCCTCGCCGATCGCATGCAGCACAAGCCGCCGGAGCTCTCGGGCGGCCAGCGCCAGCGCGTGGCCATCGCGCGCGCGCTGGTGAACGATCCGGCGCTGCTGTTCGCCGACGAGCCCACGGGCAACCTCGACAGCAAGACGTCGGAGGAGATCCTGGCGCTGTTGGTGACGCTCAACCGCGAGCACGGTCGCACCGTGGTGGTGGTGACCCACGAGCCCGACGTGGCGCGCCGCTGCGACCGTACGGTGCAGCTCAAGGACGGCCGCGTGGTGAAGGACACGCGCGCCGAGCGCACGGCGGTGACGCCAACACCGGGAGCGCCCTGATGTGGCGCGAGACCTTGGTGTTGGCCCTCGCCTCCATCGGCCAGAACCGGCTGCGCGCCTTCCTCACCACGCTCGGCATCATCTTCGGCGTCATGGCCGTGATCGCCGTGGTGGCCATCGTGCAGGGCGTGTTCTTTGTCTACACGTCGCAGCTCGAGGGCCTGGGCGCGGGCTTCATGTTCGTGGTGTCGGGCAACCCCGAGGCCGAGGAGAAGATCCGCCAGAGCAGCTGGGTCACCGCCGACGACGGAACGCTGGTGGAGCGCGAGGTCGACGGCGTGCTGGCCGTGAGCCCCTACTTCTTCGACCGGCGCAAGCTGACGCTGCGCGGCCAGTCGGCTGACGCCATCATCATGCCGACCACGGAGCGTTACCCCGACATCCAGAACCACTACGTGGAGGAGGGGCGCTTCTTCACCGCCCTCGAGCTGCGCACGCGCGCGCGCGTGGTGGTGATCGGCCCCGACCTGGCGCAGCAGCTCGGGCTGGTACGCGCGGTCGGTGAGCAGGTGCGCCTGTACGGCGTGCCGTTCACCGTCATCGGCGTCATGGAGCAGAAGAACGGTATCAACGCGCTCGGCCAGCAATTCGATCAGGCGGCCATCATCCCGCACTCCACGGCGCTCACCTTCAGCTCACCCATGCGCGGCGGCATGCTGCTCATCAAGCTCGACGACGTCGACGACGTGGACCGCGTCAAGGAAGAGGTGCGGCGCGCCATGCGCCGCGGCCACCGGCTGGGCGCCGGCGAGCCCGACGACTTTCAGATCATCACGCAGTCGGACCTCATCGAGAGCGTCGGCAAGATCACGGGCATCGCGACGTGGGTGGTGCTCGCCATCGTGGGGGTGGCGCTGCTGGTGGGCGGCATCGGCATCATGAACATCATGTTGGTGAGCGTCACCGAGCGCACGCGGGAGATCGGCATCCGCATGGCGGTGGGCGCGCGGCGGCAAGACATCCTGGCGCAGTTCCTGGTGGAGGCGTCGCTGCTCGGGCTCATCGGCGGCCTCGTCGGCATCGCCATCGGCTACGGCGTGAGCTGGATCGTGACCCTGGTGGTGCCCGAGTTCCCGCCGCCCCACGTGCCCCTGTGGTCCATCGTGCTCGGCTTCGTGTTCTCGGCGTCGATCGGGCTCATCTTCGGCATGTACCCGGCGGCGCGCGCGGCGCGGCTCGATCCCATCGAGGCGCTGCGCTACGAGTGACGGGCCGTCACCGCCCGCCGCTGAACTTGCTCCAGCGCCGGTGCCCCTCGACGGCGGGGCGCGGGCCGGCGAGCGGCTTGTGCGGAAACCACAGCTTGCGCACGAAGCGCGTGAACACGTGGTCCTCGCTCCACTGGCGGCGCGTGAAGCCGTACACGCCGGGCGCGTGGTGCTCGAGCGGCTCCCACGCGCCGCACAGCTCGCGCTCGGAGTAGATGGCGAAGGCCTCGTCCATGGCGGCGCGCGCGCCGAACACCGGGCGCAGGTGACCGTACGCGAGCTCTTGCTCGGCTTTCGTGAAGGCGAGCGCGAACACGGCGTGGGCCAGCTCGTGCTCCACCAGCATGGGCGTGGTGTCGACGTGCTCGCGGCGCAGCGCGATGCGCGCCGCGGGCCAGGTCCGCTCGCCCCAGAACAGCCCGGCCGCGCCCTCGAGGACGGCGGCGGGGAAGCCGAGCGCCACGAACGATCCCCCCGGCGGCACCACCTCGACGTCGAGGGGCGGCGCATGCGCCAGGCGCGCCACCAGCGCGGGGTTGGCGGCGAGCTGGCGCGTCATGCGCTCCTGCACGCGCGCCGCGAGGTCCTTGGGGGCGCGGTGGCGCTCGACCTTCACGCGCGCGTGCACCCACTCGGCGGCGCGCGCGGCGCCGTCCGTGGGCGGCG
>CAZONM010000462.1:0-4242 GCA_964580865.1 uncultured Myxococcales bacterium | reverse complement strand
TCAGCACGTCGTGGTTCACGCGATCGAAGAACTTCGCGAGGTCCACGTCGACCACAAAGAAGCGTCCCTTGGTATCCGTCCGGTGAACTCCGTGGGGACGGGGGCGGCGCCGTGACATAGCCTGCCTACGCGGAGGCGTCGTCGTCGCGGAGCAACCGCAGCTCGTTGAGGCGCGTTGATCCTTTTTTTCGCGTGATACCGGCATCGCGAAGGGTGCGGCCCATCGCCGCCACGCTGAGGGACGCCCCGTGCAGCACCTTCCCCTGTTCACCGAGCTCGGCTCGGCATCCAGCCGACCACCCACGTCCTGACGCCGAGCACCGCAGCGGCCAACCTGAGCGAGAGCACCGCGGCTGTCCCGCGACCGCTGCTTCGCCATGCCGGAACCAGAGGCACACGAGGGGCAGCGTCGCGATCGGCGCCCACCCCGCGACGTCCGTGCAGCGAGGCACTGGCCGCTCCCGCACACCCCGCCGCCCCCCCTCAGCCGCCGCCCACCGCCGCCCGCAGCGCCCGCGCCTCGTCTCGCACCTCGCGCAGCGCCTCGACGAACGGATCGCCGCCCGCCGTAGCCTCGACGTGCTCATCCGTGTCCCCGAGCCCCGTGCCCTTGCGCTGCTGCACCCGGCTCTTGATCTTCGCCACCAGCTCGCTGCCGCGCTCGATGCCGCGCAGCACGCCCGCGTGGCCGTGCACGCTGCCGGGCCCGCTCGCCGGCGGCGCCGCGCCGCCGCCGGCGGTGTCGACCACCACGTCGGTGAGGCCGAGGAGCCGCTGCAGCGGACCCTGGGAGACCTTGATGTCTTGCACGTTGGCCAGGGTCAGCGTCACCTCGCGCAGGTGCGCCAAGCCCTCGCGGATGCGCAGCGAGCGATCGGTGAGCACGTACCAGCGCATCTCGTAGTCGAGGCGGATGGCGGCGTACGAGATGAACGTGAACAGGAACAGGAACAGCGCCGTGGCGCCACCGAGCACCACGGCCGGCCACAGCTCGCGCTCCTCGACGACGATAGCGATGCACGCGCCGGTCACGCTGCCACCCATGACCAGGATCAGGAACGCGCTCTTCACGGCCCACGCGAGCAGCAAGTACGTCAGGTAGCGCGGCGAGGCGCGGAACACCTCCACGTGCTCGCCGCCCGGCGCCTCCGGCGGCGCCGACGAGACGCGCAGCACGCTCAGGAGCGCGCGACGCAGCGGATCAAGCAGCATCGCCGCTCCCGCCGCGCGCGCGCAGGTGCTCGCGCGTGGCGCGCAGCTCGTCGCGGATCTCGCGCAACAGCATCACCGCCTGATCGTCGACGGCGCGAGCCTGCGCGGCTGGCTTGTGGTGCGCGCCGCGCATCTTGGCGTACAGGAAGTCACGCACCTCGACGAACTGCGTGACGCCCTCCACCACCAGCTCCGCCGAGCCCGAGCCCGACGCGGTCTGGATCTGCACGCTGCCGAGCCCAAGCCAGCGCTCGATGATGTTCCTGCGCACATGGATGTCTTGGATGCGCGCGTAGGTGAGGCTGACCTCGCGGCGAAACAGCATGCCCCAGCTCGCGTGTAGCCCCTCGTCGTCGAAGCGGTAGCGCAGCGTGTGATAGCGGAAGTACAGCGGCACCAACACGACCGGCGCGCCCACCACGGTGAGGAGCGCGGTGATGACGTAGAGCCACAGCAGGTTCGGGTGCGGGCGCACCAACGCCTTCACCATGGTCTCGAGGTCCGCGGGCGCGAGGGGCGCTGCGTCGGGCGTCGACGCCGTCGTTCCCGCGGGGCGCCGCGCCATCGCCATGCTGGCTACTTCGCCGTGCGATCGACCAAGCCGGGGTCGTCGATGAACGGGTTGCGGTTCTCTTGCAGCGTCGAGATGGCGTCGTTGCGCGCGCGCTCCGCGTCGCTCACCGGGTCGAGGCGGTGCCAGGCGCGCAGCACGCGCTCCTCGTCCGGCGGCAGCGGCAGCCCGTACACCGCGGCCACGTAGAAGAGCGCGCGCGCCACGTTGCCCTTGTGCTCGTCGGGGGGCTCGAACACCAGCGCGCCGGCGCGGTCATGGCCCATGCGCGAAGCACCCTTCTGCCACAGCTCCTCGACGACCTCGCCGAACGGCAAGTTGCCGCGGCGGTTGTTGGCCTCTTGGTCCGAGGGGAAGAGG
The DNA here is from genome assembly GCA_964580865.1 of uncultured Myxococcales bacterium. Classification (GTDB taxonomy): domain Bacteria; phylum Myxococcota; class UBA727; order UBA727; family VGSZ01; genus JACOUT01. Next base: position 2,099 of record CAZONM010000462.1, on the reverse strand, counting down.
TGGTGCAGGTCGCTGTTGGCCGGCGTGCCCTTGACGCCCGTGGAGCGAGCGCGCGTGTGCTCAGCGTTGATGTGCTCCACGTCCTCGAGCTCGTGACGCGAGCGCACGCCGACGTCGCGCCCGGCATAGACGTCGTGCACCACGCCGCTCTTGCCGTCGACGGCGCCGTAGAGCAGGTCGCGCGCCGTGCCGTAGTCGAACTGCAGGTGCGGCGCCGCCCACGAGCGCAGCGCGGCCAACAGCGCGTCGCCGGAGAGCCCCGGGAACGCACCCTTGGGCAACGGCGGCAGCACGGCGCTCGGCTCGCCGGCCAAGCGGCTCGCCAGCCGCACCAAGGTGTCGCCCATGTGCGAGAGCTGACGCACGGTCTCGGCGGGGATGGCGCCGCTCGCGCCGGCGGCGTCGACGCCCCCGCGCAACGACGCCACCGCAGCGTCGATCTCGTCGACCGAGATGGTGGCGCCACCAAGCTTGCCGGTGCGCAAGACGCCCACGAAGGCGTCGACGGCCGCACGCTCGGCGCTGACGAGCGAGGTGAGGCACTGCTCCGCCTCGTCGTGCGTGAGCACGCGGTCCGTGCCCGCCGCGCGCACGAGGGCGTCGCGGATGTGACCGAGCGCGACGTTGACGTGCTTCGTCGAGACCGTGTCGCTCACGGCGTGCTCCGCACGCCATGCGCGCTGCCGCCGCCTTGCAACAGGCGCCCGAGCTGCTCGAGCAGGCGCAGGTCACCGGCGTAGCCCACGGCGCGCCGCGCCACGGCCCGCTCGATGTCGAGCGTGCCGTCGACGAGGGCGGCGAACGCGTCGGCGCCGACGTAGAGCGCCAGGTCGGCGCCCGGCAGCCCGCCGCGCGTGACCGGCGCGGCGGCGTCGTGCAGGCGCAAGGTCCACGCCTCGTGCTCGACCACGAAGGAGATCGTGCCGGCCAGCGCGGGGAAGAGCGCGGCGCGCGCGCGCGCCAGCTCGGGCAGGTGCTCCTCGAAGAACGCGCGCGGGGTCATGCCGGCGACGTTAGCGCTCTTTTGGCGGTTTGGGCGTGCGACCGAGCACGGCCTTGTACGCGCGCGCCAGCTCGTCGGGGCGGAAGCAATCGGCGCTCCTTCGGCCGACGTTATCGATGGCGGCCAGGGCCCCCAAGGTCTTGCCGGCCGCCCGCAGGATCGTGAGCGCGGCGCGCCGCTCGCCGCAGCTCGTGGCGTCGATGAGATCCATCGTGGCCACGGTGCCGAGGTCCACCAGGCCCAAGGCGCTGCGCTCGGCCAACACGCCCACCGCGTTCTGCCGCACCAACGGGGACACCGAGTGCGTGAGCAGCGCCAGCGCCTCCTCGATGTCGTCCTCGGGCCACAGCACCAACAGGTCGAGCTCGTCGTCGGGCTGGGACGCGTCGAGGCGCGCGAGCAGCCAGGCCTGCAGCAGCGGATCGGTGACGCCGGCGGGCACGGCCTCATGGTAGGCCGCCAGCGCGGCGACGTCGTCGCCGAGCACCACGAGCGCGTGGCCGAGCGCCAGCTCTTGCGGCGCCGTGCGCTCCACCGGCGCCAGCGCGCCGAGGTCGCTCGCCACCTCGGCGGCCTGGCCGCGGCGCAGGCTCGCGACCGCGTCGGCGTAGCTCGGACCGTGGGGGATGCCCGAGGACACCAGGGCGACCATGACCACGAGCGCCGCCACCAGCGCCAACACCCCCCCGGCCAGCGCCGCGGGCGGCACGGCGCCAAGCGCGGGGTGGACCCGCGCCAGCGTGGGCGACAGCGGCGCCAGCGCTCGGTTCGCGCCGGCCCACGCGCGGGGTGCATGGAAGGCAACGCGCGCCGTCACGTTGCGCGCGACATCGGCGACCGCTCGCGCCGCGGCCGAGGCCGTGGAGCGCACGTCAGGCGCCAGGCTCAGCGAGGGCGGCTGGTCGGGCGCGTCACGCACGTCGGTGACGGAGTGCACCTGCACCTGCCGCACCTCGGGGAGCGTGGGGTCGTCGACGGCGCCGCGGGCGGGCGCGGCGGCGACGCCGTCGCCCAGGCCGCTCACCGGGCGGGGATCGGTGCTCACCGTGGGATCGTCGGCGTCGGCGCGAGCGTGCGCGGGCCGCGCCGGCGGACG
>CAZONM010000461.1:0-4266 GCA_964580865.1 uncultured Myxococcales bacterium | reverse complement strand
GCGCTCACGACGCCGCCTCGAAGGCGCCGCGCACCAGCGCCACGCCGGCGGCGCTCACCACCACCACGTCGAACCGGCACCGCGGCGCCGCGGGCTGCGCCGCGAGCCACGCGCTGGCGGCGCGCGTCAGCCGACGCTGTTTCTTCGGATCCACCGACACCAGCGCGTCGAACGCGCGCGCCCGCCGGCGCACCTCGACGAAGCACACCAGCGCCCCGTCGCGCGCGATGATGTCGATCTCACCGCCCGCGGTGCGCACGTTGCGCGCGAGCACCTGGTAGCCCTCGCGCTCGAGGTGCGCGACCGCGAGATCCTCGCCCGCCCTGCCCTTCGCCGTCGTCGAGCGCGCGCCGGTGCGATCAACCATGGCCCGCACCGTTGCACCCGAGGGCCGCGCGCACGGGCGCGAAGCTCCTGCGGTGCGCGGCGCACGGCCCGAGCCGCTCGAGGAGCTCCAGGTGGCGCGGCGTGGGGTAGCCCTTGTGCTGATCGAAGCCGTAGGCGGGGTAGCGCGCATGCTCCAGCAGCATGCGGCGATCGCGCGTCACCTTGGCGATGATCGACGCGGCCATGATGGCCCGGCTCTTGGCATCGCCAAGGACGACCGTCTGCTGCATCACCCGGCGCGGCAGCGGCGCCGCCTGGTTGCCGTCGATGGCGGCGGCGACGATGGGGTGGCCCAGGCGTCCCTCGCATTGCAGGAACGCCGCCGCCATGGCCTCGAGCGCCGCGCGCAGAATGTTGATCTCGTCGATGCGCGGCACCTCGACCGACGCCACGCCCCAGGCGCGCGCGTGCTCGACGATGCGCGGCAGGAGCGCCTCGCGCGCGGCCTCGGAGAGCTTCTTCGAGTCGTCGAGCCCGCCGAGGGCGGCCGGCAGCGGCTCGGGCAGCACGCAGGCCGCGGCCACCACCGGGCCCGCGAGCGGCCCGCGCCCCGCCTCATCCAACCCCGCCACGGGCCGGCCGCCGAAGGCGCGCGACAGCGCGACGACCGGGTCGCCCTCGTCGAGGAACAGGGAGCAGGCGGGGACCTTGCGCCGAGCCATCGCGCCTCAACGGATGGTGGTCTTGGCGGTGATGCACACGACCTGCGTACTGGCGGCCAGGAACGCCAGCATGCGCGCGAGCATCGGCCCCTTGGCGTCGGGCTGCCCGTCGAGGCTGCGATCGAAGAGCACCGGCACACGTCCGCGCTTGAGCGCGCCCTCGACGAGCGCCAGCTTGATCGAGAGCCACGCCACGTCGCGATCGGCCGCCGGCAGGAAACCGAACGGCAGCTCTTCCCCGCCCGCGGCGTCGACCAGGTGGGTCTGCAGGTTGTGAACGAAGCGCACCTCGCGGAAGCGGCCGTCGGAGAGCGCGGCCAGCACCTGCGACGCGCGCGGCGCACACGTGGTGGCCAGCTCCTCGACGGGTGTGTGGAGCACGTCGCGCGCCAGGTCGAGCAGCCGGCGGCCGAGGTCGGGCGCGGCCTCGAGGCCGCGTGACGACGCGGTGTCCGCCGCCGGGGCCGCAGGGGCTGCCGCAGGCTTGGCGGCCGGCGCTGCCGTTGCGGCGGGCGCGGCCAGCGCCGCCTCGATCTCGGCCTTCTCGCGCTCGAGGTCGCCGTGGCCACCGAAGCCGCCGTGCCCCTGCAGCTGCTCCTCGAGGGTGCGCAGCCGCGCTTGCAGCTCGCGCTGGTGCCCCTCGAGCGTCTGCACGTCGCCGGCCTTCTCGGCCTCGGTCAGGGCCGCCGTGGTCTGGGCCAACAGCCGCTGCGCGTCGTCGCGCGCGGTCAGGCGCGCTGCCAGGTCCGGCAGCTGGGCCAGCGTGTAGCCGTGCTTCTCGAGGAGCGCGGTCAGGTGCTGCTCGTCGATGCGGAAGCGCTCCTCGAGCCGCTTGCGCTCGGTCTCGAGCCGCTCCAGGCGGCGAGCCACGGCGGCGCCGCCCTCGAGGTCGCCGAGCACGCGCAGGCCGCCGTAGAGCGCCAGCCCGAACCCCGGAATGTCGAGGAGCGCGATCCACTGCAGGGGCGGCAGCGCCACGGCGCCGACCACCGCGAGCAGGATGGCGCCCACGCCCACGCCCATGCCCACGCGCACGAACACGTCGCGCTGCGCCACCTCGAGCGGCTTCTGCCGACCGCGCCGATCGAGGGTGGTGGCCGACCGCAGCAGCTGATCGCGCTCGCCCCCGATGCGCTGCATCTCACGCTCGTGCTCGACGCGGATGCGGCGGAGGCGCTCGCCCTGCGCCACCAGGTCGCTCGGGACGGCCTGCAGATCGGTGAACCGGTGCGCCGCCTCGTCGGCCTGCTGCGCGCTGCGCCGCAGGGTGAGCAGCGGCTTGAGCTTGGCGTCGAGCTCGAACAGGCGCTTTTGCAGCCCGTCGATCTCGAACTCGAGCTCCTTCACGCCGTGCGCCGCGCCGAGGGCCGCGTCGATCTCGGCCAAGCGCCGACGCAGCGCCGCCTCGTCGTGCGCGTCGACCACCGGCGCGCCCTCGTCGGAGAACCCGGGCGGCAGCGGCTTGTCGGCGGGCGCGCCGCCACCGCCGCCCCACGCGCCAAACCCTGGCGGCAGCGGCTTGTCGGCCTTGGCGGCCGGCGCTGCGCCCCCGGCGGACGACGACGACGCCGCGACGCGCGGACGGCGCGACGGCAGGTCGTCGCGCACCGCGAAGAAGAGCTCGCGCAGGACGTCCTCCTGCGGAAAGCCGACCTGCGCCGTGACCGCCTGCGCGATCTCCGCCGCCGCCGTGCTGATGGTCTCGACCTTGCCGTCCACCAGGCGCTGCAGCGCGCGCCGCCCCGTCTGCGCCTCGTGCAAGAGGCGGAACACGCCGCCGTCGCGCCCCCGCACGGTCAGGGCCGCGCGTCCTTGGTGACCGGGCGCCTCGAGGTCCGCCAGGGTGGGCTCGGTGCCCCGTGGGTAGAGGAGGTCGAGCACCAGGCGCGCGTAGTGCTGCTCACGCGCCCCGGCGGCGAGCATCGTCACTTGCGGGTTGAACGCGACGCGCGTTGGCTCCACGGCGCCCGCGAGCCCCTGGAGGTACAGCTCGACCAGATCCACGGGACGCAGTGTAGCCGAAGGCGCGCAAAGGAAAGCGCGGCCACGGGGCCGCGCTCCGCCGGTGGCGCGAGGCGTGACCCCGCGCGGGCGTCAGGTCGCCGCGGCGGGCGCTTCGTCACGGGTGGTGACGACCGCGCCGAACTCGGCCAGCGCCTTGATGCGCGCCTTCTTGCCGCGCAGGTTGCGCAGGTAGAACAGACGGGCGCGGCGCACGCGGCCGCGCTGGACCACGTCGACCTTGTCGATCTGCGGCGACGCCAGCGGGAAGACGCGCTCGACACCCTGGCCGAAGCTCATCTTGCGCACGGTCATGGTGCCGCGGTTGCCGCCACGCCGGAGCGCGATGCACACGCCCTCGAACGCCTGCACGCGCGCCTTGTCGCCCTCGAGGATCTTGAAGTGCACCCGGACGGTGTCGCCGGGGCGGAACGCCGGCAGCTTCTTGACCTGGGCGGTTTCGATGTCAGTGATGATGGGGGACGTGCTGGACATGCTGCGCTCGTCTCGGCGGGACTGCCCGCGGATGGGGATCGAAAGCCGGCACTGGAGCAAGCCAAGCGCCCGTCGTCAACCGGTTTCGCGCGGCTTGACACTGGTCGGGGAACGGCTACAACCGCGAGTCCTCCCGACGGAATCGGCGCACGGTGGCTAATGGTGTTCAACAGCAAACAGCTGGAAGAGCTCGAGAGCATCCACGACTCCACCGGAGCGTTCGAGGAGGAGGCCGACGACGACGCCTTCTCCGACGACGTCGGTGAAGCGGCGATGGATTGGCGCCGCGGCCTCATCGAAGAGGCCGCGGAGAACATCAAGCGCGCTCGTGGCCGGCCGGTAGAGCCGAACATCCACTACCCCATCGGCTCGATGCTGTTCGACCGCGACGCGCGGCGCTTCGGCCGCGTGCAGCGCTCGGTGCCCGGCTACCTCAAGATCGCGTACCTCGCCGGCGGTGATCGCGAGTTCGGCAACCTCGACCTCGACGGGTACCTGCGCGAGTACGGCGCGCGCAAGCGCCTGTCGGAGCTCTCCGAGCAGCTCGGGCTGCCCGACGGCGAGGTAGGGCACGAGCTCGAGCGCCTCGGCATCGTGCCGCTCGAGGAGCCCGAGGTGGTCGAGGCGCCGGCGCCCGCCGAGGCAGCGGCGGCCCCGCCACCGCCGTTCGCGCGCGCCGGCCGCACCGCCGCCGCCACCAGCACCGACGACGAGGACGGCG
>CAZONM010000460.1:0-4273 GCA_964580865.1 uncultured Myxococcales bacterium | reverse complement strand
GGCCACCGGCGCGGGTCCGAGCGCGGCCAAGCGCTGCTCGGCGCGGCTCTTGAGCGACGACTCGGGGAAGTCTTTGCCGATGCGCTCGAGCGCCGCGCGGGCGGCGTCGGCGTTGCCCTCGAGCTGGTGCAGGCGCCCGAGCTCGAGCAGCGCGGCGTCTTCGTCGATGGTGTCGGGCAGGTTCACCAGCAGGTCGAGCTTGGCGATGGCGCCCTTGCGATCTCCCTTGCCGTCGAGCGCGGCCGCCAGACCGGCCAGGCCCGCGAAGCGCATCATGTCGCTGCTGCCGATGGCGTCGAGGTAGGCCTGGTACGCGGCCGCGGCGCCGTCGAAGTCGCTCTGCGACATGGCCAGGTGGCCGAGGTAGAGCTGCGCGACGCTCGCCGCGCCCGTGCCGCCGTGCTCGTTGACCACGCCCTGCAGGCGCTCCTTGGCGATCTTGGCGCGCTCCTCGGTGGTCTTGAAGGTGGGCTCGTCGCCGCTCGGCGGCTGGTCGGTGATCTCGGCGTTGACGACGTCGAGCGCGCCCGCCAGCGCCGCCGACGCGTCGGTGTTGCGGCTGCGCTGCACCACGGTGTACACGCCGTACGCCAGGCCGCCGGCGATGATGAGGCCGATCAGCGCGAGGACCAGCGACTGCCGCTCCTGCACCCACTCGACGAGCTCGAAGCCCTTCGCCTGGAATTCATCTTGAATTCCCGCCGCGGCCTTGGCGGCCTCCTCGGCCTTCTTCTGCTCTTCGGCGGCCTTCTCTTCCGCGGTCGGCTCGCGCTTGACCTTGATCTTCTTCGCCATCGACGGGGACTCCTGGCCTTCTTGCCGCCGTTAGGCCGCTTTCCCCTGGTGGTCAACGCGTTGGCGCTGCTGGCGCTCGGCGCCACGCCCGCGACCGCCTCCCCGAGCGCCAGCCTCACGGCCGGCTACGCCTTCAGGAGCGCCGGCGACAGTCGCGCGCACGGCGCCGCCGCCGCCCTCGCGCTCGACGTGCCGCTCGGCGAGGTGCTCGCGCTGCGCCCCGAGGGCGTGGTGGCGGGCTTCGGCGGGTCGGCGCAAGCGCCCGCGTCGCTCGGGCTCTTCGCGGGCGCTCTGTCGCTGGTCTATCGCTTCGACGACACCGACGCCGAGGCGCTGGCCGCGGTGGGGCCGCTGGCGGGCGCCGTGGCCGACGGCGCCGACGTGGGGCTTCGAGCCGGCGCGCTGGCGTCGCTCGGGCTGCGCTTCCCGCTCTTTCCCGCCGTCGCCGTCGAGGCCCGCGTGAGCCTGCCGCTGGTGCTGTGGGGGCCCGCCGGCTTCGCCCTGCCCGGCGCCGCCGCGTTCCCCGACGGCAGCCCCAACGCGCTTCCCTTGCAGACCTGCTTCACCGTGGGCCTGTCCGTGGACCCGGTGGCGCTCGTGGCCGACCCTGACTCAGAACGGTAGCCACAGCCCCCAGGAGAGCTCGACACCGCCGGGGGCGTTGCGCCCGCGCCCGACCCACGCGGCGCCCATCTCGAGGTGGAGGCGGTCAACGACGCGCACGGCGACCCACGGGCCGAGGGCGGCGCTGCCGGCGCCGAGCGCCTCCGGCCGGTCGGGCGCGCGGTCGAGCGTCACCACGGTGTCGAGGCGCAGGGCAACGAGGAGGCGGCGGCCGAGCGCGCGCACGCCCACCTTGCCGCCGCCTACCACGGCGTCGGTGACGTCGCCCGTGCGCAGGCGGTAGCCCACCTCGAGATCGAGGAAGCCCGAAAACGGCAGCCGCCCGCCCAAGAGCGCCACCGCGGTGACGTCGACCTGGCCGTCGCCGAGCGCGGGTCCGCCGTCGGGCGCGCGGCCGCGCACCGTGGGTGGCCCGTGCGACAACGGCACCTTGACGTCGAGGCGCGCGGCCAGCGCCACCGGGGCCACCTCGGTGAGGCGCAGCTGGCCGCCCAGGATGACGTCGCCCGCGCCCGCGCGCTGTGCCAGGCCGGCGGCGTCGACGACGCTGACCAGGTGCCACGGCAGCTGCGCGCGCAAGGTGAGGCGCGGCGCCACGCCCAGCTCCACGTCGGTGAGCAGGGTCTGCACGCGCAGCGGGTCCGCCGCAGCTCGCAGACCCTCGTCGTCGTACGCCCCCGTGCCGACGAAGGTGGACGACACCAGGCGCACCTGGCCCTCGCCGGGATCGCGGCCGAGCGCCGTGGCGAGCGCGGGACCGCCGCAGAGAAGCGCGAGGACGAGCGAAAGGAGGAGCGTGCGCGTCACGGCGCCCATTGTCGCGCACCTCTTGCCCCGAAGTGCAGGAATGGCCAGTGTCCGCGACATGCTCGTCGCACTCACCCTCGCGCTCGTGGCCCAGGCACCCGCTCCACCGCCGGCCGCGGCGCCGCCGCCGCCGGCGACGCCCGCGGACGTGGCCCCTGCCGCCGCCGTGACCGAGACCGTCCCCGCGGCCGCGTCGCCCCTGCCCCCGCCCGCGAAGCCGCGCCTGCTCGCCATGGACGTCGTCGACAAGGGCGCGGGCCTCGAGGTGACCAACGCCGTCAACCAGGCCGTGCAGGGCCAGGCGGTCGAGAGCCACTTGGGCGAGACCGTCACCGCCACGCAGATCAAGCTCCTGCTCGACGCGTCGGCCAACCAGCAGATGCTCGGCTGCGACGCCGAGGCGTGCATGGCGAGCGTGGGCAAGCTGGTGGAGGCGTCGATCATCCTCGGCGGCAACGTGGCCAAGGTGGGCGAGGACTTCCTCATCACCGTGCTGGTGGTGAACCCGCGAGACGGGACGCGCGTGGCGCAGCAGCAGCGCAAGGTGCCGGCCAACCGCGAGCTGTACTACTACGCGGCCAAGCAGCTCACGTCGCTGGCGCTGACCGGCCGCGCCGTCGATCCGCGCGTCCCGGTGGTGATCGGCGTGAAGGACGGCGCGGCCGCCACCATCATCGTCGACGGCCAGGAGCGCGGCCAGGCGGCGTCGCTCACCGTGCAGCTCGATCCCGGCCAGCACGAGATCCGCGTGCGCCAGGGCGGCAAGGCCGAGTGGAAGACCCTCATCAACGTCGAGGACGCCACGCCGCTGCAGGTCATGGCCGACCTCGTCGACGCGCGCATCTCGCTGTGGCCGGCCGCCGTGGCCACGGGCGTCGGCACCATCGTGGTGGCGGGCGCCGCGCTCATGACGGGCCTGGTCGCCGAGGACCTGTACGCCGGCACCATCGACCTGCCGCTCTACGACACCAAGCCGGAGACCTCGTACCTGCAGCCCGAGCCCATCGACAGCCTCACGCTCTTCCAGCGCGAGCAGGGCGTGCGCGTGGCCTCGGGCATCGCCAACGCCCTGTACGTCACCGGCGCGCTCCTGGGCGTGGTGACGGTGGCGCTGGTCACCACCGACGTGGTCCTGGCGGCGTCAGCCGAGTAGCGCCGCTCGATCACCGCCCGCGATCACAGCCCGTTGAAGATCCGCTCCCAGCGGAAGCGCGGCAGCGTGAACTTGCCCACGCGCACGCTGTCGACGCTGCCGTCGACGCTGACCCAGATGAACAGCGCGCGGCCCTTGATGTTGTCGATCGGCACGGCGCCCCATTCGCGGCCGTCGGCCGAGTTGTCGCGGTTGTCGCCCATGACGAAGACGAAGCCCGGCTGCACGGTGCACTCGGTGGCCGTGCACACCAGCCCGCGCTGGCGCGGCTCGGGGTACATGGCGTTCGGCCAGTCGGCCACGGGGCGATCGGTGTCGTGCAGCACGCTGTGCGGTCGGCTCGGCACGCCCTCGACGTGGTGGAAGGCGCTGCGCTCCTCCCACGTGCCACGGCCGCCGCCGCGCTCCTTGAAGTCCATGTACTGGCGCTGCTCGCCGGGGCCGCTGTGCGCATAGGGCTGACCGTCGACAAAGACGGTCTTGTCGACACGCTTCACGCGCTGGCCCGGGCCGGCGATGACGCGCTTGATCCAGTCCTCGCCGGCGTTGTGCCCCACCCATGGTGGCGCCTCGAACACCACGATGTCGCCCGGCGTGGGGTCGCTCCAGCGCACCAGGTAGCTCGTGCTCACGGGCGACTGCAGCCCGTAGCTCGCGCGCGAGACGAACAGGTGATCGCCGATGAGCAGCGTGGGCACCATGGACCCCGACGGGATCTGGAACGGCGCCACCAGGAACAGGCGCAGCGCGATGGCCACGGCGAACGCGAACGCGAGCGAGCGCGCCTGCGACGCGATGCCCGCGCCCGGCTTGCCCTTGCCGAACGCGGCCTCGATGACGCCGTCGGCGTCGGTGATGCCGGCGTCCATGCGCGCCACGTCGCGCGCGGCGGCG
>CAZONM010000459.1:0-4294 GCA_964580865.1 uncultured Myxococcales bacterium | reverse complement strand
GCGCCGGTGGTGCGCATCGCGGTCGAGGAGCCCGCCGCCCCGGCGGCCGCGCCCCGTCCTCGCCTCGCCCTCGAGGTGAGCCCGGCGCTGCCCCAGGGTCCGCCGCGCGCCTGACCGCTCGGCTCCTACGCGGCGTCGCGCGCGAAGCGCGTCGCGCCGCGCCCCGCTCCTCATCCGCTTGTCACCTCGTCCAGCGAGCTCACCATGGGCCTCTTCGCCAAAGTCTTCGGAACCAAGAACGACCGCGACATCAAGGCCATGCGGCCGCGGGTGGCGGCCATCGGCGCCCTCGAGGACCGCATGAAGGCCATGAGCGACGACCAGATGGCGTCGCGCATCGCCGAGCTCAAGCAGCAGGTCACCAAGGCCGTCGCCGACAAGCAGGCGAGGAAGCCCAAGGGCGAGGACCTCACCAAGGACGAGGTCAACGCCATCCTCGACGACGTGCTCATCGAGACCTTCGCGCTGGTGCGCGAGGCGGGCCGGCGCGTGCTCGGCATGCGGCACTACGACGTGCAGCTCATCGGCGGCATGGTGCTCAACTCCGGCCGCGTGGCCGAGATGAAGACCGGCGAGGGCAAGACGCTCGTCGCCACCTGTCCCACGGTGCTGAACGCCCTCACCGGCGGCAGCGTGCACGTGGTCACGGTGAATGACTACCTGGCCACGCGCGACGCCGAGTGGATGGGCCGCATCTACCGCTTCCTCGGGCTGTCGGTGGGCGTGGTGGTGCCGCACCAGGGCGATCGCGCCAAGCGCGAGGCCTACCAGAGCGACATCACCTACGGCCAGAACAACGAGTTCGGCTTCGACTACCTGCGCGACAACATGAAGTTCTCGCTCAAGGACTACATGCAGCGCGGGCACGCGTTCTCGGTGGTCGACGAGGTGGACTCCATCCTCATCGACGAGGCGCGCACGCCGCTCATCATCTCGGGCCCGTCCGACGAAGACGTGGAGAGCTACAAGCGCGCCAACCAGATCGTGCCGCAGCTGCGCAAGGACGAGCACTACACCATCGACGAGAAGTCGCGCTCGGTCATCCTCACGGAGGTGGGCGTCACGCGCTGCGAGCAGCTGGTGGGCGTGGAGAACCTCTACGACCCCACACACATCGAGAAGCTGCACCGCCTCACGCAGGCGCTGCGCGCGCACACGCTGTACAAGCGCGACGTCGACTACGTCATCGAGAAGGGCGAGGTGGTCATCGTCGACGAGCACACCGGCCGCTTGATGTACGGCCGCCGCTGGTCCGACGGCCTGCACGGCGCCGTCGAGGCCAAGGAGGGCGTCAAGGTGCAGCCCGAGACGCGCACCATGGCCACCATCTCGTTTCAGAACTACTTCCGCATGTACCGCAAGCTCTCGGGCATGACCGGCACCGCCGACACCGAGGCCGAGGAGTTCGCCAAGATCTACAACCTCGACGTCACCGTCATCCCCACCAACCGCGCCGTCGTGCGCGTCGACGATCAAGACCTCATCTACAAGACCGAGCGCGAGAAGTTCGACGCCATCGCCGAGGACATCAGGAACGCGCACAAGAAGGGCCAGCCGGTGCTGGTGGGCACCGTGTCGGTCGAGAAGAGCGAGGTGCTCTCGAACCTGCTCAAGAAGATGAGCTGGGACGATGAGCAGGGCGAGAAGCACACGGGCGTGCCGCACCAGGTGCTGAACGCCAAGCGCCACAAGGACGAGGCCGGCATCGTTGCGCAGGCAGGCAAGCTCGGCGCCGTCACCATCGCCACCAACATGGCGGGCCGCGGCACCGACATCCTGCTCGGCGGCAATCCCGAGTACATGGCGCGGCAGAACGTGGTGGCCGCGCTCGGCGGCACCAACGAGCAGGTGGCCGAGTACGGCTTCCTCATGGGCCGCGCCGACCTCATCAACATCGACAAGCTCGTCGAGCGCGACGTGAAAGACGGCAAGCACCTGCTCGCGCTCCAGCAGAAGATGGAGGAGTGGGAGGAGACCAAGAAGGCCGCGGCGTCGCTCGGTGAAGACGTGCAGCCCCACAGGCCCGACGACGTGCCCGAGACGGTCGAGCAGGCCCTCGAGTGGGTGAAGCGCGATCGCCGCGCGCTCTACGAGAAGGCCGTGGCGCTGTACGCCGACGAGCTCCCCAAGTGGGAGGTCGAGTGCGGCAACGCCAAGGACGTGGTCAAGGCCGCGGGCGGCCTGCGCATCGTCGGCACCGAGCGCCACGAGAGCCGCCGCATCGACAACCAGCTACGCGGTCGCGCCGGCCGCCAAGGCGATCCGGGCTCGTCGCGCTTCTACCTGTCGCTGCAAGACGACCTGATGCGCATCTTCGCCGCCGACCGCATGATCCGCGTGATGGAGATGCTCGGCATGGAAGACGGCGTCCCCATCGAGCACAAGATGGTGTCCAACGCCATCGCCGACGCGCAGAAGCGCGTGGAGGGCATGCACTTCGACTCGCGCAAGAACCTCATCGAGTACGACGACGTGATGAACCAGCAGCGCAAGTCGATCTACACGCTGCGCCGCCGCGTGCTCGAGGGCGGGCCCGAGCTGAAGGAGATGGTGCTCGACCTGGTCGAGCAGTCCATCGTCACCGGGGTGCAGGCCGCCTGCCCCGAGAAGGCGCCGGCCTCGGAGTGGAAGCTCGGCGCCATCGTCAACGACATGAAGGAGAACATGGGCGTCTCGGTCGACATCGTCGGGATGCAGAACCGCGACGACGTCATGGATCGCTGCTTCGCCGAGTCCGCGCGCTTCTATGACGCCAAGGAGAAGTCGATCACGCCCGAGGTCATGCGCAACCTCGAGAGCTACGTGTACCTCAACGTCATCGACGAAGCGTGGAAGCAGCACCTCTCGACCATGGAGCACCTCCGCGAGGGTATCCATCTGCGCAGCTACGGTCAGAAGGACCCGAAGCAGGAGTACAAGAAAGAGGGCTACAACATCTTCGCGGGCATGATGGCGCGCATCCGCGACGAGGTGCTCGACAAGATCTTCAAGGCGCAGATCGTGAGCCGGCAAGACGCCGAGCAAGAGACGCAGCGCCTCATCGCCGAGCGCGCGCGGCGCCGCAAGCTGCGCGAGCAGCAGGTGGCGCGCCACCCCACCGCCGACGGCGAGGCGCCCGCGGGCGCCCGCCCCCAGGCCGCCGGCATGCCGCTACCGAGCGCCGGCGCGCCGAGCATCGCGGGCGTCGCTAGCCGCGCGGTGATGAGCTCGACGGCGTCGTCGGTGGGCGCGCGCCCGGTGGGCGGCGCCATCGCCCGTGAGCTCGCGGCCACCAAGGACGACGACGATGGCGGCGACGCTGGCGGCCTCAACCGCGCCCAGCGGCGCAAGCTCGAGGCGCAGAAGCGCAAGGGTGAGAAGGGCAAGCGGCCGAGCGTGCGCTGACGCGTGCGCTCACGGCGCGAGGTTCGCCGCTGCGATCGCCACCTTGAGCGCGGCCTCGTCTTGCTCCTCGGTGGGGCTCATGGACACCACCAAGGCGCCCACGGGGAGGTTCACCCACCCCGTGAGCACGTCGGCGGACCCGGCCAGGAACGGTGGGTCGGTGGGCCGCGGTCCGCGCAGCGAGAAGGCCACCACGGCGTCGGCCTGCTCGGCCTTGCCCGGGCACCAGAACACGTCGGCGGGGATGCCCTCGAGCGTGAGGCGGCGCGCCAGCTTGGGGATGGGCACGCCGGTGGCGAGCGCCTGGTTGAGGTTGTCGAGCTCCTGTTGCACGGCGGAGTCGGCGCCCTTGCGCGCGGCGACGCGCACGCCCTGGCCCTCGAGGTCGGCGACCAGCTCGTCGACCGACAGCTCGCTCGCGCAGGCCGTGGCGAGCGCGACGACAACGGCCAGCACGAGGCGTGTCATCGCGCCTCCCGTTGCGCGAGCTGCGCGCTCGCGATCAAGCGCAGGCCGAACTCGTGGCAGCGCGTGCCCATGGGGACCTTCTCGTCGGCCTCGTGGATCAGCTCCTCCACGAGCCTCGCCTCGCCGAGGCGCGCGGCTTGCTGCGCGCGGATCAGCACCACGCGGCCGCCGGGGGGGCAGTCGGCGGCGGCGTTCGCGAGGTTGCCGAGCTGCACCGAGAGGTTCGGGCGCGAGGCCGTGCGCTGCGCGACGAGGAGAGCGGCGCTCGTGAGCCCGCCGAACGCGAGCACCAGGATGAACAGGCGGCTCCTCGCCTCGAGCCGACCGTAGGCCTGCCCGAGCGCGCGCACGGCCTGCCCCAGGGCGCCGGGCGCGCGCTCGTCGGGCCCCTCCAGCCCGGGCGCCTCGACGACCCCGGGCGCGGCATCCGCGTCGACGGGAG
>CAZONM010000458.1:0-4314 GCA_964580865.1 uncultured Myxococcales bacterium | reverse complement strand
GCCACGGCGCGCGCGCTCGAGGAGGCGGGCCTGCCCGTCGCCACCCGCGCGCAGGGCGGCGCCGTGGCGCTGGCGCAAGCGGTCGCGAGCGCTGTGCGCGGAGGCCCACGACCCTGGGTGCTCTACCCCACCAGCGACGTCGGCGACGAGAGCGCCGAGCACGCCGCGGCGCTCGCCGCGCTGACCTCGTGCGCCGAGGTGCGCACCGGCATCGCCTACCGCACGCGCGCCGCGCCCGGCCTCGAGGCAGGTCTCGGCGATCTCGAGTCAGACGCGGCGCTCGTGTTCTTCTCGCCATCCGCGGTGGCTGCGCTCGCAGACGCGGTGGAGCGCCGGGGTGGAGCGCTGCCGCGCACCGTCGTATGCGTCGGCGACTCCACCGCGCGCGCCTTCGAGCGCGTGGCCCACCGCGACGCGATGCTCGTGCCGCGCGGCACCGACCTCGACGACTTCCTCGCTTCCCTCCCGGAGACCGCACCATGAAGACGCCCATCACCGGCCCCGCCGTTCGCATGCGCCGCCTGCGCAGAAACGCCGCCGTGCGCCGCCTGTTCGCCGAGACCACCATAGAGCTGCGCAACCTCGTCATGCCGTACTTCGTGGTGCCGGGCTCGGGCACGCTGCGCGAGACCTCGGCCAACTCCGGGCTGTGGCAGGTGAGCGGCGACAAGATCGCCGAAGAGGTAGCGCCCCTCGTCGACGCCGGCGTGGGCGGCGTCATGCTGTTCGGCGTGCCCGACGACAAGTGCGACGACGGCAGCAAGCTCGAGGCGCAGCTCGGCCCCACGCGCGCCGCCACCGAGGCGTTGCGCAGGCGCTTCCCCGAGCTGGTGCTGTTCGCCGACGTGTGCCTGTGCTCGTTCACCTCGCACGGCCACTGCGGCATCGTGCACGACGGCGTCATCGTCAACGACGAGAGCTTGGCGGTGCTGGCCAAGATGGCGGTGCTGCTCGGCAGCTGGGGCATCGACTTCGTGTCGCCGAGCGACATGATGGACGGCCGCGTGGCCGCCATCCGCGGCGCGCTCGACGAGGCCCGCCTGGTCGACGTCGGCGTGCTCTCCTACGCGGTCAAGATGGCGAGCGCCTTCTACGGCCCCTTCCGCGACGCTGCGCACTCGGCGCCGCAGTTCGGCGATCGCAAGAGCTACCAGATGCCGGCGGGCAACCGGCGCGAGGCGCGCCGCGAGTGGCAGCTCGACGTCGCCGAGGGCGCCGACGCGCTGCTCGTGAAGCCGGCGCTCACCAACCTCGACGTCATCCGCGACGTGCGCGAGCAGAGCGACCTGCCGATCTTCGCGTACCAGGTGTCGGGAGAGCGCGCCATGCTGGTGGCCGCGGCCGAGCGCGGCCTGCTCGACTTCGCGCGCGCCATGGAGGAGTCGCTCCTGTCGATCCGGCGCGCCGGCGCCGACGTCATCGTCAGCTACGAGGCGCGCCCGCGCGCGTTGGCCGCGCGCCCACGGTAGCGCCGGTCGCTCAGCCGGCCTCCACCGCGGGCTCGCCCTCGGCCGTGCGCTCGTGAAGCGCGCGCGCCGCGGGCAGGCCGAACTCGGCCAAGATCTCGTTCACCATGCGCCAGACTTCTTCCGTGGTGAGCGTCTCGTCCATGGCGGGAGCCTCCTCGCGGGCCGCGCCCCCGCGCCAGCCTGATGTGTAGGTTTTCGGAGCAGATGTCGCTTCGGTGCGCACAGCCGTGCGATCGGGAGATCAGGCTGGAAATACTGGGAATTCTGCTGCGTTGCCGGGCTACTGCTCGAGCGCCACGGAGGTCAGCCAGCCAGCCCGCGACGCGGCGTCGACCTTCACGTAGTCGGCCGAGCGCGCGCGCCCGCTGATGCGCACCTCGTCCACCAGCCCGTCGAACTCGTCCACCGCAGCGGCGCCCGACGCGGCGCCCACGGCGGCCGCGGCGCTGGCGCTCGGCGGCAGCGCGCCGAGGCTCACGAACTGGTCGGTGGCCCGGAGCGCGCCGTCGACGAAGAGCGAGACGGTGCCGGCGGCCATGTCGAGCACGGCGTCGAGCTGGTGATCGACGCCGGCGGTGAGCGCGGGCCCGCCCTGGGCCACGTGCACCACCGGCGTGAGGTCGTCGACGCGCACGGCGGCTTGCGGCACGCCGTCGCCGTCGGTGCCCAGGTAGAAGCGGCTGCGGTTCGCGTCGGGCGTGCTCCACACCGCGATGAACGAGTCCTCGGGCGACGTCATGCGCACGGTCGCGGAGATGGTCGCCTGCGTCGCCCCGGCGAGCTCGGGGAACGAGCGCGGCACCACCAGGCGATCGTCGAGGCCGTCGAAGAACAGGCACCTGCCCACGGCGCACGGCACCGTCTCGGCCTCGGCGTCCTCGTTGATGCCGGCGCGCGCGCCGGTGCTGTCGGGCTGCGGCAGAGTGCGCGCGGCGTCGAGGTGATAGACGGCGAAGTAGGCCGACCACGCGTCGCGCGCCGCGGGAGCGCTCACGTCGGCGTCACCGCCGGCGTACAGGTACAGGCGCTCGGGCGCGGGCAGCTCCGCGCGCGGGTCGAAGCTGTGGCGTACCCAGAACACCAGCTCGCTGCCTCGATCGCTGTCGAGCTCGGCGGCCAAGGGCTGACCCTCCACGGAGGTGAACAGCGCGCGCTGTCGCGCGCCGTCGACGACCTCGGCGCCGACGTCGGCGGCGCGCACGCGCACGAGCACCGGGACGTCGTCGACCCAGTCTTGGAGCACACCGGGCACGCCCGCGATGGTCACCACCGCGCGATGGGCGAAGGCTGGGTCGATCCAGTCATCGACGGGATCGAGGGGCGCGTCGGGCGGCGACGGCGGCTCTTCCGGCGCGGGCTCCGGGCTCGGCGCGGTGACGTCGCCGCCGGCGGGCGCGTCGACGATGAGCTCGCCTCGCGCGGCGCGCCCGCGCTCGACCACCGGCGGTGCACGCGTTGTCTCGCCGGCGTCGCCGCAGAGCCCGTCGATGCACAGCTCGCGGCGCGTGCAGTCGTCGTCGCTGTTGCAGGGCACGAACGGCGAGGGCGCGCAGGCCGTCGCGAGCCCGGCGCCCCAGAGGGCGACGAGCGTCGACAGGCGGGCGAGGATCCGGCGCATCGATCGCAGTATCGTCGCCGCCCGCGCCGCCGGTCGTCGGGCGAGCGGTGGAGCGAGCGGCGCCTACACCGGCGCTACTTGCGCTTCTTCTTGGCGACGTACGTCGAGCGCGTGCCCTGGCCGCCGTTGCCCAGGTCCTTCGACTCGTTGGCGATGACGTCGTCGCTCTCCTTGACGGTGTTGGCCGACGTCCCCACGGTGACCTGGCGGGTGGTCGCAGCCTTCTTGCCCGAGGTGACGAACGCCGCCGCGGCCTTCGCCTCGAGCGGCCGCGCGGCGGCGTCGGTCGGCTCCTCGAGCGCCTCGAGCACGTAGGCCGAGATCAGCTTGTCGCTGAGCGCGTCGAGCAGCACGGGGTTGCCGAACAGGTCGGCCACGCGCACCTCGCCGTTGACGGCGAACACGAAGCCCGCCAGGCGCCCGCGCGGCAGCATGGCCTTGATGGCGGCACGGTGGCGCGCGATGCGCTCGCGCACGCGCCCGTCTTGCACGGTGCGCCGATAGGTACCGGTGTCGCTGGCCGTGCCCTCGACGTCGCTCTTGCGCGCCACCTCGGCCCACACCTTCGACTGATCGCCCGAGAGCGCGGCCTCCACCAGGCGCCCGTGGGCGAGCGCGCCGCCCGCCGCGAACTCGAGCTTGGCGCCGTTCCAGCGGCCGTGCTCGACGCAGAACACGGGCACCTTGGTCCACGTGCCGTTCGGCGGGATGACGGCGTCGCTCTGCAGGATGCGGTCTTGCTTGCCGCCGAGGATCATCTCGCCGGACAAGAGGAACACCGGCTCGCGCCCGGCGTTCTTGATCTCCACCTCGTTGACGGTGGCGGCGCTGTCGGAGCCGGCCAGCTCGCGCACGCGCAGCGTCTTGTTCGCCAGGCCCTCCTCCAACAGCGTGTAGGACGGGAACGGGCCCTTGGCCGACGTCGTCACCGGGACGAGCGTGAGGTTCTGATAGACGACGGGCGTACCGAAGGTGAGCTCGTCGGCGGTGGCACCGACGGGCTCAAGAGACGCGAGCAGCGCGACGAGCAGCAGCATGACGACCTCCGCGTGGTTGCGGCAGGTGACAGCCGGCCGCGCGCGATCGTTCCCGCCTTACCGAAGCGTTACCGGCGTCGCCGCCTGCCGAGCGCCGCCAGGAGCACCAGCACGAGCGGCGCATCGCCCGCGCCCGCGCACGAGAGCGCCGGCGGCGCCGTGGGTGCGAGCGCGCCGGTGCAGCGTGCCA
>CAZONM010000457.1:0-4328 GCA_964580865.1 uncultured Myxococcales bacterium | reverse complement strand
GCGCGCTCGGCGGTGCGCTCGCGCGCGCGGCGGCGATGAGCGCGTCGAGGCGCGCCTGCAGCGCGTCGCCCGGGCAATCGGTGGAGCCGAGCTCGCGGTGGCTCTTCACCGTGGAGCGCGAGAGCGCGATGCCCCACTGGTCGGCGAGCGCGGCCATCACGCGCGCGGCCGCGCTCTGCATCGGCGCGCTCGGCTGCCCGCCGTGGTAGGTGCCGATGAAGGCGATGCCCACGTTGTCCTGGTTGTTGCCGGCGGCGTGGGCGCCGCGCACGTCCTCGGCGCGGCCGGCGTACACCTGCCCGTCCTTGCCGACGACGAAGTGGTAGCCGAGGTCGCACCAGCCGCGCACGTCGATGTGATAGTTCTGCATCTGTCGCATGCGCGCCGCGCCCGAGAGCGGGTCGGCGTTGGGCGTCTCCGAGTGGTGGATGGTGAGGCGCGCGGGGCGCTGGCTCGGGCTGCAGCTGCGCGCGCGCGCCCCCCACTGCGCGCGCGGCACGGCCAGGCCGTCGGCGGCCAGCGCCTGCTCGGCGCCGCTGGCAGCCCCGGCCTCCTCACGCTGCGCGTCGAGCTCGAAGGCCTCCACGGCCAAGAACGACAGCGCGCTCTCGACCGGCGCCATGAAGCGCAGCTGCACGTGGGTGGCGGGCGCGCCTGCGCGCGCGATCGCAGCGCCGACGTCGGCGAAGGCGTTGTTGGCCGGGGGCTCGCTGAAGGTGAGCTCGGTCGGCTGCCAGTCGCTGAAGCTCGCGCCGCCGTCGCTGGTGGTGCGCACCTCCACCGCCACGGGCCCGAGGGCGTCGAAGCGCACCCCCACGCGCGTGAACGCCGCGGGCGTGGGCACCAAGGGCGTGCGCAGGAAGCCGTCGTCGTCGCCGCGCACGAGCTGGTCGTTCAGCTCGTCGGCCTCTCCCACGAAGACGGCGGCGCCGTCCTCCTGGGTCGATTGATCGACCTCGTGGGCGCAGGTCGCGGAGACGAGGACGACGAGGACGGCGATGGCACGCGGGGTGATCATGGCGCCGACCGTAGGGTGGCGCCGGCGGCCGCCCGCTCGGTCCATCGGCGGACCGCGGCATCGGTCTGCTGGCCGAGCGGACCACGGCCCGCCCGGCGACGCGGCGCGTCGCTCCACACTTGTCAGCGGCCCGCCATCTGCGCCACCGTGGTCTCGATGGCGTCGACGACGAAGCCCGCTGCCGCCCCCACGAACGACCCCTCCATCGAGGGCGGCGGCTATGAGGTCATCCGGGCCCGCCTCGAGGCCCAGGGCGCCGGCTTGGGCGCGCAGGTGGAGGCGCTCAACGCCAAGCGTCAGCAGGTGTTCGGCGGCACGCCGCTCGCCGTGCTCGCCAACGAGCGCGTGCGCACCGAGAACAACTGCGTGCCGTGCGACATCGTCAACGTCGGCGGGCGCCTGTTGTTCGGCTACAACGTCTTCATCGGCCTCAAGCAAGAGACCAAGGTCGACGCCGTCTTCGGCGTCCACCGCTTCCAGAAGAACGCCGACGGCAGCTGGAACCTCGACGCCATCCCCGTGGCCGGTGACGACCCGGCCACGGCGTTCCTGCGCGACGCGCGCTTCGTCAAGGACTTCACCGAGCTGTACCGCTATTACAAGGGCGCGCGGCTCATTCAGCTGCGCGTGCTCGACAACGGGCGCGTGCTCGCCGTCTTTCGCATCGGCCCCGCGCCGCGCGACCTCAAGGTGCTGCGCTGGGCCATCGATCGCACCGGCGCGGTGCGCTACCTCGACGCCGAGGGGCTCGACGACCACACCTTCCCGCGCACGCACTCGTTCGAGTGGACACGCGCCGGGCGCGAGAGCTTCGTCACCGGGCGCTTCCCGCACGTCAACGTGCTCGACACCGTGTTCGTCGAGACCATGGGCGGCGATCTCACGATCAAGATCGAGAACAACACCACCACCGGCCAGGGCATCTTGTCCGAGCCCGTCGACGATCGCAGCCAGTCGCTCGACGACGCGCAGTTCTTCTACGCCAAGGTGGGCGCGCTCATCCTGCTCAAGGTCATCCCGTACCGCGAGGAGGCGCCGCGCCACTTCGTGTACAACACACGCACCAAAGAGGCGCGCCGCCTCGACGCCATCGCGCACAGCTGCGTAGAGCTGCCGGAGGACCACGGCATCATCTTCCCGGGCGGCTACGCGCTGGCCACCGGCGAGTGCAAGACGTTCGACGGTGACCCCACGGGCCTGGCGTTCAAGCGCAGCGTCCGCTCGCCCAACGGCGAGGACGTGCTGTTCGTGTTCTACCGCCCCGACACTGGCCTGCGCGTGCTCTTGGCCTACAACCTGATCGACAAGGAGGTGCGGAGCCCCATCCCGTGCCACGGCTGGTCGCTGTTCGACGACGGCACCATGCTGGTGTTCCGCGCCGAGGGCGACGAGCCCACGCGCGTGCACCCCATGCGCATCTGGCAGACGCCCTTCGTCTCGGCCGAGCACGCGGCCAGCACCGGCGCGCGCGGCCCGCACGCCGGCAGCCTGCTCGCCAAGGTGGGCAACCCCGAGGCGGTGCGCGCCATCTCCGACGTGCACACGCTGCGGCGCATGATCGCATCGCAGCGACCGTCGGTGACGCTCTACGAAGACCTGGTGCGCGAGTGCACGCGCGTGATCGACACGTACCCGTGGCTCGGCGACGCCGAGGCGGGCGCGCTCGCCACCACCATCGGCGCGGCCCGCGGCACCGCCGAGCTCGTCATCGACGAGTTCGAGAAGGTGCTCGCCATCCAGAAGGCGTCGGCCGAGGCGCTGCGCCAGGCCGAGGAGCGCCAGCGCCAGATCTTCTCCGAGGTCCGGCCCGACTCGTTCGACACCATTGACCCGTTCTTGGAAGCCATGAAGGCGCTGCGCGCGCAGCGCGGGCACCTCGTCACGCTGCAAGAGGAGCGCTACATCGACGTGCCGCGCCTGCAGGCGCTCGCCGCCGAGGCCGCCGCCAAGCTCGACGAGCTGGCGGCGCGCGCGGGGCAGTTCCTGCAGAGCGAGCGAGCGCTCACGCCCTACCGCGAGACCCACGACGCCATCGTGGCCAAGGGCGCCGAAGTGCAGCAGGCGGCCGAGGCCAGGCCGCTGCTCGCCGAGCTCGATCGCGTGCTCACCGGCCTGCAGCTGCTGACCGACGTCACCGGACAGCTCAAGATCGACGACGCCACGGTGCGCACCAAGGTCCTGGAGGACATCGGCGGCGTCATCGCGCTCCTCAACCGGGCCCGCGCCACCCTCGACGGCAAGCGCCGCGAGCTCTTGAAGCGCGAGGGCGCCGCCGAGCTCGGCGCGCAGCTCAAGCTGCTGGCGCAGGCGAGCGAGAGCGCGCTGTCGCTGTGCGACACGCCCGAGCGCTGTGACCAGGAGCTGGCGCGCCTGCTCGTCACCGTGGAGGAGCTCGAGGGGCGCTTCTCCGAGATCGAGAGCGCGGTGACAGAGCTGGCGGCGCGCCGCGAGGACGTGTTCGAGGCCTTTACCGCCAAGAAGCAGCAGCTCCTCGACGACAAGCATCGGCGCGCCCAGAACCTGCTCACCTCCGCCGAGCGCGTCCTCGACGGCGTCAAGCGGCGCGCGCTCGCCTGCAAGAACCTCGACGAGCTCAACACGCTGTTCGCCGCCGACCCCATGCTCGAGAAGGCGCGCGCCCTGGCCGCCGAGCTGGCCGCGCTCGGCGACAGCGTCAAGAGCGAGGAGGTGCTCGGCAAGGTGAAGGCCGCGCGCGCCGAGGCCGCGCGCCAGGTGCGCGATCGCAGCGAGATGCAGGTCGAGGGCGCCGGCGGCCAAGAGCTGGTGCAGCTCGGCAAGCACCGCTTCACGGTCAACAGCCAGCCCTTCGACGTCACGCTGTTGCCTCGACCGGGCGCCGACGGCGCGCCCGGGCTCTCGCTGCACATCACCGGCACCGACTACTTCGAGCCGGTCGACGACGATGCGTTGCTCGCCGACCTCGACCTGTTCCTGGAGCCGCTCGTGAGCGAGAGCGCGGCAGTCGCGCGCGTCGAGTATCTGGCCGGCACGCTCTACCTCGCCGCGCAACAGGGCAAGGACGGGCTCACGCAGACGCGCCTCGAGGAGCTGCGCACGCACGACGGTGGCCTCGAGAAGCTGGTGAGCGAGGCGGCGCGCAAGCGCTACGACGAGGGCTACGAGCGCGGCGTGCACGACGCCGACGCGGCCAAGCTCCTGGGCGCGCTGGTGGCGCTGGGCGCGCAAGCCGACGTGTTGCGCTTCGCGCCGCGCGCGCGCGCGCTGGCGCTGTGCTGGTGGCGCGCCCTCGATGACGACGCGCGCGCGCACTTCGACGCGCGCGCGGCCG
>CAZONM010000456.1:0-4341 GCA_964580865.1 uncultured Myxococcales bacterium | reverse complement strand
GGCGAGGGCGAGGGCGAGGGCGAGGGCGAGGGCGAGGGCGAGGGCGAGGGCGAGGCCGAGCCGCTTACCTGCGACCACGGATGCTTGGACGGGTACTCCTGCGACGCTCTTGGTGTCTGCGCGGACGGTGACCCGACCTCGTGGATTGTGAACGTCGAGGGTCTACCGGTCGCCGGTGAGCTGACGGTGAACGGTGCGGCCCCCGCATCCTCCTGTGGAGCAGCAGGCGAAGGCGGCGTGGTCGGAATCTTAACGTTTGCCGCCGAGGACGGCTCAATCTCTCAGCTGTCCGTCCATTGCCATTCGGCGGCCCCGTTCACCTTTGGCGGCCTCATTTGGCCCGGCACCCATCGCGTAACGGTCGCGGGAAACGGACAGCTCGCCCAGCTCCCATCGACCCAGAACCTGCTTGCTGCGAGCTTCACGGTCGAAAGCTCGTCGCCGGACAACGCCTTCGACCTTGCCCTCGTCGACATCTCGGGGACGATCACCGGCAACGGAGCCGCCCTTCCGTCATGCTCGACCGGACAAACGCGCGCCACCGTGCAGTTCCACGAGCGGGACACGAATGCTTCGAGCGTTGTGCTTGTGCCGTGCCCCGGCTCGGCGTTCTCGGCAAAGATCCATCCCGGTCAATATGACGTTACGGTCACGGGTGGCATCCTCGGACTTTACGCGACGACGCTTCCCGCGAGCCCGACGCGCGTGCTCGCCGATGCGGACTTCTCCACGTCACTGTCAAACGTCGTCCTCGATGTTCCTTTCGTGACGGTGAGCGGTCAGCTCGAACTGGACGGCGGGGCGCCGGTGTTTTCCTGCCCGGGTCCGTCGCCTGTCTATGTGAAGGCGCAGTTGAGCCTCACGAACACGGAAACCGAAGCGCCAGGCACGATCACGATCGGCTGCGACAGAGCGGGGCTCACGTTTCAAACCCTCGTCAACCCGGGCGTCTACCGGGTCACGGCCGCCGGTCGAGAGGCCTCGAATCTTCCGAAGGATGCATACCCGCTCGAGACAACCCTTGACCTGACCTCCGACAGAGCTGGCGTCGTGCTCGCCATGCCCGTCGTCGAGGTCGCGGGTGCGATCATGGTGAACGGTGGCACGCCGACGGAGACCTGCACCACGGGAACGCCGACCGCGACGGTGACGTTTCGCGCCGGAGCGATTTTCACGACGGTGTCTTCGCTCTGTTCCTCTGGCGGGGACTTCGGCGGGCTCGTGCACCCGGGTGTTTACGCTGTGTCGGTGACCGGTAGCGCAGCGACGAACATTCCCGTGGGCGAGGTCGCAGTCGAAGCTGCGGTCGACCTTTCTGCGGACACCGTTGGGCTGGAGCTTGATGTCGCTGCGGTGCGAGTTACCGGCGTCGTCCGGTTGAATGGAGCGACGCCGACCAACACCTGTCCCGGTGCGAACGCAGCATTTCAGACGTCGAGAATACTCTTCGACAACACCGAGACATCCCAGCGTTTCGTTGTCGTCACGACGTGCGCGACAAACCCGGGCCCCTACGCGTTCGATGGTCGCGTTGGCCCAGGGACGTACTCGGTGACGGTCGCGCGCGGTACTTATGGTGCCGCTCTTCCGACGCTCGGGACGCTCGTCATCCCGTCAGTCACCATAGACACCGACGCGATCGACCTCGTCCTCGATGTGTCCGCGACGCCGCCCGGCGGGCAAACGATCGCCGGCGAGCTCACGCTCAACGGCGAACGTGTCGGGAGTTGCGGGACAATCGCCCTGGACTCCGCGCGCGCGAGGCTCTCGCTTTTCGAGGCGGCGACCTCGACTTTCGCGCAAATCGACGTGTTTTGTGACGAGCACGGCCGTTTTCGGTTCGAGGGAGCGGCGCTCCCCGGGACGTACATTGTGACGCTCCAGACCCTCGACGACGCCCTGCCGAAGGGACAGGCGACGGTGATGGACAGGCTGCGGCTTTGACCCTGGTAGCCCGCGCGACCAACGACTGCCGACGACACCGCGTAAGTCTGCCTACCTCAGCCGGGCGCGGTCGAGTCGCTGCTCGGGGAGAGGTTACGCCGCATGAGGGGCGCACGGTCGCCGTGGGTGCGCAAGACCTCGACCTCTGCGAGTCGGTGCTGCGCTCCTCGGCGCAACCTGCAACGCTCCGTCGGCCCACTCGCGGGCGAAGCGACCGCACGTCTCGCTGGCGAGAGACGCGGGCACCCACGTGCTCGACGTGCAGCTCACGCAGGGC
Source organism: uncultured Myxococcales bacterium (assembly GCA_964580865.1). GTDB lineage: Bacteria > Myxococcota > UBA727 > UBA727 > VGSZ01 > JACOUT01. The sequence continues at coordinate 2,120 of CAZONM010000456.1, read as the reverse complement.
GACCTGATCGACCTCGTCGGCCGGAAGATCGCGCGCCTGCCCGCGCGGCCCTGACGTCGGCGGGCACGGCGCGAAACAGGCGCGCCGGGCGCCGGCCGGTGGCGCGCGTCTCGGGCACCACGTCGACGTAGCCGTCTTCGATGAGCCGGCGCAGGCGGCGATCGAAGTTGGCGGCGTCGAGGCCGCGGCCGTGGATGGCCTCGTGCACCTCGCGCAGCTCGCGCGCCGTGAACGGATCGGGCACCAGCGCGAGCGCGGCGCCCGCGCGGTCGACGTCTTGGCGCAGGCGAGCGAGCGCCGCGGCCACGATGGCGTCGTGATCGAAGGCGAGCGCGCCGCCTTTCAGCTCGGCGACGGCAACCCACCGGGCGCTCGCCGCGTCGCTGCCGGCGCGCACGGCGCGCGCTGCCTGCGGCGGCACCAACGCGAGGTAGGCCACGGTGATGATGCGCCCGCGCGGATCGCGCCCGGGCTTGCCGAAGGCGCCGAGCTGCTCGAGCGTCACCTGCGCGCGCGACAGGCCCGTCTCCTCCGCCAGCTCGCGCGCGGCCGCGTCGTCGAGCGACTCGCCCCCCTGGCCGCCCGGCCCCACGTGCAAGAAGCCGCCGGGCAGGGCGAGGCGCCCGCGATAGGGCGGCTGGCCGCGCTCGATGAGCAAGAGCGACAGCGCGCCGCCCATCAGCGTGAACACGAGCATGTCCACGGTGACCGCCGGGCGCGCGACCTCGGGGAGGAAGGCCGGCGCCACGGGTCACACGACGTCGTACTTGCCCACCTGCACCTTGGCGAACTCCGTCAGGCCGATGCCCCGGACCTCGCCGTTGATGAACGTGCGCAGCTCGTCGAGCGCGGCCTTCGGCGCCTTGCCGGCGACCTCGAGCTGCCAGCTGATGGCGTAGACGCTCGCCACCTTGACGTCGAGCTTGATGCCGAGCTCCGCGCACTTGACGCGGATCTTGCTCGCGAGCCCGTCGAGGTGCTCGCGCTGCTTGGGCGCCGAGAACGTGGAGGTGATGGTGAGCTGCGCGTCGATGGTGGGGCCGCCGGGCGTGGCGGTCACCGCGCCGGCGCCCTGCAACGCGGCCACCTCGTTGGCGAGCTGCACCACGGCGGTGGCGAGCTGCTCGAGCACCTCCTTGGGGACGCTCATGGTGCCCGCGGGCTGGTTCTTGAGCGCCTCGAGCACGAGCGCGCCGAGCGCGGCGGGGTCGGGCGCGCCGGTGGTGGCCGCGGTGGTGCCGACCTGGCCGGTGGTGAGGCGGGTGCCGGTCACGGGCATGGCTCAGCTCTCCTTCTTGGGGGACGGGGCGCGAACTTGGAAGCGCGCGAACGGGCTCGCGGGCACCGTGCCCAAGGGGCGCGGCGCCCCCACGGTCGACAACGGCGTGGGCGCCGCGGCGCCCACGAACGACGCGAACGCCGACGCGGCCGCGCCGGGGCCGAGCGCCTTGAGCACCTCGCGGAAGTGTCGCTCGAAGTCGCGCAGCAACGCCGGGTTCGGCGGGTTCGCCGCGAAGTGCGCGCGCAGCGCGGTGGCGGCGGCGCCGGGGTCCTTGCCGTCGAGACCAAGGCGCTCGGCGAGCCCACCGACCAGCGCGCGCGCCGCCGGCGACAGGGTGGCGGCGTCGATGGCGGGCGCGAAGGCGATGAGCAGGAAGGGGATGAAGCCGGCCACCTCGGCGTCGCTGTACACCCGAGCGCCGTCGGGGCCCGTCTGCATGCACAGCGCGAGCAGCTGCCCGGCCGCGCTCGAGGTGGAGGGTTGCGGGGTCATGCGGCCTTGTAGCGCGTCGCGGCAGAGTTTGGCGGCGCGATCGGTCGCCTTGGCGCTCCCAGGGTCGGCGACGAGATCGCGTACGATCGTGGCATGCGGCTGGTCGCGCTCACGGCGCTCCTCGCGGCGGTCGGGACCGCGCGCTGCGTGCTCACGGCCGCGATCGAGGGCAAGGCCTGCGACGGCGCGCACCCGTGCGTGGCGGGCTCCGTCTGCCTGGACGGGCGGTGCGGCGAGCGCGTGAGTAGCGAAGGCGAGGGTGAAGGCGAGGGCGAGGGTGAGGGCGAGGGTGAGGGCGAGGGTGAGGGCGAGGGTGAAGGCGAGGGTGAAGGCGAGGGTGAAGGCG
>CAZONM010000455.1:0-4343 GCA_964580865.1 uncultured Myxococcales bacterium | reverse complement strand
GCCACCGCGAGCTGCGGCACGCGCAGGCGCGCATGCCCCGTGAGGCGATCGAGCGGGCCCCACAGCGCCACGGTGCCGGCGGCAAAGCCCTGCAGCGGCGCCACCGAGTCGCCGAGGCCGCGCACCCAGCGCTCGAGGTCGACGTTGTCGACGGCGAGCTTGGCGTTCAGCACCTCGCGCTCGAGGGCGTACGCGGCCGCCACGTCGAGCTGTCCGGTGGGCGAGCCCACCGTGCCCACCACAGTGGCGAGGTGGCGCGCCGGGCCGGCGCCGGGCTTGGGCACGGGACCGTCGGGCGCGAGCCCCGCGCGCACGGTGCCCGAGCCCAGTGGCTCGCCGCCGATGGCGAGGTCGGTTGCCAGGAACGTGCCCTCGAGCGTGGGGGCGCGCGCGTCGCCGCGCACTTGCACGGTGCCGCGCACGGAGCCACCCAGGCGCGCGCGCTCCGCCGCCGTGATCTTCGCGAGATCGGCACGCGCCACCTCCACGCTGCCCGCGAGCTGGCGCGTCGACAGGGCCAGCGTGAGGCGCTGCGTGTGCGCGTCGACGAGCGCGCCGTGCACGCGCGCCTCGTCGACCACCAGGCGCTCCTTGGTCACGGTGCCGCGCGCGGTGGCCTGCTCCAGGCGCTCGCCGGCGACGGTGAGCCCGCCGGCGGCCGCGGCGTACGCCACGGTGGGCGCCTGCAACGGGCCGCTCAGCCACGCCTCGACGTCGGCGAGGCCCGCGACCGGCAAGGCGCTGCCGTCGGGCGCGCGCAGCTCGGCCAAGCGGACGCCGCGCACGCGCGCCGCGCCCTTGATGGTGCGCTTGCCCTCGAGCGCGATCACGATGGGGCGCAGCTGTTGCACGGCGCCACGCGCGACCGTGCCGGTGATGCGCTCGACCTGCACCAGGTCGGCGCCGGCGTCCACGCCGGCGCGCACGTCGGCGAACGGCACGCCGTAGGCCGCGCCGCCGCTCGACGACGCTTCGCCCACCACGCGCACCGCGCGGTACGGGCCGCTGATCGCGCCCTCGAAGCGCGCGTCGTTGACGACGACGTCGCCCGGGACGTCGGGCACCCACGCCAGCGCGTTCCCCGTGGCGTCGACGCCGAGGGCGAGCTTGAGCCGCTCCTCCTTGACCAGCACGTCGCCGCGCACGCGCGCGTTGACGCCGGCGCCCGCCAGGGTGGCGCGCTCGAGCGTGACCACGTCGGGCCGCACGACGACGCGCGCGTTCACCTCGAGGTCGCCGGGGGGCTTGATCGAGTACACGAGCGCGCGGCGCACGGTGCCCGCCGCGTCCACCGTGAGCGGGCTGTTGCCGTCGGCGACGCCGGTGATGGTGGCGCGCGCGTTGACCACGCCGGCGGGGCGCTCGGGGGGCTTGGCGGGGCGCAGCACCTCGGCGAGCGGCACGTCGAGCGCGCGCGCCTCCACGGCGAGCTGCTTGTCCTTGAGCGTCATGGTGCCGGTGGCGCGCACCCGGCCGGTGCCCACCGCCACCTCGCTGCCGTCGACGATGCGCACGGCGGTCTTGCCCACCTCCACCACGCCGCGGCCCGCGCCCAGCTGGTAGCCGTAGAGCTCCGCGCCGTCGAAGCGAGCGTCGGCCTTCACCACCACGTCGTCGAAGGGCCCGCTCACGGTGACCTTGCCGGTGACGCGCGGCGTGTCGAAGGGCAGGCGCCGCAGGCGCTCGGGCCACGCGTTGGCGGGCGCGTCGACGGTGCCGCTCACGCTGAGCGAGCCCGGCGCCTTGACGCGGATGGTGCCCTGCGCCTGCACGGCGGCGCCGGCGGCCCGGCCGCTCACGCCCAACAGCTCTACGCGATCGGCGAGCACCAGCACGCGCTTGCCGGTGACGCCGGTGACGGGCACGTCGAGCTCCGGCAGCTTGACGGCGCCGCTGTGCACGCGCACGTCGCTCACCTCGAGGAGGAAAAGCTCCTTCGCCAGGTCGAGCTCCAGGGCTGCGGTGCCGTCGATGTCGTCGGCGACGATGGTGACGTTGGTACCGTCGGTGAAGCGAAAGCCCCCGTCCTTGGCCTCGATGACGTCGACGCGGAAGGCGCCCTTCGCGGGCTTGCTCTTGTTGGGCGGCTTCTTCGGTGTGAGCGCCTCGATGAGGTTGAGCTTCTTGTCTTTGAGCTCGAGCAGGAGCTGGGGCTCCACCAGGTCGATGCGCGAGATGACCACCTCGCCCACCACCAGCGCTGACAGCGAGATGGTGGCCTTGGCCCGCTTGACGCGCGCCACCGGCGCGCCCGCCGGGTCCGACAGCACCGCGTCCTCCAGCACCACGCTGCTCGGCGCCTCGAAGCGGATGGCGCGCGGATCGATGCGCCCCTTGAGCGCCTCGTTCACCAGCCGCAGGAACAGCCCGGGCACGGTGTCGCCGATGCCGGCGGGCGCCAGGAGGAGCACGGCCAGGAGGGCGGCGGCGCGCACGGCGCCATGCTCGCGCCCGAGGCGCGTCGCAGGCAAGAACCCGACCGCATCGGCGCCGTCGGCGATGTGCTATCGCAACCCCCCGCGGGAATCGGCGCCGCGCGCGACCCGTTCGTCGCACGAGCCGTCCGCGCGGACCACGGCGAAGGAGCAGGCATGCGTGTCGGGGTGATCTTCGGGGGCCGCAGCGTCGAGCACGTCGTCAGCGTGCGCTCGGCGCGCACGGTGGCGCAGGGGCTCTCCCAGGCGGGCCACGAGGCCGTGCCCCTCGGCATCGCCGAGAACGGCGCGTGGGTGGCCCCCGACGTGGCGGCGCGCACGCTCGCCGGCACCGACAAAGCGCTGCCGGTGCCCGACGGCGACCCGCGCGCCACCGTGCGCCACCTGCTCGACGCGCGCCTCGACGCCGCCTTCCCCATCGTGCACGGCACCTTCGGCGAGGACGGCTGCCTGCAGGGGCTGTGCGAGATGCTCGACCTCCCCTACGTCGGCTGCGGCGTGGCGGCCAGCGCCGTGGCCATGGACAAGGTCCTGTCCAAGCGCCTGTTCGAGAAAGCGGGCCTGCCGGTGGTGCCCTACGCCGTCGTCACGCGCGCCGCCTTCGACGTCGACGCGGCCGGCGCGTTGGCCGCGTGCGCGGCGCTGCCCGAGCCCTTGTTCGTCAAGCCGTCGGTGGGCGGCTCGTCGGTCGGCTGTCGCCTCGTCAAGCGGCGCGCCGCGCTGGCCGACGCCGTGCGCTTCGCGCTGCAGTTCGACGACACGGTGCTCGTCGAGCAGGGCGTCACGGCCCGCGAGGTGGAGGTGGCCGTGCTCGGCGCGGCCGGCGCGCTGCAGGCCAGCGCCATCGGCGAGATCGTGCCCGGCGGCGAGTTCTACGACTACGAGGACAAGTACCTGAAGGACGACGCCAAGCTCTTGGCGCCCGCGCCCTTGCCCGACGACGTGGCCGCCGAGCTCAAGCGCTGCGCGGTGCGCGCCATGGACGCCATCGGCGGCGCCGGCATGGCGCGCGTCGACTTCTTCTTCCTCGAGCGCGAGGGGCGCCTGGCGCTCAACGAGATCAACACCCTGCCGGGCTTCACCAGCATCTCGATGTATCCGCGCCTGTGGGGCTTGGCGGGCGTGCCGCTGCCCGAGCTGTGCGATCGCCTGGTGCGGCTGGCGGTGACCCGGGCCGAGAGCAAGCGCCGGCTCGACGCGGGCGTGCGCGCGTTCGTCGCCACGCAGAAGTGACGCCGTTGTCGTCGGTGCCGCGCGCTGCTAAGCGGGGCGCTCGCCCCGGAGCCTTCGTGACGTTGTCCCTGCCCGCCGACCTGCACCTGTCGCCCGCCCTCGTCGACCTCGACCTGCACCCCGGTCGCTTCGTCGAGATCCCGGGGCTGCGCGGCTTGCGCATCGCGCGCGTCGGGCAGGTGGGCGGGCGCTCGCTCGAGGTGCTCGAGGCCGCCAAGGGCGTGGTGGTGCCGGTGCTCACGCACCCCTCGGCCGAGACCGGGCGCGTGCTCTCGGGGTCGCTGCGCTTCATGCAAGACGGCGCCGTGCGCGACCTCAAGGCTGGCGACACGTGGAAGGTCGAGGCCGGCCGCCCCCAGGGGCCCCACGTGGTGCTCGAGGACGGCACGCGCGTGGCCATCCTGCGCGAGGGCAAGTCCGCGCTCGACGTCGTGTGAGCCGCAAGGCGCCGCGCATCGGCCTTACGCCCGGGTGCCCCGCGGGCATCGGCCCCGAGGTGCTGGCGCGCGCGCTCGTCGAGGCCACGCTGCCCGCGGGAGCCGCGCTGCGCTTCTTCTCGTCGGCCGGTGTGCTGGCGCTCGGCGCCAAGCGCGCGGGCGTACCCGTGGTGTTCGACGAGGCGTTCGCGCTGCTCGGGCGCGGGCGGCGCCGCGTGCGGGTCGAGCTGGCGGCGCC
>CAZONM010000454.1:0-4344 GCA_964580865.1 uncultured Myxococcales bacterium | reverse complement strand
CGACGGCTACGCGCCCTGGCGCCACACGCGGACCGTGACCGCGCTGCGCCCGGGGCCCTCGGGCCGCATCACTGCCGAGGACGTGGAGCGCGCCGCGGCCGCCGTGCCGGTCGCGCCGCCGCGCGAGCGCGATGCCAAGGACGCCATGCGACGCGCCGTGGCCGCCGCCATGGCCAAGAGCAAGCGCGAGATCCCGCACTACTACCTGTGGCAGACCGTCGACGTCACCGACGCGCTCCAGTGGCTCGCGGCGCACAACGCGCGCCGGCCCGTCACCGAGCGCGTGCTGTTCGCGGCATTGCTCGCGCGCGCTGTGGCGCGTGCGGCGGCCGGCGCGCCGGAGCTCAACGGCAGCTACGACGACAGCGGCCTGCGCGCCTCGGGCGACGTTCACCTCGGCTTCGCCACCGCGCAGCGCGGCGGCGGCCTCATCGCGCCCGCCATCCTCGACGCCCACGCCCTTGACGTCGACGCGATGATGAGCGCCGTGGCCGATCTGGTGCAGCGCGTGAAGACGGGCGGCCTGAGGGGCCGCGAGATGACGGCGGGCACCATCACGCTGACCTCCCTCGGCGACCTCGGCGTCGACGGCGTGGTGCCCGTGATCCAGCCGCCGCAGCTCGCCATCGTGGGCGCCGGCCGCGTGGCCGAGCGGCCGTGGGTGGTGGGCGGCGCCGTGCAGGTGCGCTCGGTGCTGACGCTGAGCCTGGCGGCCGACCACCGCGCCAGCGACGGCCACCGCGGCGCGCGCTTCCTGCAGAGCGTGGTGAAGCACCTCGTGCCCCCGGAGGATCCATGAGCACTCTCACCGACGACGAGCTGCGGCGCGCCTTCCTCGACGCCGTCACCGCCGTGGCTCCCGACGCGCGCGGCGCCGCCGTCCCCGGCGACGTCGACGTGCGCGAGCACCTCGAGCTCGACAGCATGGACTTTCTGCGCGTGCTGGTGGGCCTGAAGGAGCGCCTCGGCGTCGATGTGCCCGAGACCGACGCCAAGCACTTGGTGACGCTCGACGGCGCCGTGGCCTACCTGCGCGCGCGGCTCGCCCCGTGACCACGGCGGTGCGCGACCTACCGCGCTTCGTGGCGGCGCCCGCGCCGTCGCACGAGCGCACGGCGCCCACGCGCGCACGCCTGGGCGCGCTTGCCACCGTGTGCGAGGAGGCGCGCTGCCCGAACCAGGGCGAGTGCTGGAGCGCCGGCACGGCCACGTTCCTCTTGCTCGGCGACACGTGCACGCGCTCGTGCCGCTTCTGCGCGGTCACGAGTGGCCGGCCCGCACCCCTCGACGACGAGGAGCCCGCGCGCCTGGCCCGCGCCGTGGACGCGCTCGGGCTCGGCTACGTGGTGCTCACGTCCGTGTGCCGCGACGACCTCGAGGACGGGGGCGCCGCGCACCTGGCGCGCGCGGTGCGCACGCTCAAGGCGCAGGGCTGCACGGTGGAGCTGTTAGCGCCCGACTTCGGCGGCGACGAGCGCGCGCTAGCCACCGTCATCGATGCCGGGCTCGACGTGCTGGCGCACAACGTCGAGACCGTGGCGCGCTTGGCGCCGACCGTGCGCGACGTGCGCGCCTCGACCGCGCGCTCGCTGACGCTCCTCGCGCGCGCGCGTCGGCTGCGCGCCGACGTCGTCACCAAGGCGGGGATACTCCTGGGCCTCGGCGAGGACGAGGACGAGGTGCTCGACGCCATGATCGCGCTTCGCGCCGTCGACGTCGACGTGCTCACCCTCGGCCAGTACCTGCGCCCCGGGCCGCGGCACGCGCCGGTGGCGCGCTACCTCGAGCCGGAGGTGTTCGCTGCCCTGGCCGACGACGCGCGGACCCTCGGCTTCCGTGCGGTCGCCGCGGGTCCGCGTGTGCGCTCGTCGTACCGAGCGGCCGAGCTGTGGCGCGACGCGCTCAGCAGCAGGTGAAGAACGGGTCGAGCGGCGAGGAGTTGCACTCGACCTCGTCGCCGTCGTCGTCGCCGTCGTCGTCGGTGTCGGCGTCGTTCGGGTCGGTGCCGCGCTCGTCCTCAGCGTCGTCGCTCAAACCGTCGCCGTCCGTGTCGGCGGGCGGCGGCGGGGGCGGCGGCGGCGGGTCTTCGCCCTCGCCCTCGCCCTCGCCGGCGCTGCCGGGGAAGTCCGCGCCGTCGGCGCAATCGGAGCCAAAGTCGAGCTCCTCGCGCGTGGTGGCGCCATCGCCGTCCAGGTCCTCATCGCCGTCGAGCACGCCGTCGGCGTCGGTGTCGGCGTTGGCCGGATCGAGGTTGCAGGCGCCCTCCACGTCGTCGGTCAGGCCGTCGCCGTCGCTGTCGACGATGTCGTCGCAGCCGTCCATACAGTTGAAGCACGAGTCGTCGAAGGGGTTGATGCAGTCCTCGTGGCGCTCCTCGCCGCCGGTGCTGACGATGATGCAGCCCGGCAGCACGGCCAGGCAGGCGGCGAGCGCCGCGAGGGCGAGGGGGAGGGCCACCGCGGTGGCGGTTGGACGCGACGTGGATCCGAGCGGGTTCATGGTCACCTCAGGGAGCCGGCGGGGCTCGGGAGGTGCTTGGCAGGAGGCGCGAAGATCCGTGTGCGCGCCGTCACCGCGCGAAGCACGGCGTCAGGGCGCGCTGCGGCGGGTCGGCGGACCGCGTCCCGGGTCGGTCAGCTCGTCGTCCACCGACAGGCTAACGAAGGGATTCGGCGCCTGGCTGCGACGGGGCGAGGCCAGCGAGGGCTGGGTGTCGTCGGCCTCCTCGTCGGCGGCCGCGTCGCCCACCATGGCGACGTCGCTCAAGAGGCGCGCCATCACCGGCAGCACGGCGTTCTCCACCTGGTCGAAGGCGCGCAGCGTGGGGAGGGGCAGCTCGCCGGCCTGCAGGAAGACCTTGCGGATGACCGGCAGGTACGCGTGCGAGAACACGGCGAAGTGCGCGCTCGAGAAGCCGCCGTGGCGCCGCAGCCGGATGGTCGCGCGCACCGTGCTGGCGAGCGGCTTGTGGTCGCCCGTGGCGAGGAAGTGCTCGAGGTCGCGCAAGAGGGTCGCGATGGACGCCTCGGCCACCTCATCGGGGATCCCCTCGAAGCGCGGCTCGAGCTTGCAGCCGAGGCGGCGGATGCCAGCGGCGATGCGCGCGCGGTGGTCCGAGAGCAGTCGGATGGCGAGCGCCCGTTCCGCGTCCATGCCCACAAGCAGAGCACGCCCGGCGTCGCGTCGCCACCGGCGCGTCGGCGCGCAGGTGTGTCGCCGGCGCGCGCCGATTGGCGATCTCCACGGGACTTGGTGCATCCTCGCCCACTGCACGGAGGACCCATGCGTCGGTGGTTGGTCGCGATCGTTGGGGTGGGCCTGGCCGGCTGCGGCGGCGACCTGGCGCCGCGGCTCCAGAAGCCGCTCGAGGGCCAGGGCATCAAGGACGTGGCCATCGACGAGACCAAGATCACCGCCACGTGCGCCCAGGGTGACAAGGTCGAGGTGCCGGCGAGCGAGCTCGAGCTCAACTTCATGGGCATGGCCAAGACCGACAAGATCGCCGCCGTGGTGAAGAAGGTCATCACGCTGTGCGAGAAGCAGGACGAGGAGAAGAAGCGCCTCGCCGGCATCCGCGAGGCGCAGGGCGCCAAGGCGCGCGAGCTCGGCGTCGACGTCACGGGCAAAGACGAGGAGGCCATCCGCGCGGCCATCTGCGAGAAGCTGACAGCCGCATTGCCCGTGAAGGAGCCCGAGCGCACGCGCCTGGCCGAGGCGAACGAGCGCTCGTGGAAGTGCCCGCCGGCGCCCACGCTCGAGGAGCTGCCCACGGGCCGCTGGCAGGTCGAGATCGTCGCCACCGCCGGCCCCAAGCGCGGGCCGTCGTTCCTCCGGCTCGACAACGACGCCGGCGACAAGCTCACCTACCGCTGCGCGTCGGCCAAGCTCGATCTCTACGTGCAGCCGTCCACGCCCGCGAAGAAGGGCACGAAGGTCATCAGCGCCAAGCTCGACGGCGGCAAGGCGGTCACCTGGAAGGTGAAGCCGTCCACCGACGGCAAGGCGCTGTTCTTCGTCGACGGCAAGGGCACCGCCAAGGCGCTGGCCTCGGCCAAGCGCGTCACGCTGGCGGTGCCGAACGCCAAGGGCACGAGCGCCGTCACCTTCGACGTGAAGGGCGCGGGCGAGGCGCAGCGGCAGATGCCCAAGGGCTGCAAGTAGCGGCCGCCTGCTCGACGACCCGCGTGGTCCGTGACGACGTCAGCGGCGCCCGGGTCGGAACGTACGCGTGCGCGTGCGCGCGGGCGCCGGCGCGGCCGACGGCGCCGATGTGCGGCCCGGCGCCGTCGGTCCTGCGGCGCTCTCGTTGCGGGCGCCTCCCGTCTTGCTCGGCGAGTGCCGCGG
>CAZONM010000453.1:0-4366 GCA_964580865.1 uncultured Myxococcales bacterium | reverse complement strand
GCGCTGGTGCGCCCGTGGGCGAGCGCCGCCGCCAAGGCCCGTGCGTCGGCGGCGAGGCGCGGCCCGTCGGCGGCCAAGGCGGCCGCGCAGGCGAACAGCACGGCGTCGTCGTCGCGCTCGACGGCGCCGTCGGGGTCGTCGGGCGGGGTAGCCCAAGCGCCCAGGCGGTCGAACAGCTCCGCCAAGCTCAGGGCGACGTCGTCGTCGGCGAGGGCGCCGGCCAGGTCGCGCGCGTGCGCGCGATCACGGAGCACCCAGAGCCGACCCGCCACGTCTCACCTCGGCGCCACGCCGCGAATTCGCGGTATCCAGAGGCAATCCGTGGCAGATCCGCGGATTTTGCGGAACCGGTGGAGCGCTCGCGCGTTCTGCCAGCGAAGGAAGCGCGCGTGCTCGCCCTGTTGCGACGCATCACCTGGGCCCTCGGTTCGCAGCGCCGGCTGATCCGCCGGGTCGCGGCGCTGTGCCTGGTGGTCATGGGCGTGCACCTGGCCGCCGACCACCTCGACGACCTCGCCTATGCCGTGCTCGACGCGCTCGATCTATGGGCCGACGACACCGCCGAGCGCTTCCTCGCCTGGCTCGCCGCCGCCGGCGGCATGGCGCCCGACGACGCCGCGCGCGCCTCGGAGGCGTTCGCGGCCTTCGTGGACCTGGCGGAGAAGGACCGCATCGCCATCGTGCTCGCGCTCGCCGTGGAGCTGCTCGTCGACCTGCTCCTCCTCGATCTCACCTGGGGCCGCCACGAAGACGGTAGCGCCCGCGGCCTGGTCGCCGAGCTGGCGGCCAGCGGTCGCGCCATGGTCGACGCGCTCTCGCCCCTCGACGTGGAGCGCCTTGCCGTCATGCCCACGCTGCTGGCGTTCACGCTCGGCGGCGCGCTGATGGCGGCGCTGGCGGTGGAGAACGCCGCGCGCGACGTCATCGGCCGCCTCGCGCCCGAGCTCCTGTGGGGCGGCGCGCTCGCCGCCTTCGTCGGCATCGTGGCCGGCGCCGTGCTGGTGTGGCGGTTCGCTCCCGACCTCCTGCACGGCGCGCTGTTGCGCGCCCAGGCCCGCGGCGACCAGGCGCGCGAGCGCGCGGCCAAGCGCATGGAGGCGCCGCACAAGTGGCCGCGGCTCTCCCGCGCCCTCACGCTCACGCGCCTGGGCACGCGCGGCGCATGGCTCGTGGCGGTGGCGCTGCCGTTGGCGGTGGCCGGCCTGCAGGGCAACGACCTCTTCGCGCTGGTGGCGCGCGCGACGCCGGCCCCATGACGAGCATCGACGCCCCCCTGCCGGCTGCGCCCGCGCCCGAGGAGCCGCCCAAGCGGCGCGGGCTCCTCGACTTCGCGCTCATGGCGGTGCTGGTGTACGCCGTGTACGCCATGACGCCGCTCGGGGCCATCGTCGAGACGGCCATCAACGTGGCGCGCGGGCAGAAGGAGCGCCCGAGCTGGCTCGCGACCTTCAAGGGGCGCGAGACCGCCACGGCGGTCTCCGAGACCGCCGTCGCCGACGCCTCGGTGGCCGAGGGCGCCATCCCGCTCCCCATCGCCGCCGCCGCCGACAAGCACAAGGTCGACGTCGAGGCGCTGGCCGCGCTCATCTCGGTGCACGGCGCGTGCACGCCCACGGCCTGCGATCTGGCCGCGCCGCCGCGCGCCAGCACCGTGCTGCCGCCCATCGCCGGCAAGGCGCGCCTCAGCGCCGACGAGGCCGCGCAGGCCATCGCCGCCGCGGCCAAGGAGCACGGCAAGAACCCCGAGCTGGCGGTGGAGGCCATGTTCGTCGGCAGCATCCCGCTCAAGCTCGCGCTCTCGCAGGCCGAGCGCTCGTCGCTCGAGAACACCGAGGACGTCGAGGTGCACGCGCCCTTCTTCACGCCCTCGGTACGCCGAGGCTCGTTGCAGGGCGCGCTCGGGGTCATCGCCGTCTATCGGCTGCGCACGCTCGCGTGGCCCGCCGACCCGGGCTTTCGCATCACGTCGCCGTTCGGGGATCGCCTCCACCCGGTCACGGGCAAGCAGGCCTTCCACAACGGCACTGACCTCGGCACGCCCACCGGCACGCCGCTGTTCGCGGCCCACAACGGCGGCGTGAAGCGCCAAAGCAAAGACTCCATCAGCGGCACCTACGTGGTGCTCGATCACGGCCTCGGCATCGAGACCGTGTACTGCCACCTGAGCTCCGCCGGCGTGGTGGAGGGCGCGCGCGTGGCGCGCAAGGCCACGGTGGGCCTCGCGGGCAGCACCGGGCGCGTCACGGGGCCGCACCTGCACTACATCGTGCGCGTGCACGACAAGCCCATCGACCCCGAGAAGGTCGGCGAGTCGCCCACGCGGCGCGGCGGGCTCTCGGAGCCGCCGCCGCCCGCGCCGCCAGAGGCGCCGCCACCCCCGGCGAAGCCCGAGAAGGCCGTGAAGGCGAAGAAGCCGAAGGGCGAGGGCGGCAAGGCGAAGGCCCCTGCGGACGCGGGCCCGGCGCCGGGTGCGCCGGTGGAGGGCAAGGCGCCGACGAGCGACGCGCCGGCCGACGTGAAGCCGACGGCCACACCGCCTCCGGCGGACGCGGCGGCGCCTGCGCTCTGAGCTCCTCGACGGCACTACCCCGTCGCTCAGGCCACCGCGTTCTCCCTGGCCGTCGTCGGCACACCAGCGAGGCTGCGGATGTCACGCGCGCCGTTCCCCTCGCGCGGATCGCGCCCGACCCCTCCGCCCGGCCCCATCGCGCTGCCGACCGGAGGCCCGGCGGCCAACCGCTGGATCCGGGGCCTCAAGGTTTGCGCTTGCACGGTCGTAGTCCTCGCTGAGGCCCCGGGTCCAGGCGACCCGGCGTGAGTGGCACACCGAGGACCGTCACCGGAAGCTGGCTCGTCGACCACACCCAGGGTCCGCAAGGAAGCGTGCGCAGCGCTGCGGTCGGTTTGGCATCACGCTGCAGCACCAGCGTACCGGCGAGGGAGGAGCACCCCATGGCAATGATTACCTGGAGCAGCGAGTACGACCTGGGCATCGACGTGATCGATGGCGACCATCGGAAGCTCGTGGGGTTGATCAATGACCTCCACGGCGCCTACGGGAGGGACGCGGCAACGAAAGGGTCGGCCCCGTGCTCGACAGCTTGCTCACCTACACCAAGGTGCATTTCGCTCGCGAGGAGCGGCTCTTTTCGGCGGCGGCCTATCCGGACGCCACCGCGCACAAGGCGACCCACGCCGCCCTGGTCACGCGCATCGTCGACATGCAGCGGAGGTACCAGGCCGGCCATGACCTCGAGGTGTCTCACGACGCCATGAGCTCCATCATGACCTGGCTGCTGGAGCACATTCTGGGCACCGACAAGAAGTACGTGCCACACCTCAAGTAGGCGGCAGCTTCTCGATCGCGAGGCAACCGGCGCGCGTTCGGCGCGCGTGTTTTTTTCCCCGCGGCCCGCGCTCTCGGGCCGGTGCCGACAACGCGGCAACGAAAAACGGGCGCCCAGGCCTCGCGGCCCAAGCGCCCGTCCGTGCGCGCGCGGCGCCCCGCCTACTGCCGGGCGATGATGAACGTGCCCGTGGCCTCGGTGGTGCCCATGCCGTCATCCGTGGGCAGCTGGGCCTCGACGTCGACCTGGCGGCCCTCGGGGGTGTCGGTGATGGTGACGGTGCCCTCGTCGGCCGGCGCGTCGTAGTAGCTGTCGGTGGCCGACGAGCAGCCGATAACCGAGAGCGTGCCACCGCCCACCGAGTCGGACGACAGCCCGCCGAAGCGGTAGCTGCCCGCGCGCGCCGTGCGCAGGTCGGCGCCGCTCAGGTCGACGATGATCATGCCCATGCGCTCGCTCTGGTCATAGGCGGTGACCGTGACGTTCGAGTACGAGCCGTCCGAGTAGCCGTACGAGTCGTTGGCCGCGGCGTCGAAGTCGCGCACCTGCCCGAGGTCGCCGCGGACGCGCCCGTTGCTGACGCGCAGATCGCTGCCCTCGCCCGTCCACTCACGGTCGGCGGTGGGCATCGCTTGGAAGGGATCGCTGTACTCGCGCTCCACCATGCAGGCGGTCATGGCGAGGGCGATGGCGGGGGTGACGAGGAGCAGGGCGCGCATGACAGACCTCCAGGCGGGACACGACGGCACGGACAGTGAAGCTCGGGCGGGGCTCAAGCGAGCCAAACCGACGTTGTCTTGGCATTGTGCCTTCAATTCCGTGCCGCGCACGCGTGATCCGGCGCACCGGTGCGACGCGCGACAACTGTCAGGACACTCCCGGCACGGCCGTGCGCCTGGCCTCAGAAGCGCTCGATCTGGAAGTCGTCGTCGGGGTTGGCGGCGCCCTGCTGCTGTGCCGGCTGCCCCGGTCGCGCGGGCTGCGCCGGGGGCGCAGCGGCGGCGAAGGGGTTGCCCGGG
>CAZONM010000452.1:0-4375 GCA_964580865.1 uncultured Myxococcales bacterium | reverse complement strand
GGGGGTGGCCGTGGCGGTGATGGCCGGCGGCGGCGCCGCCAGCGGCTCCGTGGGCAGGCGGTGGGCCGCCGCGAGCAGCTGCGGGTCGCCCACGAGCTCGAGCGCGCGCGGGTCGTCCTCGCGCATGGTGTGCGCGTTCGGGTCGGGTCCGCTGGCCTCGAGCTCGGTGGGCACCGGCTGGCGCGGCGACGAGCGCGTGGGGCCCGGGGCGGGCGCGTGCTTCTCGCTCGACGCGAACACGGCGGCGACGCTCCCAGCGCCCTCGCCGCTCGACGCGCTGCTCGCGGGCTCGTCGGCCAGGCGCGAGTGGCTCTCGGTCATGGCGGGCGGCGGCAAGCCGATGATGACGGGGGAGCCCGATGCCGGCGCCGCCGCTAGCGCGCCCGAGTCGAGGACCGCGGTCTTTCGCGAGGGCGCCGCGTCGCTGCTCATGACGCGCTCGTACAGCGTGCGCACGTCGGCGGTGGCGGGATCGACGGCGCCGGAGAACAGCACACGCTGCAGCGCCACCTCGAGCTGGCGCATGTCGGGGAAGCGCTCGTCGGGCCTCTCGCGCAGCGCGCGCGCCAGCACCTCGTCGAGCGCGGCGGGGACCTCCGCGCGCACGGACGAGAGCGGCGGCACCTGGCACGCGAGCACCTTCTTGAGCGTGGCGGCGTCGTTCTCGGCGGCGAACAGGCGCCGACCGGCGAGCATCTCCCACAGCACCACGCCCGTGGCGAACTGGTCGAGCCGGTGATCGAAGGGGAGCCCCTGCGCCTGCTCGGGCGCCATGTACGCGATCTTGCCCTTCACCATGCCCGTGGAGGTGTGGGTGGCGCGCTCGGCGGCGCGCGCGATGCCGAAGTCGGTGACCTTGACCTCGCCCGCCTTGCTGATCAGCACGTTGTGCGGGCTGACGTCGCGGTGCACGATGCCGAGCGGCCGCCCGTCGTCGGCGAGGGTGTGCGCGTGGTGCAGCCCCTTGCACATGTCGATGGCGATCTGCAGCGCCGCGCCCACGGCGACGGGCAGCCCGGCTTTGCGCGCGGTCTCGAGCACGCGGCGCAGGTCGCTGCCGTCGACGAGCTCCATGGCCAGAAACAGCGTGCCCTCGGCCTCGCCGAAGTCGAACACCTGCACCACGTTGGCGTGCTGCAGGCGCGCGGCCGTGCGCGCCTCGTCGCGGAACATGGTGATGAACTCTTCGCTCTCGAGGAAGTGCGGCAGGATGCGCTTGATGCAGACGCGCTTCTCGAAGCCCTCGGTGCGGATGCGCGCGCTGAAGATCTCCGCCATCCCGCCCATGGCGATGCGGCTCTCGAGCACGTAGCGGCCGTACACCTTCCCCGACACGGCCGCGGAGTGTAGCGGCTCAAGCGCGACGATCCCAGGGCGTCGTGCGGCCCCACGCGGCGCCGCGCACCGGCGTTCACGACGTGCGCCGTCGGCCCTGGCCCTCGGCCCTCGGTCCTTCGCCATCGCGCCGGTCGGGCTCGAGGTTGCCGACAATGGATGAGCAGGCATGCGTGCCGCCGAGCGGCGCGTGATCAGCGATCGCGCCTCAGAGACAGTCGATGGCGGGGCTGAACGCCGCGGCGGACAGGAAACCGCACAGCGGCGCGTCGACGCCGATGCGCCCGGCACCGCCGCCGCCGCCCCCTGCGCCGTCGCCGTCCCCCTCGGCGTCGCCGGCCGCGTGCAACGTGCCGACGCCGGCTGCGCCCGCGCCCTCGCCGCCGTTGCTGCCGCCGCTGTCGGCGAGGCGCCCGAGGGCATAGGCGTAGGGGACGCGCACGCCATCCTGGCCGGGGCCGCCGAGCTCCCCCGTGGATCCGCCGGCGCCGCCGCCGCCCTGGGCGGTCACGCTCCCGCCGATCAGCTCGAGGAGCCCGGCCTGCAGGTACACGTCGCCGCCGCTGCCGCCGCCCGACCCACCGTTGTCGCCCGTGGGTGAAGCGCCGCCGCCGCCGCCGTTGGCCGAGATGCTGCCGCCGATCCTGAGCCTGCCAGCCACCGACAGCTGCAGCGCGCCACCGGCGCCGCCGCGCCCGCCGTCATACTGGCTCGGCGCGCCGCCGCTGCAGCCGCCGAGGAGCGCATCGTGCGGCGTGCCCGTGGCGGTCGCGTTGGCGCTGCCGCCGTTGTCGCTGCCCTCGTCGCCGCCGTCGCCGCCCTTGGTGCCGTGGCTGCCGCCGCCGCCTCCCGCCTCGGGCGCGCCGCCGTCACCCCCGGCGCAGGTTCGGCTGGCGGAGCCCGACGAGGTGCCGTGCGCGTCGACGCTGATGCCGCCGTTGACGTCGGCGTTGCCGTACACGGCGAGCACCACCTCGCGGTTCCCTACGAAGCGCACGTCGGAGCCTGACGTCACGGTGAGCGAACGCATGGTGAGGATGAGTGCGGTGCCGTCGGTGTGCGCGGCCACCGGGAGGCCGCACAGGCTCACGGTGTTGCCGGCGGCGCTGGTGTCGACGTCCTCGACGCAGGTGAGCGCGACGTCTCGGTAGTACGGGTGCGACGCGTCGTCGATGGCGGTGGGCGCCGGCGCCTCCTCGTACCCGTGCGCAATGCCGGGAATGTCGACGTAGCAGAGCGGGGCGCCACCTGGGCACACGAGGGGACCGGGATCACCCTCCCCCTCGCCCTCCCCCTCGCCCTCGCCCTCGCCCTCGCCCTCGCCTTCGCCCTCTCCTTCGCCCTCGCCTTCGCCCTCGCCTTCACCCTCTCCTTCGCCCTCGCCTTCGCCCTCGCCTTCGCCCTCGCCTTCACCCTCGCCTTCACCCTCGCCCTCGCCAGCCACGCATACCAGCGCGAGGCACGCCTTCCCGGAGGGGCAGTCGGTGTCGCGTTCGCACGCGAGCGCGGCGCCGAGGAGGCGGCAGGCGCCGGCCATCGCGAGGACCGCGAGCAGCATGGTGACCACCAGGAGCCGCATGCTCTTGATGATACCCCGGCCGCCTCTGAGTGCGGCGGTCGCGCCCGGCCTGCACGCGCGCGTCTTCTCGCGCGATGCACGTTGGGCTATCAGGCGCGCTCTCGGTGGATCTGCTGCGCGGTCGGCGCGCAACGCAGGATCGCCGTGCTGGGGTCGTCATGACAGGAAAGCTCATCAGCGCGTCGCTCGTCACTCTCCTCGCGGTCGGCTCGGCGCCGAGCCTCGCCGAGCCCGTGGTGGCCAAGTGCGGCTCGGTGGCTCCCGAGGGCACGCCCTGGGCCGAGTGGCTCGACGGCGTGCGCGCGCGCATCGAGAAGGAGGCCAACGGCGCCCTCAAGCTCAAGGTGTTCCTCGCCGGCAAGCTGGGCGGCGAGAAGGAGATGGTGGAAGACACCAAGAGGGGCGCCTTGCAGATGTTCGGCGGCTCCGTGGGCGCCATCGCGTCCTCGCAGGTGCCCGAGCTCAACGTCTTCGAGCTGCCCTACCTGTTCACCAGTGATGCCGAAGCCGACTACGTCATGAACAAGGTGCGCGGCGACGTGGCCAAGCTGCTCGACGCGCGCGGCTTCGTGATGGTGATGTGGGCCGAGAACGGCTGGCACGGCTACGGCGTCAAGGGCAAGTGCGTGGAGAAGCTCGACGACCTCAAGGGCAAGAAGATGCGCTCGCAGGAGTCGTACATCCACCTCGACACCTACCGCTCGTATGGCGCCTCGCCGGTGGAGATGCCGGTGCCCGAGGTGATGACGGCGCTGCAGAACAACGTCGTCGACGGCTTCTCGAACACGCCGCTCTTCTCCTTCGCCACCTCGTGGTACTCGGGCATCGACAGCTACACGTACACCAAGCACATCTATCAGCCCGCGCTCATCGTCTTGTCGAAGAAGTGGTTCGACGGGCTCTCGCCCGAGCTGAAGACCATCCTCACCAAGCCCACCGAGGAGAAGCGCGGCTTCGAGCTGGTGCGCGGCCTCACCGACCCGCTCCTCGAGAACTTCACGGCGGCCGGCAAGAAGGTCTGCAAGCTCTCGCCCGACGAGACCAAGAAGTTCGCGGACGCGTCGAAGAAGGTGTGGGACACCTTCGGCAAGAAGAGCGCGAGCAACAAGAAGCTCCTCGACAGCGTGCTCGCTGCCAAGGCCGAGTTCGCCAAGGGAGCGAAGTAGCGTCGTGGACGAGCTCGCGCGCAAGGTCGACGACGTGGTCAACCGCGTCGAGCGGATGATCATCCTCGTGGCCGTGGCCGGCATGACGATCTTGATTGGCGCCGACGTCGTGCAGCGCACGTTCTCGCGGCCCGTGGGCAAGACCGAGCAGCTGGTGGCGTGGGTCGGCGAGCGCGTCGCGGGGCCGCTCTCACCCGAGGGGCGCGCCGCGCTCGAGGCCGCGGTGGGCGGCGCGGCGTTCCTGCTGCTCGCGGCGATCGCGTTCGTCTTCGCCGCGCACGCGGCGCGGTTGGTG
>CAZONM010000451.1:0-4377 GCA_964580865.1 uncultured Myxococcales bacterium | reverse complement strand
GGGGCCCGGCGTCGAAGGCGTCGGCCAGCGCCAGCGCGGCGTCGGCCTCGCTGCGCGCGCGCATGCGCGCGGCCTCGGCCCCGAGCAGCTTGACCCACGTGGCCTTGTCGTGGCGCGCGTCGCGCCCCGTGCCCTTGTCGGCGGCGGCCCCGGCGGTGACGTCGAGGAGATCGTCGGCGATCTGAAACGCGAGCCCCAGGTGCCGGCCGAGGACGCGCAGGCGCGCCAGCTGGTCGCCGTTGGCGCCCGCGCACAGGCCCCCGAGCACGGTGGCGGACTCGAACAGGCGGCCCGTCTTCTTGGCGTGGATGAGCGCGAGCACCTCGATGGTCGGCGTGGTGCCCTCGGCGGCCAGGTCGTCGAGCTGCCCGCCCACCATGCCGGCGCTGCCCGCGGCCTGCGCGAGCTCGCGCACCGCCGAGGCGCCGGCGGCGGCCAGCACGGCGAAGGCGTCGGTGAGCAGGGCGTCGCCGGCGAGGATGGCGGTGGCCTCGTCGAAGGCCACGTGCACCGTGGGCCGGCCGCGGCGCAGCTCGTCGTCGTCGAGGGCGGGGAGGTCGTCGTGGATCAGCGAGTAGGTGTGCACCAGCTCGACGGCGAGGGCGGCGGGCAGCGCCCGCTCGAGCGCGCGCGCCTCGTCGGTGACCACAGCGTTGGCGGCGGACAGCACCACCAGCGGGCGCACGCGCTTGCCCGGCGCCAGCAGGCTGTGCGCCATGGCCTCGAGCAGGCGCGCGGGCGGGCGCACGCCGTCGCGATCGGCGATGGTCTCCAGGTGCCGCGCCAGCGCGTCGTCGACGAAGGCGCGCCAGCGCTCGAGCAGCGCGTCGACGGCGCGGTCCATCAACCGCCCTCGCCGGCGGTGGGGGGCGTGAGCGGCGCGGTCTTGCCGTCGGCCAACAGCTCCTCGAGGCGCTTCTCCATGCCGTCGAGGCGCCCCTGGGCACGTCGAACCAGCGCGATGCCGTCCTCGTAGGCCTTGAGGCTGTCGTCGAGCGACAGGTCGCCGCGCTCGAGGCGCTGCACCACCTCCTCGAGGCGGCCGAGCACGCCCTCGAAGCTGGCGTCGGCGTCGGCGGGCGTGGCCTTGGGGTCGGGCATCGTGACGGCTGTGGTGGCGCGGCCGGCGTGGTGCGTCAAGAGCCGCGCCGGCGTTGGACCGCGTGCCACAGCGCCTCGTGGGTGAGCGGCGAGGGCAGCACCACGGGGTCGCTGCCGCCGAACGCGGCCACGGCGTCGCGCAGGGCCTCGCGCACGGCGATGGCGAGCATGAGCGGCGGCTCGCCCACGGCCTTGCTGCCGTGCACCACGCCGGGCTCGGGCGCGTCGCGCAGGAGCGCGACGTTCAGCTCCTCGGGCGCGTCGAAGATCGTGGGCACCTGGTACGTGCTGGCCGAGTGCGTGAGCAGCACGCCCTGCGGGCTCACGCGCAGCTCCTCGCCGCACAGCCAGCCCATGCCCTGGACGAAGGCGCCCTCGATCTGCCCGCGATCGATAGCCGGATTGAGTGAGTCGCCGACGTCGTGGAGGATGTCGACCCGGCACACGCGCTTCATGCCCGACAGCCCGTCGAGCTCGACCTCGCACAGCGCCACGCCGTGGGCGAAGTAGTGGAAGGGTCGCCCGCGCCCAAGCGCGCGGTCGTAGGCGATGTCGGGCGTGCGATAGAAGCCCGTGGCCGACAGCGAGACGCGGCGACGCCACGCGGCCTCGCACACGTCGGCGAGCGCGATCTGCACCGAGCCCGACAGGGAGCTCGGGCGCACGTAGCCGCCGAGGAACGCGAGGTCGTCGGCGCTGACGTCGCCAGCGCCGCGCTCGCGCAGCAGCACGGCGGCCACGGCGGCCAGGCGCGCGCGCAGGGTGGCGCACGCGTCCTTCACCGCCGCGCCGTTCAGGTCGGCCCCGGTGGACGCCGCCGTGGCCGACGTGTTCGGCACCTTGTCGGTCTGCGTCTTCATGACGCGCACGTGCTCGGCGGCAAGCCCGAGCTCGCGCATGACCACGCCCGCGATCTTGGCGTTGAGCCCCTGGCCCATCTCGGTGCCGCCGTGGTTCACCTGCGCGGTGCCGTCGCGGTAGAGGTGCACGAGCGCGCCCGCCTGGTTGAGCACCGACATCGTGAACGAGATGCCGAACTTCACGGGCGTGAGCGCGAGGCCGCGCTTGACCCAGGGCGAGGCCGCGTTGGCCTCGTCGACGGCGCGGCGGCGCGCCGCGAACCCGGCGCCGTCCATGAGCGCGCGCCACATGCGCGGCACGCGGTGGTCGTCGAGCGGCTGGCCGTAGTGGGTGACGGCGCCGCGGTCAGGGTAGAAGTTGCGCTCGCGCACCACCTCGGGCGGCAGCCCGCGCGCGGCGGCCACCTGCGCGAGCATGTCTTCCACGACGAGGATGCCCTGGGGCCCGCCGAAGCCGCGGAAGGCCGTGTTCGACGCCACGTCGGTCTTGGCCACGCGCCCCTCGAAGCGCACGTGCTCGAACAGGTACGCGTTGTCGAGGTGAAAGAGCGCCCGATCGATGATGGCCTCGCTCAGGTCGAGCGCGTAGCCGCCGTCGGACACCAGGCGGCAGGCGAAGGCGCGCACGCGCCCGTCGTCGTCGAAGCCCACCTCCCAGGTGGCGAGCATGGGGTGGCGCTTGCCGGTCATCGTCATGTCGACGTCGCGGTCGAGCTGCATGCGCACCGGGCGCTGGGTGGCGCGCGCGGCCAGCGCCACCAGCGCGGCCACGGTGTTGCCCTGCGTCTCCTTGCCGCCGAAGCCGCCGCCCATGCGCGGCGACACCACCACCACCTTGTGGCGCGGCAGGTCGACCACGTGGCCCACGACGGCCTGCACCTCGCTCGGGTGCTGGGTGGAGGCATGCACGAGCAGATCGCCGTCGTCGCCGGGCTCGGCGAAGGCGGCCTGCGTCTCGAGGTAGAGGTGCTCTTGCGCGCCGGTCAGGAGCTCGCCGGTCAGGCGATGCGGGCAGTCTTGCAGGGCCGCCGCCACGTCGCCGCGCGCGATGACGTGCGGCTCGTTGTGGTAGCGCTCGGCGGCGACGGCGGCGCGCACGCCGACGACGGGCGCCTCGGCGCGCACCTCCACGACGACGGCGGCGGCGGCGCGGCGGCAGGCCTCGAGCCCCTCGCCCACCACCAGCGCCACCGGCTGCCCGTGGAACAGCACCGCGCCGTCGGCGAGCAAGGGCTCGTCGTGGCGCACGGCGCCCACGTCGTTGGCGCCGGGGATGTCCTGGGCGGTGAGCACCGCCACCACGCCGGGCAGGGCGCGCGCCGCCGCCGTGTCGAGGCGCGTGATGGTGCCGCGCGCCACGGGCGAGAGCACGGGCCACGCGTCGAGCGCGGGGCGGCGCTGCGCCAGGTCGTCGACGTAGAGGGCGCGTCCGGTGACGTGCCCGTACGCCGCGTCGTGCGGCAGCGCGCGCGAGCGCGTGTCGGCCGGCCACGGCGCCGACACGGTGAACGCGGGGGGCTCGTCGTGCGCGCCGCTCTCCACGCCGCGCGCGAGCTTCTCGAACAGGGAGGCCACGAGGCCGCGGCGGTACTCCTTGCCCGCGCGCACGTCGTCGATGGGGGTGAACTCGCTGCGCAGCACGTCGAGGACGTCGGGCAGCGCCTGGTCGAGCGCCTTGCCTACCAGGAACGCCTCGGCGCGCGTGGCGCGCACCGGCTGCGCGGCCACGCCGCCGTACGCGAGCCGCGCCAGGCGCACCATGCCGGCCGCGTCGCGCTCTACGCGCAGCGCGGCGGACACGATGGCGATGTCGAGGTCGCGCCGCTTCGACACCTTGAAGGTGTCGAAGAGCGCGCCGTCGGGGAGCTTGGGGAGCTCGACCGCGGTGACCACCTCGTCGGCGCGCAGCGCGGTGGTGCGGTAGCCCGTGAAGAACCGATCGATGGGCACGCGGCGCTCGCCGCCGCGCGCGCGACACACCACCGTGGCGTCGAGGGCCAACAGCACGGGGGCGAGGTCGCTGATGGGCGACGCCGTGACGATGTTGCCCGCCAGCGTGGCGCGATTGCGGATGGGCCGCGACGCGAACACGCGCAGCATCTTGAGGATGGGCGCGGCGGTGGCGCTGGTCGACGCGCCGAGCGCCTCCTCGAGCTGCGACAGCGTGGCGCCGGCGCCGACCACGAAGCGATCGTCGTGCTCGGTGATGGCGCGCAGCTGCGCGATCCCGTCGGTGGCGATGAGCACCTCGGGGGTCGCCAGCCGCTTGCGCACCAACACGCCGAGCTCGGTGCCGCCCGCCACCAGCTGTGCCGCGGGCAGGCGCGCGCGCAGCTCGAGCAGCTCGTCGACGGTGGCGGGGCGCACGAAGCGGCAGCGCCCCTCGAGGTCGAGGGTCGGCGGCACGCCGCGCACG
>CAZONM010000450.1:0-4389 GCA_964580865.1 uncultured Myxococcales bacterium | reverse complement strand
CGACAGGAACGCGCCCACGGCGCCGTCGTGCCGCGCCACGCGCGCCAGCGCGGCGTCGACGAGCGCGCGGCTCGAGAGCTCGCCCGCGGCCAAGCGGCGCGCCAGCTCGGCCACCGGGAGCGAGAGCGCGTCCATCAGCCCTTCTGCTTCTCCTTGGCCCACGAGTCCTTCAGCCCGACGACGCGGTTGTACACGGGGGCGCCGGGCTTGCTGTCCTTGGGATCGGCGAAGAAGTAGCCGACGCGCTCGAGCTGCACGTGCGAGCCGGGCGCGGCCTGCGCGAGCGCGGGCTCGGCCTTGGCCACCACCTCCTCGCGGCTCTTCGGGTTCAGCTGCTCGAGGAACGCGTCGTCGGGGTTCTCCACGGCGAACAGTCGATCGTACAGGCGCACCCGCACGTCGACGGCGTGAGCAGCGCTCACCCAGTGGATGGTGCCCTTGACCTTGCGCCCGTCCTTGGCCTCGCCGCCGCGCGAGTCGCGGTCGACGGTGCACACGAGCTCGGTGACGGCGCCGCGCGCGTCCTTCTTCACCTCCTTGCAGGTGATGAAGTACGCGCCGCGCAGCCGCACCTCTTTGCCGGGCGCCAGGCGGAAGAAGCCCTTGGGCGGCTGCTCCTCGAAGTCGCCGGCCTCGATGAACAGCTCGCGCCCAAACGGCACCTTGCGCGTGCCGAGCTCGGGCTTGAGGGGGTGGTTGACGAGGTCGACGTGGTCCACCTCGTCCGCGGGCCAATTCTCCAGCACCACCTTGAGCGGCGCGAGCACGGCGAGCGCGCGCGGCGCGTTGGCGTTCAGGTCGTCGCGCACGGCACCCTCGAGCACGTTCATGTCGATCGGCGCGTCGTTCTTGGTGACGCCGATGAGCGCGGCGAAGTTGCGGATCGACGCCGGCGTGTAGCCGCGGCGGCGCAGCCCCGCGATGGTCAGCATGCGCGGGTCGTCCCAGCCGTCGACGTGGCCTTCGCTCACCAGGCGCAAGAGCTTGCGCTTGGACATGACCGTGTACGTGAGGTTCAGGCGTCCGAACTCGATCTGCTTGGGGTTCCCCCGCGGCGGCGCGATGGCGGCGCCCGGCGGGATGTTCTTCAGCTCGGCCAAGACCCAGTCGTAGAGCGCGCGGTGTGACTCGAACTCGAGCGTGCAGATGGAGTGCGTGATCTCCTCGATAGCGTCGCTGATGCAGTGCGTGTAGTCGTAGAGCGGGTAGATGCACCAGGCGTCGCCGGTGCGGTGATGGCGCGCCCGGCGGATACGGTAGATGGGCGGATCGCGCAGGTTCGGGTTGCCCGCGCTCATGTCGATCTTGAGCCGCAGCGTGTGCTCGCCGTCCTTGAACTTGCCCGCGCGCATGTCGCGAAAGAGCGCGAGGTTCTCGTCGACGGAGCGGCCGCGGAACGGGCTGTCCTTGCCGGGCTTGAAGAAGTCCCCGCGGTACTCGCTGATCTGCTCCGCCGACAGCGAGCACACGTAGGCGCGCCCGAGCTTGATGAGCTCCTCGGCGTACCGGTAGAGCTGCTCGAAGTAGTCGCTGGCGTAGTGCAGGTGCGCGCCCCAGTCGAAGCCGAGCCAGCGCACGTCGCCGAGGATGCTGTCGACAAACTCGGGCTCCTCGGTGAGCGGGTTGGTGTCGTCGAAGCGCATGTGGGTACGCCCGCCGTACTTGAGGCCGAGCCCGAAGTTCAGGCAGATCGACTTGGCATGCCCGATGTGCAGGTAGCCGTTCGGCTCCGGCGGGAAGCGCGTGACCACCTGGCCGCCGTAAACGCCCGTGCGGTTGTCTTCCTCGATGATGGCTTCGATGAAGCTCAGCCCCTGCTCGCGAGGCGAGGCGGCGGGCGTGGTGGCGTTCGCGGTCGACGACATAGACCTACCTCGGCAGCCGGTGTGGACCATCCGGCGGCGACGCTCAAGTCCCTGTCTCGGTTCGCGGTCCCCCATGGATGATCCCCTATGCTCTCTGGAGCCGTGGGGAACCCCGAAGAAGGCTTCGACATTGATCTTGGGCCCACGAAGGTCGCGGCCGAGGGCGCGATCCCTCGTCCGCTCTCGGCGCCGCCCACCACCGGTGCCGCGCCCGCCGACGAGACGCACCTCGGCCGCTACAAGCTCCTGGGTCTCCTCGGCAAGGGCGGCATGGCCGAGGTCTTCCTCGCCACGCAAGACGGGCCCGCGGGCTTCCAGAAGACCTGCGTCGTCAAGCGCATCCGCCGCTCGCTCGCCGAGGAGCCGAAGTTCGTCGACATGTTCCTGCGCGAGGCGCGCGTGGCCGCCCGCTTGAACCACCCGAACCTCGTGCAGATCTTCGAGCTCGGCGAGGCGCAAGGGCCGCGCGGCAAGGACTACTTCATCGCCATGGAGTTCTTGGACGGCGTGTCGCTGCACCGCGCGGCGCGCCGCATGTGGGCCACCAGTCAGAGCGTGCCCATGGAGGTGGCGCTGCGCGCCGTGGCCGATGCCGCGCTCGGGCTGCACCACGCGCACAACCTCGTCACCGATGGGCGCCTCACGCCGCTCGTGCACCGCGACGTCAGCCCCGACAACATCATGCTCACGCGCGACGGCGTGTCGAAGGTGCTCGACTTCGGCATCGCCAAGTCCACGGAGATCGATGAGCAGACCGGCACCGGCGAGGTCAAAGGCAAGATCCCGTTCATGTCGCCCGAGCAGCTGCACGGCGAGCCGCTCGATGGGCGCAGCGACCTGTGGTCGCTCGGCGTCACCATGTACTGGCTGCTCACCGGGCGCCGGCCGTTCGACGGGCCCACCGAGCCCATGACCATCGACGCCATCCTGCGCCGCGCGCCGGCGCCGCCGCGCTCCCTCAACCCGCTGATCCCGGCGCCGGTGGAGGCCATCATCATGCAGCTCCTCGAGAAGGAGCGCCTGAAGCGCATCGCCACCGCCGCCGAGCTCTCCGATCGCCTGCTCATGATGCTCGGCCCGTCGGCGGGCTACGGCGCCGCCGCCCAGTTCGCCGCGCGCGCCATGCAGATGCAGGACGCCGACGGCAGCCCGCTGCCGAGCGTGCTCACCATCATCGCCGCGCGCCCCGAGAGCACGTGGCTGCGCCGGGTCGACATGGGTAACGCCGGCGACCTCGAGCGCCTGGTGCCCGAGACCACGCCACCCGGTGCGCTGCCGGCGGCGCCGCGCACCTCGCCCGCCAACGAGCCATCCACGGGCGGCACGGTCACGGGCATCAAGACCGCGGAGCTGACGCGCACGTTCACGCCGCGACTCCTGCCCTGGGCGGCGGCAGCGGGCCTGCTCGTGAGCCTCGCGGTGGCGTTCTGGGCCGTGCGCTCGGGCGTGGGGCAGCCGGCGGTCGAGCCGCTGCCCGCTCCACCCGTGCCCGCGCCCGCCCTCGTCATGGACGAGCCGACGAAGCCGCCCGCGCCCGCCGTCCCCGAGGTGGCGCCGCCGGTGCAGCCGCCGACGCCCGACACCGGGGCCGCCGCCGAGCCAAGCTCCGCCGAGCCGCGCGTCGCGACGGGGCGGCGCGACGACCGCCAGAGCATCCGCGCGACCGCGCCCGGGCGCATCCAGTGGCGCCAGAGCGGCAAGACCGTGGGGCGCGGCAGCGGCACCATCAAGGTGGCCAAGGGCACCACGCAGCTCCAGGCCGTCGACGGCGAGACCGGCGGCGTGGCGCAGGTGAACGTCGTGAACGGCGTGGCCGACTACAGCACGGTGCAGAACGGCACGCTGGTGGTGCGCGTGCGGCCGTGGGCCGACGTCGCCGTCGGCACGCGCAAGCTCGGCACCACGCCCATCGATCCCACGGTGCTGCCGGCGGGGAGCTACACGATCAAGTTCACCCACGAGGACAAGGTGAAGACCCGGAGCGTGACCATCAAGCCCGGGCAGCAGCTGGTGGTCACGCTCGACATGCGGGAGTGAGCGTTCACGGCTGGCGGCGTGCGCGGCCGGCGCGGAGGCGCTGGTCGGCACGGCACCACACCTCCACCGCGTCGTCGACGTTCCGTTCCCCGGGCGGGAGCATCCGCAGTACAGCCTGCGAGAGGCGCAGGGTGGCCGCGATTCGATCGCCGGGGCTCAAACGCAACTGCGCTTCAGTGTCGGCGCGGTGGCTCTTGGCTTTGGTCTCGCCGACCCTCGCCACCTGCGCACGCCGGCTCGCGCCGCTCGTCGTCATGACGAGGCCGTTGCAGGGGTACGGGACCTCGACCAGCGCCGGCCACCGACGACGATGCGGCGCCATCGACGCCATGCTCCCGGCGTTGAGCGCTCCGCGGGTGCCGCCGGCGACGTCGCGGGCGCGCACGGCCTCACACCCAGCGCAGCCCGCCGCGCCCGTCGCGCACCGCAAGCCCATCGCGCACGAGCGCGTCCGCCACGCGGCGTGCGCGCTCGTCGTCGCCCGGCC
>CAZONM010000449.1:0-4401 GCA_964580865.1 uncultured Myxococcales bacterium | reverse complement strand
CCGTGGACGCGGGCGCGGCCCCAGCGCCGCCGGGGCCGGCGGCGCCCGACCTCGTGGCCCGCGACGCTGCCCTGGCGCGCGCCGAGGCCGCCCTCGCTGCCGACGACGTCAAGGGTGCGCTCGGCGCCTACGACGCCGCGTGGCAAGCCGATCGTGGATCGGCCAAGGCGATGCAAGGCGTCGCCACCACGGCCATGCGCCTGGGCGATCACAAGCGCGCCGTAACGGCGCTCGAAGGGCTCATGGCCGTCGACGAGAAGTCGCGGCGAGCGTTCGGACCGCTCTACGAGCGCGAGCGTCAGCTCGCCGCTGGCGCACCCACGGCGCCATAGGGAGTGCCGGCGTCAGCCGAACGCCACCTTGACGACCTCGAGGGTCTTCACGCCCTTCGGGGTCTTGACCTCGGCCTCGTCGCCCACCGACTTGCCGATGAGGCCCCGCGCCACCGGCGTGCTGATGCCGATGCGCTTCTTCTCGAGGTTCGACTCATCGTCGCCCACGATGGTGTAGGTGGCCTTCTCCTCGGTGTCGGCGTCGACCACCGTGACCGTGGCGCCGAACACCACCTTGTCTCCCGAGAGCTTGGAGGTGTCGATGACCCGGGCGCGCGCCAGCTTGCCCTCGAGCAGCGCGATGCGACCCTCGATGTGGCCCTGGCGCTCCTTGGCGGCGTGGTACTCGGCGTTCTCCGAGATGTCGCCGTGGGCGCGCGCCTCCTCGATCTGGGCGATGATCGCGGGGCGGTCGTGGGCCTTGAGCTTCGCCAGCTCGTCCTTGAGCGCCTTGTGGCCCTCGACGGTCATGGGCACCGTATCGTTCATCGTGGTCCTCGAACGTTCAGGGAGGGCGCACGGTAGCGCGCGCCCGGGGGCGTGCCAAGCGGGCGCTGGCATTCTAGAGTTGGCCCATGGTCAACGTGCGCAGTCGATTCCCGCGCGGCGCCTGGGCGCCCACGCGAGCGGTCCTCGGGCTCTTGGTGGCCCTGGTGGTGCTGCAGCTGGCCTACGGCTTCTCGTTCAACTTCGCCAAGGGCGCGCACAGCGTCTTCGACGCCATGGTGCTCCGCGCCCCCGACGTGCTCGCCGGCGAGGTCTGGCGCGTGGCCACCTATGGCCTGTTGCACAGCCTGGCGAACCCCATGCACCTGGTGTTCAACGCGCTGGTGCTGTTCTTCTTCGGCCGCGACCTCGAGCAGCGCTGGGGCTCGTGGCGCTTCCTGCTGTTCGTGCTGCTCGGCGTGGTGGCGGGCGGCCTCGCGGTGGTCGCCGCCGCCATGCTGCATATCGGCACCGGGGCCGCCGTGGGCATCTCCGGCGCCGGCGAGGCCGCCGTGGTCACCTGGGCGCTGTTCAACCGCGACCGGCAGGTGCTGATCTTCTTCGTCGCGCCCGTGAAGGGCATCTGGCTCATCAGCTTTGCGATCCTGATGTGGATGCTCGACGCCGTGAGCCTCTCCGAGATCTCGGCGGCGGCCCACTTTGGCGGCATCGTCTTCGGCGCGCTCGCGTGGCTCGTGGTGTCACGGAGGAGCCGCATCGGCCTCTTCGTCGACGATGTCCTGGTGGCGCTGCGGCTCAAGAAGAAGCCGCGCCTGACGATCGTGCCCAAGGGGCCGGACAAGTGGGTGCACTGACGCCGGCGCGCCTCGGCGACGGGTGCGACGTTGCCTCGGTCGCGCGACGTGCCGCGGCTGCGTGGTGGGCCGTCAGCCCTCGTCGTCCTCGCCTTGGCCGTTGTCGGAGACGGGCGGTGGTCGCACGTCGGGCGGGTCCTCCTCGCCGATCACACCCGTGTCGCCCGCGATGAGCGTGGTGGTGGGATCGTAGAAGAACGACGGATCGCCGTAGTAGGGATCGAAGTCGGCCAGGTCGGGGTCGATGGCCATGTCCACCGACGTGTTCGAGGCGGTGGCGTCGGCGCCCACGCAGTTGATGGCGGCCGTGAGCAGGTCGTCCATCTTGCGCTTCGAGACGTGGATCTTGCGGAATTCGTAGCGCGCGCGCCCGGTGTCGTTGCTCTCGAGCGCCTCGCGCAGGGCCTCGACCGCCTCCTCGGCGACCTTGAGGATGCCCTTCATGGCGGTGACGTTCTCGTTCACGCACGTGAACTCGACGGCGTCGCGCTTCTCGCGCGCGGTCTTGAGCTCGACCTGCGCCTTGTCGAGGGCGGTGCGCATGGCGGCGATGTTCTCTTGCGCCACCTCGCCGTAGCGCGACATGGGGATCTGGGCGGCCGGATCCGCCGACTCGTCCTCGCGCTCGGGCGCCTCGGGGCTGTCGGCGGGCGCCGGCGGGGCGTCTTGCGCCAGCGCGACACCACCTGCCACGGCCACGGCGGCCGCCAGGAGGATGAGCCGGGCCAGGGGACGCAAGCGCTTCATGTGGTCACCTTTCCAAGCCCTGGGGCGCGGGTCAAGTCGCACGATCCGGTGCCACCAGCCGCGACAGCCGGCCGTGCACCCCTTCGTGCCGCGCGCCCGCCTTGGCGTTCACCGCGGGGTATGGCCACGATGGGCGCCATGCGGGTGCTCTTGGCGTCACGATCGCCGCGCCGCCGGGAGCTGCTCTTGGCGGCCGGGGTGCAGGTGGAGGTCCGCGCCCCCGACGTCGACGAGGCGCCCCGCGCGCGCGAGGCGCCGGCCACCATGGTGATGCGCCTGGCGCTCGAGAAGGCCAGCACCGTGCGCGCCAAAGACACCGTGGTGGTGGCCGCCGACACCGCCGTGGTGCTCGACGGCGAGCCCTTGGGCAAGCCCATCGATCACGAGCATGCCGTGGGCATGCTGAGCCGCCTGTCGGGCCGCCGCCACGAGGTCCTGACGGGCTTCTGTGTGCGGCGCGGGCGGGAGCGCCTGGCCACGGTCGTGAGCACCGAGGTGTGGTTCCGTGTGCTCTCGCAGGCCGAGATCGTGGGCTACGTGGCCACCGGCGAGCCCCTCGACAAGGCAGGGGCCTACGGCATTCAGGGCGTGGGCGGCGCGCTTATCGACCGACTGAACGGCTCCTACACCAACGTGGTCGGCCTGCCGCTCTCGGAGGTCTTGGCCGCCATCCGCGAGGTGCACCGGTGAGCGACCCCCTCGTCGTCGACGAGCAGGCCATCGCGCGGCGCCTCGCCGAGGTGCGCGCCGCCATCGCCGAGGCTGCTACGGCGGCGGGCAGGGCGCCCGCGAGCGTGTGCTTGGTGGCCGTCACCAAGGGACACCCGGCGGCCGCGGTGGAGGCCGCCGCGCGCGCCGGCCAGCGCGTGTTCGGCGAGAACTACGCGCGCGAGTTGCGCGACAAGCGGGCGGCGCTCGGGGCTCTCGGCGACGCGCTCTCGTGGCACTTCATCGGCCGGGTGCAGGCCTCGAACGCCCGCGAGATCGCGCGCGCGGCCCTGGTGCAGGGCGTGGGCTCGGTGGATCAGGCGCGGGCCCTGGCGGCGAAGGCGGCGGCCCGGCTGCCCATACTCCTGCAGGTCTCCTTGTGGGGCGAGGCGAGCAAAAACGGCTTCGACGAGGCCGAGCTCGCGGTGGCGCTGCCCGCGCTCCGCGCCCTGGACGCGCTCGAGGTGCGCGGGCTGATGGCGATGCCGCCGCCCGACCTCGGGCCCGGCGGCGCCCGCGCCGCGTTCCTCGCTGTGCGCGCCCTGCGCGACCGGCTCGCACCGAAGCTGCCCGAGCTGTCGATGGGCATGAGCGACGACTACCGCGAGGCCATCGCCGCCGGCGCCACGCTCGTGCGCGTGGGCAGCGCGATCTTCGGGGAACGCTTGAGGAAAGCAGGATAGACAATGGGAAAGACAGCCATTATCGGCGTCGGTGGACTTGGTGGAGCGCTCGCGGATGGGCTCTTGGCGCAAGGCGCGCCGGCGAGCTCGCTGAGCCTGTGCGACCGGCACCCCGAGAAGCTCGCGCGCTTCGTCGGCCGCGCCGAGACGCACCTCGAGCCGGGCGCCGCGGTGGCCGAGGCCGAGGTGGTGGTGCTGGCGGTTAAGCCAAAGGTCACGCCCGCGACCTGCGCCATCGTGGCGGCGGCGGCCCCGGCGGGGGCGCTGGTGGTGTCGTGCGCGGCCGGCGTGCCCGTGCAGGCGTTGCCGTGGGACGGACCGGTGGCGCGCGCCATGCCGAACATCGGCGCCGCCCGCGGCGCCTCGACCACCGCCGTGTACCTGGGGCCGCGCACCGAGCGGGCGCGCGACCTCGAGCGCTTGGGGGCCGTGTTCGGCGCCGTGGGCGCCGTGCGCGAGGTGCCCGACGAGGGGTGGCTGCACATCGTGACCGCGGTGGCGGCCTCGGGGCCGGCCTTCTTGCTCCTCGCGGTGGAGGCCCTGGTCGACGCCGGCGTGGAGGCCGGCCTGCCGCGCGCCGACGCGCTGGCCTACGCCGGGGGCGCCCTGCGGGCGGCCGCCGTCCGCCTC
>CAZONM010000448.1:0-4419 GCA_964580865.1 uncultured Myxococcales bacterium | reverse complement strand
AAACTCGGCGGCACCTGCCCCTCACTGCCTGTCCGCCGCGCCCACGGAAACGTCAATTGAGCCCGATGTTGCGATGGACCTTCAGCGGCGCCGCACGATCAGCGCCACGCCCACCACGATGAGCAAGCCGGCCACCAGCACGTTCGGCGTCACCGGCTCATCGGCAAGCACGGCGCCGAGCACCACCGCCACCACCGGGTTCACGTAGGCGTACGTGGTGGCGCGCTCCGGCGTGTCGTGGCGCAAGAGCCACCCGTACGCGGAGTAGCCCACGAGGCTGCCGAAGATCGACAGGTAGGCGAGCGACGCCCAGCTTCGCCACGAGACCTCGGCCAGCGCCAGCTCGGAGAATTCACCGGCGCCCGCGGCGAGCGCGAGGAGCACGCCACCGCCCGCGAGCATCTGCGCCCCGGTCGCCACCAGGCCCGACGGGGGCCCGCCCTTGCGCGCGATCAGCGAGCCCACGGCCCACGACAGCGACGAGAGCATCAAGACCCCCACGGCCCACGGGTCGGTGGCGCGGTCGTGGGCCAGGAGCGAGGGCGCCACCAGCGCCGCCACGCCGCCAAGCCCGAGGGCGATGCCGATCGCCAGGGCGGGCGTGGGGCGCGCGCGCGACAGCAGCGCCAACCACAGCGGCGTGATGGCGATGACCAGGGCGGCGGTGCCCGACGCCACGTGCTTGAGCGCCCACAGCACCACGGCGTTGCCGCCGATGAGCAGGAACGCGCCCACCACGGCGCTGTGCCCCCACTGGCGCGCGCTCGGCATGGCGCGCCCGCGCGCCGCTGCGAAGGCGAGGAGGAGCGCGCCCGCCGCCGCGAAGCGCGCGGACGCCAAGAAGAACAGGGGCAGGCCCTCGAGCGCGAAGCGCATCGCAAGGTACGTCGAGCCCCACACCAGGTAGAGCACGCCGTAGCAGGCGATGCGGATCGCGCGCGTCCGCGCGGCGCTCTCATGGGGGCCGTTCGGCCCAGCGTCGGCCACACGCGGTACTAGCAGGTTGGTGAAAAACGGCGAACGCACCCGTGCGCGCGGCGTCGGCGGCGCGCGCCACGATCGGCCGGCGCTCCACGCGGACACAGGCTTGCGCCGTGAGGCCCGCGGCCGCGATCCTCGGGCAGTGCCTGTCACGGAGGGCCCGCGCCGCATGGCCACCACCACGCTGCTCGACGAGGTCTTGGCCCTGTCCCGGGCGGGGCAGGTCGACGACGCCGCCGAGCTGTTGCGCGAGGCGCGGCGCAACGGCCCGCTGCCCGAGGAGCTCCTCTCGGTCTTCTTCCAGCTCACGACCAAGCTCGGACCTTCCTCGGAGGCGCTGGAGGTGTGTGCGGAGGCGCTCACCGTGGCCCGCCGCCCCGTGGCGCTTTCGACCTGGCACCTGCGACGCGCGCTCGTGTACCTCGAGCTCGCGGACCGTGGCGCCGCGCTCGCGGATCTGCAGGCGGTGATGAAGCTGCAGGCCAACGAGGGGCACCTGGAGCAGGCCCGGGCCGCGCTCGTGCGCGTCGCCGCGTTGCCGAACAAGGCGTGAACGCGCGGGCGCCAAAGAAAAGGCGCGGGCCCCCATCCGGGGGCCCGCGCGCGCGTGTGCGACCGCGTCAGGACGCGGCCTGGGCGCTCAGCCCGCGGCGGTGCTCAGCGTGTCCTTGAAGGCCTTGGCGGGCTTGAAGCCCACGGTCTTCGACGCCGGGATCTTGATCTTGGCGCGGGTGCGCGGGTCGATGCCGTCGCGGGCCTTGCGCTTCCTGACCACGAAGGTGCCGAAGCCCGGGTAGGTGAACTTCTCGTCCTTGCGAATGGTCGTGGCCATGGCGTCGAACACGGCATCGAGGATGTCCGTGGCCGCCTTCTTGGTCATGCCGTCCTGCTTGGACGAGATGAGGTCGATGAGGTCGTTCTTGGTCATGTGCACGTGGCTCCTTAGGGGGCTTGGGTGGCGAGGTGACGGTGCGGGGCTGCCAATTCCCCCGACCGGCCGCGGGCGTCAAGCCACAATCCGCGTCCGGACGCGGAGAAACGGCGTTCGTGCTTGCGCGCCCGACGCGGCCGCGCGACGATTCGTCAAGGATTACGCCCGCCTGAGCATGGCCAACGCCCGCCGTCCCACCACCATGCAAAGAGCCCCCGGTGGGAGCCCGGGCGTGGTGGTCGAGCACCTTGGCGTGGCGGTGGAGCTCGAGCTCGGCGGCGGCGAGCGGCGGCGCGTGCGGGTGGCGCGCAAGAGCGGCCTGGTCGTTGGCGACGACGTGCTGGTCGACGGCGAGCGCGTGGAGCTCGCCCCGCGCCGCACGGAGCTGCGCCGACGCACCGCCGGCGGCGCCGTGCACGTGGTGGCCGCCAACATCGACGCCCTGGGCGTGGTGGCCGCCGTCGATCCGCCGGCCAGGGCCGGGCTGGTGGACCGCGCCGTGGTGGCGGCCCGCGCCGCCGGCATCGAGCCCGTGGTGGTGGTCAACAAGTGCGACCTGGCCGACCCCGAGGGCGTCATCCCGGCCATGCGCGCCCGCGGCGTCGACGCCTTGGCCGTGCTGGTGGTGAGCGCCAGGAGCGGCGAGGGCATGAGCGAGCTGGCGGCGCTGTTGGCGCGGCTCGGGCGCTCGGTCTTGGTGGGGCCCTCGGGCGTGGGCAAGAGCTCGCTGCTGAACCGCTTGGTGCCCGACGCGGCGCGCGCTACCCGCGAGCTGTCGGCGGCGCGCGGCGCTGGCGTTCACACCACCACCACCAGCACGCTGTGGCGTCTGCCGGGCGGCGGGGAGATCGTCGACACCCCCGGCGTGCGTGAGTACGGCCTGGTTGACGTGCCGGCCGAGGACCTGGCGGCCTACTTCCCCGCCTTCGCCGTGGTCACCGAGGCGTGCCGCTTCCGCGACTGCCGGCACGAGGACGAGCCCGGGTGCGCCGTGCGCCAAGCCGTAGCCGAGGGGCGCGTGCCGGAACGCCGCTACGTGGCCTATCGGACGCTGCTCGAGGAGGCGAAGCTGGTACAACGACGGCCGGCGAACCGCGCATGAACCTCGACGAGCTCACCGCACGCATCGTCGCCAGCTACCGCGAGGTGGGGGGCATCAACCACGTGGGCGGGCGCAGCCTGCCGGCGCGCGCGGCCATCGCGCGGGTGCTGCAAGAGATCGAGGAGCTGTGCTTCCCGGGCTTCTCCTCCGAGGAGCGCCTGAGCGACGCCACGCTTGCCCCCGTGACGCGCACGCGCGTGGAGCGCCTCGCCGATGCGCTCGTCGAGCAGGTGACCCTCGACCTGGCGTTTCAGCGTGGCAACGCGGCCGACCTGGTGCGCGACGACGCTGTGGCGCTGGTAGGCGCCACGCTGCAGGGCATCCCCGCGCTGCGCGCCGCCCTGGCGCTCGACGTGAAGGCGCTGCTCGAGGGCGACCCGGCGGCGCGCGCCGAGGAGGAGATCATCCTCGCCTACCCGGGGCTGCGAGCCGTGGTGGCACACCGCGTGGCGCACGGCTTCTGGACCGCGGGCGCGCGCTTGGTGGCGCGCATGATGAGCGAGGACGTGCACGGGCGCACGGGCATCGACATCCACCCCGGCGCCACCATCGGGCGAAGCTTCTACATCGACCACGGCACCGGCGTGGTCATCGGCGAGACCACGGTCATCGGCGATCACGTGAAGCTCTACCAGGGCGTGTCGTTGGGCGCGCTCAGCGTGTCGCGCCGCCTGCAGGACCAGCGACGCCACCCCACCATCGAGGACCACGTCACCATCTACGCCGGCGCCACCATCCTGGGCGGCGACACCGTGGTGGGCCACCACAGCGTGGTGGGCGGCAACGTGTGGCTGGTGACCAGCGTGCCGCCCTACTCCGTGGTGGAGCACGAGGCCACCGTGCGCGTGGGCTCTCGGCGCAAGGACGGCGGCGGCGACTTCGACCCCGGCATCTGAGGGAGCACCGTGACGTACCCGCCACGCAGCCTGTTTCTCCTGTTGTTGGCGCTCGCGTGCAGCGACGGCCCGCGCATCACCCAGTCCGACCTGCCGGTGCTGGTGGCGGGCCAGAAGGTCGCCGACGCACACGAGGTGGTGCGCACCACCGCCCTCGGCGGCGAGCAGGTGCAGCGCTCGCTGACCCTGGTGGCGGCCCCGAACGATCGGGTGCTCGAGATGGCCACGCTCGACGCGCAGGGCTTCGCGACCGCGGCCAGCTACCGGCGCGAGGGCAAGAAGGGCAAGCGCTACGTCGAGCTCAAGGGCCAAGGGAGCGCGCGCGTGGTGTTCTCTCGCGGCGACGACGAGACGCTCGCGCTCCCCGACGTCCCCGTGGTGCTGCACTCGCTGATGCACCACGTGCGGCCCGCGCGCGCCGACGGGGATGCGCCGCCGGCCGCGCGCGCGGTGGTGCTGCTCGACCTCGAGAACGCCACGTTTCGCGCCGCGACGGTCGACGCCGCCGG
>CAZONM010000447.1:0-4433 GCA_964580865.1 uncultured Myxococcales bacterium | reverse complement strand
GCGCGCTCGACCCCGCCGCCCGCGCGCTCGCCGGCAGCGAGCGCGCGCTCGGGCTGTTGGTGGCGTCGATGCTCGAGAGCGGCGGGCTCGAGAAGCTCGGGCTGCCGCCCGATGCCGGAGCGTCGGCGGCGCTCCCCGACGCCGCGCGGGTCGTGCGCGCCGTCACCGAGGCGCGTTACGTCCGCGTCGGCGAGTGGGCGGCCAACGTGCTCAGCGCCGTGGCGCACGAGCCGCCGAGCGCGCGCTTGACCCGCCGCCTCGACGCTGTGGCGCTGCACCCCGTGCTCGGCTCCGTGATCCTGGTGGGCGTGTTCCTCCTGCTGTTCCAGGCGCTGTTCGCGTGGTCGACGCCCCTGGTGGACGGCATCGACGCCGTCATGGGCTGGCTCGGCGCGCGCGTGGGCGGCCTCGTGCCCGAGTCGCTGCCGCTCGTGCGCTCGCTCCTTGCCAACGGCGTCGTCGCCGGCGTCGGCAACGTCATCGTGTTCGTGCCGCAGATCGCGGTGCTGTTCCTGTTCCTCACGATCCTCGAGGACACCGGGTACCTGGCGCGCGCCGCCTTCATCCTCGATCGCCTGATGGCGGGCATCGGCCTGCACGGCCGCGCCTTCGTGCCGCTGTTGTCGGGGTTCGCGTGCGCCGTGCCCGCCATCATGGCCACGCGCACCATCGAGTCGACCAAGGACCGCATCGTCACCATCCTGGTCACGCCGCTCATCTCCTGCTCGGCCCGGTTGCCGGTGTACGCGCTGATGATCGCCACGGTGTTCTCCACGCAGCCGCCCGTGTTCGGCGTCATCGCGCCCGGCGCGCTGGTGATGGTCGGCATGTACGGGCTGTCGGTGGCGGCCGCGCTCGTCGGCGCCGCGGTGCTGAAGCGCACGGTGCTCAAGTCGCCCACGCCGCCCTTGGTGCTCGAGCTGCCGCCGTACCGGCTGCCGAAGCCGGGCCAGGTGCTGCGCGCGGTGGCGGCGCGCGTGCGCGTGTTCCTCACCGAGGCGGGCACCATCATCCTCGCCATCACCGTGGTGCTGTGGGCGTTGTTCACGTTCCCGCGCGACGCCGACATCGCGCAGACCGCCGAGGCCGCGCGCCGCGCCGCCGAGCTCACCACCGCTCCTGGCGACGAGCGCGAGGCCGCCTTCGCCGACATCGACGCGCGCGCCGCGCGCCTGCAGGTGGAGGCGAGCATCGCCGGGCGCTTGGGGCGCGCGCTCGAGCCCGCGCTCGAGCCCCTCGGCTTCGACTGGAAGCTCGGCGTCGGCATCATCGCGAGCTTCGCGGCCCGCGAGGTGTTGGTGTCGACGCTCGGGCTGGTGTACGGCCTCGGCGACGCCGCCGATGAGGACAGCGCGTCGCTGCGCGCGGCCATGCGCGCCGATCGGCGCGCCGACGGCACGCCCGTGTACACGCCGCTCACGGGCCTGTCGCTGCTCGTGTTCTTCGTCTTCGCCATGCAGTGCATGAGCACCATCGCCACCGTCAAGCGCGAGACCGGCGGCTGGCGCTGGCCCCTGTTCCAGCTCGTCGCCATGAGCGTGCTCGCCTACGGCGCGTCGCTCCTGGTGTTCCAGGTCGGGCGCCTGTTGGGGTTCGCGTGATCGCCCTCGACGTGGTCCTGGTGGCGGCGGTGGTGGGCGGCGCGCTCGCCTACCTGCTGTGGCGCATGCGCGGCGTGCGCGCGGCGCCCGCCTGCCACCCGTGGCGTCGACCCGCCGCCGCTGACAACAACGTCATCGTCGGCGCTGCGCTCGCGCGGGGCGTGCGCGCCGCGCGTGCCCACGGCGCGCCACGTCAGAAGTAGATGTTGTACGAGAGCCGGGCGATGGACGCGGGCAGGAACAGGTTGCCGATGCCGCGCTGCGCGTCGGGCACCAGGAAGCCCACGATGCCGAGCTCCGCTTGCACGCTCATCTCGTCGCCGAAGATGTACTCGTAGCCCACCCCGGGCCGCAGCCCGATGAAGAAGGGCGTGTTGCCGAGGAACTCGTTGCCCGGGATCTCGGCGGTGCCGGACGAGAACGCGATGAGCTGCAGATACTGCACGTGCGCGGCGACATACGGACGGTGACGCTCGTCGAGGAAGTTGTAGCGGAGGCCCGTGCTGATGGCGAGCGTCAGCACCGGGTCGCCGTTGGCGTTGGCCGACGTGGTGGTGGTGGAGGCGCCGATGGCAGCTTGGCTGTCGAGCCACAGGTTGTAGCCGATGGCGAAGAAGTAGCCGGCGCCGAGCGTGGGCTGGTCCCAGATGTTCCAGCCGTCGTCTTGCAGGTCGGTGGCGGCGTGACCGCCGTTGATCACGTAGTCCCACGTCGACAAGCCGAGCCAACCGGCGTTCGGCAGCTGGATGCCCTGGTTGCGGAAGTACTGGGCGTGCGCGCCCTGCGACGCGCACAGCGCGGCCACGACGACGAGCCCACCCACCAACGCGCGCATGCCGATGCTCCCTTGCCGCTCCCTTGCCAGGCCACACCTGCGGCACCAGAACCATGCCATGCCAAGGGCCAGTATCGGAAGCCGCGCCGCGGAGGTGCTCGTCGTCGGCGGCGGCCACGCCGGCTGCGAGGCGGCGCTGGCCTGCGCGCGCCTCGGGCGCGACACGCTCCTGGTCACGGGCGCCATCGATCGCATCGGCGCCATGAGCTGCAACCCCGCCATCGGAGGCGTGGGCAAAGGACACCTGGTCAAGGAGCTCGACGCCCTCGGCGGCGAGATGGCGCGCGTGGCCGACGACACGGGCATCCACTTTCGCACGCTCAACGAGTCGCGCGGCCCCGCCGTGCGCGCCACGCGCTGCCAGAGCGACCTCGAGCGCTACCGCGTCGCCGTGGCGGGAACGCTGCAGCGCACGCTCGGCCTGCGCGTGCGCCAAGACGATGTGGTGGCGCTGCTGGTGCACGACGGGCGCGTGGCCGGCGTGCGCACCGCCAGCGGTGAGGAGCTGCACGCGCGCTGCGTGATCCTCACCACCGGCACGTTCCTCGGCGGCGTCTTGCACCGTGGTCCGCACCGCTGGCCGGGCGGGCGCGCCGGCGAGAGCCCGGCGGCCGGCCTGTCGTCGTCGCTGGCCGCCCACGGCGTGACGCTCGGGCGCCTCAAGACCGGCACCTGCCCGCGGCTCGACGCCCGCACCGTCGACGTCGCGCGCCTGGCCGAGCAGCACCCCGACACACCCCCGCCGCGCTTCTCCGTCGAGAGCGGGCCGCCGCCGCTGCCGCAGGTCGCCTGTCGCCTCACGCGCACCTCGGCCGAGACGCACGAGGTCATTCGCCAGGCGGTGCGCGCCGGCAGCGCGCCGCTGTTCAATGGACAGATCGGCGGCCGCGGACCGCGCTACTGCCCGTCCATCGAAGACAAGGTGGTGCGCTTCGCCGACAAGGACTCGCACCTGATCTTCCTCGAGCCCCACGGCCTCGACAGCCACGAGCTGTACCCGAACGGCCTGTCGACGTCGCTGCCCGAGGCCGTGCAGCTCGGCTTCCTGCGCACCATCCCCGGCCTCGAGAGCGTGGAGGTGACGCGCTGGGGCTACGCCGTCGAGTACGACTACGTACTGCCGACGCAGCTCGACGCCTCGCTGGAGCTGCGCGCGCTGCCGGGCGTGTACTGCGCGGGCCAGATCAACGGCACCACCGGCTACGAGGAGGCCGCGGTGCAGGGCCTGTTGGCCGGCATCAACGCCGCGCGCGCGCTCGCGGGCGCCGCGCCGGTCGTGCTGCGCCGGGACCAGGCGTACGCCGGCGTGCTCGTCGACGACCTCGTGCTGCGCGGCACCGACGAGCCGTACCGCATGTTCACGTCGCGCGCCGAGCACCGCCTGCTCTTGCGCGAGGACAACGTGGGCGCGCGCCTGTGCGAGCTGAGCGAGGAGGTGGGGCTCGCCAGCGCCGCGCGCCGCGCGCGCATGCGGGCCTTCGAGGACGCGGTGCAGGTGCGCCTGCGCGCGCTCGGCGCCGCGCGCGTCGAGCCGGCCGCCGCCAACGCCGTGCTGACACCCGTCGGTGGCGCCCCGGTGCGCGAGGCGACCACGCTCCTGCAGCTGGCGCGGCGCCCCGAGCTGGGCGTCGCGCAGCTGTGGGAGCTCGACGGCGCCGTGGGCGACGCCCGTGTCGACGAGCGCGTGCTGGTGGAGCTGCGCTACCAGGGCTACATCGAGCGCGCGCACAAGGACCTGGCGCGCGATCGGGCGCTCGACGAGACGCCGCTGCCCGACGCGATCCTGTCGGCGCCGCCGCCGGGCCTGTCGCACGAGGTGCAAGAGAAGCTCGCGCGCCTGCGCCCGCGCACGCTCGGGCAAGCGAGCCGCATCGCGGGCGTGACGCCGGCGGCCGTGGGCCTGCTCGCGGTGGAGCTGCGCCGGCGCGGCGCGGGGGCGTCGTGACCTTCGACCTGCTGCGCGTCGACACCATCGCCGCGCTCGCCACCGCCGAGGC
>CAZONM010000446.1:0-4451 GCA_964580865.1 uncultured Myxococcales bacterium | reverse complement strand
ACGCGATCGTCGAGGCCAGCGCGACCGCGATGACGTGCGCGCGGCACGACGTCATCGCGGGGGTCGGCGATGGTGCCGCGCGGCCTTCGGCAAGGCGCGCGGCGGGCGCCCGCCGGCGCGCGGGGCTTGGTTCGCGAGGCTCTGCACCGCGGCGAGGTCGCGCAGCGTGCTCAGGATCGCCGGTTGCAGCGGCGTCTTTCCTGTCGACCACCCGTGGCCCGACAGGATCTGCATGGCGTCCTCGAGGGTCTCGACGGTGATGATGCGAAACTGCCCGTCGCGGCACGCCGTCACGACGTCCTCGTCGAGCATGAGGTCGGCGGCGTTGGCCGCCGGGATGATCACCTGGTGCGCGAGCTTGGGATCGCGGATGCGGCAGACGCGATAGAAGCCCTCGATCTTTTCGTTGACGCCGCCCACGGCCTGCACGAAGCCGCGCTGGTCGATGGAGCCGGTGATGGCCGTGTCTTGTCGCAGCGGCACTTGCGCCAACGACGAGAACATCGCGCACGCCTCGGCGAGCGACGCGGAATCGCCGTCGACCTCGCTGTAGCTCTGCTCCATACACAGCGTGGTCTGGAGGCACATGG
Organism: uncultured Myxococcales bacterium; assembly: GCA_964580865.1. Lineage (GTDB taxonomy): Bacteria > Myxococcota > UBA727 > UBA727 > VGSZ01 > JACOUT01. Next base: position 3,861 of record CAZONM010000446.1, on the reverse strand, counting down.
GCGTGTCGCGGCCAAAGCGATCGAGCAGGATGCCCTTGAGGATCAGGGTGCCCTTGGTGTGGATGGGACCGCCGAGCTCGGTCTCGCGCTCGATGTCGACGATCTCACCCTTGCCGGCGCCGCTCCTGCACGTGATGCGCACGGGCATGCCGAAGGCGTAGCTGCCGAGGTCGATGACCGTGAGCCCGTTGACCTGGCCCACCACCTCACCGTGCGTCTCCACGTGGATACGGTGCTTGGTGATGTCCTCGCGCATGTGCAGCTCGATGAACCCCTCGCGCTCGGCGCGCGCGGCGAGCGCGGCGCGCACGTGGCCCCGCTCCACGGCCTTGGCGCCCGCCTTGGCCGCCCAGAAGCTCGCCTCGCGCACCAGATCGGCCATCTCGCCGAAGCGCGTGGTGAGCTTGGCCTGGTCGTCACATACCCGGGCCGCGTGCTCGAGCACGCGACCGGCGCCGTCGAGCGTGAGCGGCAAGAGCTTCTCCTCGGCCGCCAGCCCCGAGAGGAAGCGCAGGTACTGCCGCATGCGCTCGGCGCTGTGCTCCATCTCGATGTCGAAGTCGACCTTGACCTTGAAGAGCTTGCCGAAGTCGGGATCGCCGCGCGACAGCGAGTAGTACAGCTCGGGCGTGCCGATGAGCACGATCTTGACGCTGAGCTTGACGGGCTCGGGTCGCAGCGCCGCCATCGACACCATGCGCCCGGGCTCGCCGGGATCGTCGAGCTCGATCTGCCGGTTCTTGAGCGCGCGCTTCAAGCCCTCCCACGCCGCCGGATCGCGCAGCAGATCTTGCGCGTGCAGCAGCAGGTACCCGCCGTTGGCGCGGTAGAGCGCGCCCGCCTTGATGCGCAGGAAGTCGGTGGAGGTGGCCTCGCCCGCGCGCATGCGGTGCTCGATGCGGCCGATGAGGTTCGCCGCGGTGGGGTGCGTCTCCACCACCACGGGCGCGCCCTTGCTCTTGCTGCTCGCGCGCCCCGGCGGCGCGTTCGACACCAGCACGTTGACGCGGTAGCGCAGGAGCGCCGGCTCGTCGCGGTCGCCGTCTTCCTCTTCCTCCGAGAGGCGACGCGCCTGCGCGTGGTGGCTCTCGGCCTCGGCGGTCTCGCCGCCGTCGTTGATGGCGTGGCTCTCGGGCACCAGCCGTCGCAGGCGGTCGAGGACGTCTTTCTGCACGTCGTCGAGGTGGGCCACCACGCGCGGGTGTGCCGCCAGGTCGGCCTTGAGCTCGTCGATCATCGGTCGCACCACCGAGGTCGCGATCTCGCGCGCGAGCTTTTCGATCTGCTCGTCGGTCTCCTTCTCGAGCGCGCGGATGCGGCGCAGCGCGTCCTCGAGTCCGCCCTGGAGCTCCTCGGCCTTGTGCTCGAGGTCGACCTTCTGTTGATCCGTGAGCGCCTCGTACTGCTCCTCGGACAGCGGGTTGCCGTCGTCGTCGGCCACGGCCAGCGTCAGCGCCGTGCCCGTGCGCGACAGGAGGAAGCCGCGCGCCCGCGCCTCCTTGTCGATGCCCTCCAGCGAGTGATCGGTCTTCTCCTGGTGGTGCGCGTCGATGACGCTGCGCCGCTCGATGTAGCCCTCGCTCTCGAACGCCTTCTCGAGCTCTTGCAGCATCTTCTCGACGAAGCCGTCGTAGCGCTTCTTGATCTTGGCGCCCATGCCGGGCGGCAGGTTGACGGCCAGGGGCCGATCGCGATCGGTGAAGTTGTAGAGCAGGATGACGTCGGGTGGCGTGGGCTCGTCCTTGGCGCGGGCCTCCAACAGCTCCTTCACCGTCGACGTGCGACCGGTGCCCGACGCGCCCACCACGAAGATGTTAAAGCCGCGCTCGCGGATGCCGAGCCCGAGCTCGAGGGCCGACAGCGCGCGCTCCTGGCCGAGCGCGCCGGGCCGACCGTGGCGATCCTTCTCGGCGGGCTTGAGATCCCGCTCGGAGAACTCGGCTACCGGGAACCTCCAGCGCAGGTCGTTGGCGGTGAGGATGCGGTGGACCATGGCGCCTCCGCGGGCACACTAGCGCAGGTGGAAGCGGACCAGGCGAACGCCCTCCGCGGAGCCGCCGGGTGAGACGGTCAAGGTGACGCGGCAGCGCACGTGCTCCTCGTCGTGATCGAGGTAGGGGTAGCAGTCCACCACGTCGACCTGGATGGCGCCCTCGACACGACGCGCCAACGCCAAGGCCGGGCCGGTCGCGTGCGCCAGGGGCTCGCTCATCTCCACGGTGACGCCGGTGAAGCTCGCGTCGTCGATGGGCACGGGGCTCGCGGCGTCGGCCAAGAGGTCGAGCGCTATGGGGACCGCCCGCGCCGTCCACAAGAGGCGCTCGACAGCCGCGTCGTCGACTCGGCGCCCCTGCGCCGTCAAGGCGCGGCGCGCCTCGGCGATGTGCCCCGGCTCCACGGGCAAGACCGGCACCACGGCGTCGACGTCGCTCATGGGACCTCCTGATCAGCTGTCGAGCGGATCCGCCGCCACGGCGCGGCGCTGCGCCCGGTCGCGCTTGAGCGACTCCGACACGAAGCCCATGAGCTTGTCGACGTAGGTGTCGAAGCGCGGGCACGCGATGCCAGTGCCGTCGAGCAGCGACAGCGTGTTGGCGCAGTTGAAGATCACGAAGCGATCGAGCGCCGATAGCTCCGGCACCTGACGGCGTGACAAGCGGTCGATGCCCGGCAGGCGCAGAACCCGCGCGGCCAGCGACGAGCCCAGGTCGCTCTTGGGCACGCGCTTCCCCGCACGCCGCGCGATCAGCTCGTACACGTGTCGCGCCGAGAGCGGGTTCGGATCGACGATGTGGAAGGTCTTGCCGGCGGCCCGAGGATCGAACGCCAGGCGCAGCGCGGCCTTGGTCACGAAGTCGACGGGCACGAGGTTGAGCGGCGCCGTGCCGGGGCCGGGTAGGGGCAGGGGCACCGAGATGGGGCTCGTCACCACCAGGATCGCCATCTGGTACACGCCGTCGAAGCGATCGATCTCGCCGGTCTCGGAGCTGCCCACGACGATGGACGGGCGCACCACCGTGATCGGCAGGTCGCTCATGGCCGCGCGCGCCAGCTTCTCGCCGCGGTGTTTGGTCTCTTCGTAGTGCGTGTGGAAGCGCTGGCCGACGTCGAGCTCGTCCTCGGTGATGACGCCCTCGCGCGCGCCGCTCACCAGGCACGACGAGAAGTGGACGAAGCGCTTGAGCGACGGCATCTCGCGGGCCAAGGCGAGCATGTTGCGCACGCCGCCTACGTTGACGGCCTCGAGGAGCTCGCGCGGCGCGTCGAGGCGCTGGACGCCCGCCAGGTGAAAGACGTGGGTAACGTCGGCGAGGCCGTCGATCTCGAGGCCCGCGAGGCCGCAGTCCATGCGCGTGACGTCGCCCGTGGCGACGCGCACGCGGCGCTGCCGGTCCGCCGGCAGCAGCGCCACGTCCGCGTCGGCGCGGGCGCGGTCCTCGGCGAGCACGGTGATCCGCGCGCGCGGGGCTTGCGTGAGCAGGCGCCGCACCAGGCGGCGCGCGATGAAGCCCGGGTACCCCGTGACCAGGACGTGCCCAGGCCGATCTCCGGGCGCGTTGCGCCGTGGCCGCTTGCCGTTCGGTTCGCCTTCCCCTTCGCGCACGCACGACCTCCGCGGCGGTGTTAGCCCATTCGCCGCCGGATGGTCATGCCGCGTCGCCGCGCTGTCAGCCACGCCGCCGTTGTCTGTTGGTCGAAGGTGTGCCAGAGCGAACGCGGATCAGAGCTTCCGAGGAGATCCCGATGCGCTTGTTGTGTCTCTCCGCCCTTGCCTTGTTCGCCACCGCCGCCGCTGCCGAGGATCCCCCGGCCGCGCCCGCCGTGCCCGCACCTGCCGCACCGGCTCCGGCCGCGCCAGAC
>CAZONM010000445.1:0-4452 GCA_964580865.1 uncultured Myxococcales bacterium | reverse complement strand
CCGCACACGGCCCGCGTCGTCGACGAGGCGGGCGCGCAGCAGGTGCGCGGGCAGCGCGCGGTGCACGCGCGGCTCGGCGAAGAACGGGTTCGGCTCGCGCCAGGTCACCGTGAAGCCGCGCCCGTCGTCGTCGGGCACCAGGCGCTCCACGCGCAAAGCGTCGTCGTGGCCCACCACCGCCTGCGCGGCGTCCTGCTGCACGGCGAGCGCCAGGGCGAAGTCGTCGGCCACCACCGGCGCGCCGTCGGCCCACCGCGCGTCGGCGCGCAGGCGCCAGTGCACGATGAGGCGCTCGCCGTCGACGCGCGCGTCGCCGTTGTCGAGCGTGGGCACCCGCTCCGCCAGGTCGGGCGTGAGCTGCCACGCCGGATCGCGCAGCGTCAGCTCGCGCCAGGACAGCGCGTGCACCTCGTGGGCGGTGGCGCTGCTGGTCAAGAGCGGCAAGAGCGTGTCGGGCTCGCTGGTGGTGCCGAGCACCAGCCGGCGCGGCGCCTGCCGCGGGCAGGCGGGCAGGGCGATCGCCGCGCCGACGGCCACGCCGACGACCACGCCGACCATGAGGACGCGGAGCCCGGCCCGCCGACGCATCGCCACCCTTTGACACCTCGCGCCGAGTGGGCCAAGACCGCCCCGCGATCCCGATCCCGGGCTCGACAACCCCGTGGGGGAGCTTCCTTCGAGAAGCGCCCCTCCGCACGCGCCGCGATGGCGCTAGGTCACGTCGCCGCACCGAAGGGTGAGCGCCGCGGCCGAAAGGACATGGTTCATGCGTACCCCGAGCATCTCCGAGGAGCAGGCCCAGCGCGCCTGGTACGTCGTCGACGCCAGCGGCAAGGTCCTGGGTCGCCTCGCGTCCCAGGTGGCCTCCGCGCTCCGCGGCAAGAGCAAGCCCACGTTCACCAAGCACGCCGACACCGGCGACTTCATCGTCGTCATCAACGCCGACAAGATCGTGCTCACCGGCAAGAAGGAAGACGAGAAGACCTACTGGCACTACACGGGCTTCTACGGCGGCGAGAAGGGCATGCCGGCGAAGAAGATGCGCGCCACGCACCCCGAGCGCATGATCCAGATCGCCGTGCAGGGCATGCTCCCGAAGACCAAGCTCGGCCGCCAGATGCTGAAGAAGCTGAAGGTCTACGGCGGCGACAAGCACCCCCACGCCGCCCAGAAGCCCCAGCCCCTCACGCTCGGCTGACCCCGGCTGACCCACCTCTTCTTCAAGGACTCATCGCCATGTCGACTCGCTACTACGCTACCGGCCGCCGCAAGGAAGCCAGCGCTCGTGTCTGGATCAAGGCCGGCTCCGGCGCCATCACCGTCAACGGCAAGGGCATCGAGCAGTACTTCAAGCGTGAAGTGCTGCGCATGATCCTGCAGCAGCCCTTCGAGACCGCCGAGGGCCTCAAGGGCACCTGGGACGTCGTCGCCACCGTGCGCGGTGGCGGCCTCGCGGGCCAGGCGGGCGCCGTGCGCCACGGCCTCGCGCGCGCCCTGTGCAACGCCGACGACAAGCTGCGCGGCGGCCTCAAGAAGGCCGGCCTGCTCACGCGCGACGCCCGCAAGGTCGAGCGCAAGAAGTACGGCCGCCCCGGCGCCCGCAAGCGCTTCCAGTTCTCGAAGCGTTGATTTTCTGGGGACAACGAGGTCCCCAGAAAATCCTTGCGCGAGCGGACCTGGCCTTCAACGGGGTGGCACATCCCTGCGTTTCGTTGGGCCAGGATCCGCTCGCGCCTGCATTGCTGGCATCTCGGCGACAGCAAGGTCGCCGAGCTGCCTTGCGCGAGCGGACCTGGCCTTCTCCGTCGCGGCCCTCCGCAGCGTTTCGTTGGGCCAGGATCCGCTCGCGCCCTTCTGCTGGTGTTCGTGCCCTCAGGTGTCCCGTGCGCCGCGCTTCGAGCCGGCTTGCTGCTCGCTCTGCGGGCGCAGCCCGCGCCGCTCGCGGCGCGTCCACAGACCATCCCCGAGCGCGCCGCTTCCCCCTCGGCGCTCGCTTAAGCCGCGAGCGGGTCGATGACGTCGAGGAACGCGAAGCGGTGGAAGCCGAGGTCGCGCGTGACGATGCGGCTGATGCCGTGCTCGCGCATGAGGACCGCCACCTGCGCGTCGAAGTAGCCGTTGCCCTTCACGCCCGCGCCCTTCAGCACCTCGGCCGCGACGGCGGCGTGCCGATCGGTGTGCGTCAGCAGGTGCAGCCCGGGCGACGCCAGCAGGCTCTCGATCACGCCCCACGCCTGCGCCGGTGCCATCGGCTTCGGGAACACGCGCGGGTGCGTGCTGACCCGCAGCAGCTCGTAGATCACGCCCCAGGTGGTGAACCAGGGGGCGGCCTGCGCGCGGGCGCGCTCGAGGAAGGCGCGACACGCAGCATGCTCGTCGGCGTCGGGGTTGATGGCGTAGAGGAGCACGTTGGTGTCGACGCAGAACATCAGCCGTCGCCCTCTTCCATGACGCGATACAGCGCGTCGCGGTCCGCGACATCCACGTGGGGGGCGCCAAGGCGAACGCTGGGCAATGGCGGCGGCGCGCCCGTCGCGCGTTCGGTCCGCTCGAGGAAGAGGCGCAGCGCGGCCTCCACCAGCGCCGAGATGGTCGTGTCGTCGCGGGCCGCCTGTCGACGGAGCTTCGCGAGCACTCGGTCGTCGATCACGAGAGTGGTCTTCATACGGATTACCATATCACGTGGACGGAGAGACGGCATCGTGGTGGACCGGGCCGCGGCACCGCGCAGGGCCGGGTCGGCACCGGCCGGACCGCGCCCACGGCTACCGGCCCCGCGCGCGCCATGCCAGCGTCCGCGCATGGACGCCGGGCGGCAGGTCATCGAGGGCGAGATCGCGAGCTACTGGATCGACGACGGCATCCTCGTCTCGGACTCGAAGAGCGTCCTGCGCACCGTCGACAACATCCGGCGCAACGTGGAGCTGGTGAAGCAGATCACGGGCGGGCGGCGCATGCCGCTCCTGATCTTCCTCAAGCCCTCGCCCATGCCCGACAAGGCCACGCGCACGCTCTCCGCCGAGCTCGTGCCCACCGTGTACTCGGCGATGGCCATGGTGTCGCGCCCGGGCCTCGGGCAGCTCGTGATGCGCCTCGTGTTCTCGCTGCAGCGCCCGCCCATCCCCATGAAGAGCTTCAGCGACGAGGCCGCGGCCCGCGCCTGGCTGCGCTCGCTGCCGGGGGCGCCACCCTGACCACGGCGCCGGGGCCTGCGTCCGCCGTATTTCCATCTCTCCGCGTATTCCCAGACACGCGCCACTGTGTCCGCGCAGACACACGCGCGCATTCATTCCCGCGTCAGAACGCCGTCTCGCAATGGAGCACCCGGTGGCACGGAGCGTGATTCACACCGCCGCGTGAACCCGATGCCCGCACCGGGTGTCCGTTCCGCGAGGTCGACGATGCCGCTGTCCTCCATCTTCTCCCGCGCCTCGGCCAAGGACCGCGCCTTCGAGCGCGAGGCCATGCCCCACATGCGCTCGCTCTACGGCGCCGCCATGCGCCTCGTGCGCAGCCCCGACGACGCTGCCGATCTCGTGCAGGAGACGATGCTCAAGGCCTACAAGGCGTGGGACCAGTTCGAGGAGGGCACCAACTGCAAGGCGTGGCTCTTCCGCATCCAGACCAACGCCTTCATCAACAAGTACCGCCGCCGCGTGAAGGAGCGTGAGATCTTGGAGGGCCCGGAGCGCCAGGCGGCCGAGCACAACCTCGTGCACCTGCCGTCGAAGCGCGCGTTCTTGGACCCCGAGGGCGAGCTCGTCGACCGCACCCTCGGCGACGAGGTGCTCAAGGCGCTCGACGCCGTGCCCGAGGACTTCCGCACGGTGGTCATGCTCTCCGACGTCGAGGGCTTCTCGTACAAGGAGATCGCCGACCTGTGCGAGATCCCCGTGGGCACGGTGATGTCGCGCCTGTTCCGCGGCCGCCGCATCCTGCAAGAGCAGCTCTTCGCCTACGCGGTGGACGTGGGCGTGCTCCACCCCACGCTCGATGGGAGCGAAGGCGCTCCCCTGTCGCTGGCCGACTACCGCAAGCGCCGCGCCCGCTCCTGACGCCCTAGCACCGCCGGGAATCGCCGCGCCCGCACCCCTGTTTCCAGGGTGTTCGGTCGGTCGCCGGCTTGTGTCGGCGCCCGGGCGGGGAGAGACTCGTGCGCGCCGTGTCGAGGAGAGCCGTCTCGTGTGCCGACGTCGAGCCCATGCTCGACCTGTGCGTCGATGGCGAGCTCCTCGCCGACGACGCGGCGGCGCTGCACGGCCACGTGGCTGCCTGTGACGCCTGTCGCGCACGGCTCGAGGGCAAGCGTCGCCTCAAGGCGATCCTCGCCGTAGCGGGGCGGTCGGTCTCGCTGCCCCCGGACCTCGAGGAGCGCGTGCGCGCCGACCTGCGCGCGCACCGCCGCGCGCGCCGCTCGCGCCGTGCCGTCGGCGTGGTGGTGGCGGGCGCCCT
>CAZONM010000444.1:0-4455 GCA_964580865.1 uncultured Myxococcales bacterium | reverse complement strand
CGCGGCGCCCCCGTCGATCACCCAGCCCGCGAAGAACCCCACGAGACAGAAGCAGCCGGCCAGAAGCGCGAGCTTGAGGGCGCGCCGGCCGCCCGAGGGCCGCACGCCGCGCGGCGGCGTGCGCCGCGCCCCCGCCTCGGCGCGCGGGGTGGCGCGCGTGCGACGAGCGGCGATCCGCTCCGCGGTCGCCGGGCTGCGATCGACGCGTGCCGGTCGGGCCATGGGATCACGGTATGCGCGCGCACGCAGCGCCTCCAGTTTCTGTCCCCTCCAATTGTGCGCGCGCGGCGCTACAACATGGGCATGAGCGTCCTCGAACGCGTCGGCAAGATGGTCCGCTCCGAATGGAACGCGCGCCGCCCCCGCGCCAAGGGCGACGGCCCCGAGCACGCGCACCAGGGCGCGCCGTCCGCCAGCGCGCCCTCGGCGCGCAAGCCCGCCGTGGTCGACGTCGACGGCGCGCTGCGCGTGCTGGAGCTGCACCCGGGCGCCACGCTCGACGCGGTGCGGGCGCAGCATCTGGCGCTCGCGCGCCGCTACTACCCAAAGACCCTGTCCACCAGCGCCGACGAGGCCCACGCCGCGCGCGTGGTGCTCGAGGCGCTGACCGACGCGCTCGAGCTGTTGGAGGAGCACCTCTTGCCCCTGCCGCCCGACCCCGCGCTGCCCACGCCGGGCAAGGGCTGATCGCCCGGTGAGCGCGCTGCCCGCACTGGCCCTCGCGGCGGCGCTGGCGGCGCAGGGCGAGGGCCTGCGCGTCGAGCCCGCGATCACGAGCTGGATCGAGGTCGACACCAACGCCAACCGCGTGCCCGACGGCGTCATCGGCGACGACGAGAGCTCCGGCAAGCTCACCCCGCCGGGCGCGCAGCCGGAGCGGCCGACCCTCGACGGGCTGGCGCGCACCGACGCTGTGCTCGAGGTGAGCTGGAGCGCGCCCGGCCTGCGCCTCGCGAGCGAGAGCGCGGCCGGCGTCAAGCTCTTCGTCGAGTCCGCCGACGAGCGCCTGGTGGTGGCGCAGTCGCGCGCCACGTTGGCGACGACCCGTCTGCCGGGCGAGCTCGTGCTCACCATGTCCGCCTTCGGCAAGGCGCGCGCGCAGCGCTCGGGCCGCCGCAGCTACGGCGTGCTGCGCGCCGACGGCGGCGTCGAGCGCGCGCTGCTCGGCGTCACCTGGCGCGCCGGCCTCGAGGGCCAGACGTTCCAAGCGTTCGACGACGCGCGCTTCTCCTTCGCCGGCGGCGGCGTGGTGCTGGGGGCGCGCGCGCCCCTCGGCGACGCCGAGCGGGTCGACGTGGTGGCCGACCTCGCGGGGCGCGGCTTCCCGTTCGCCGCGCGCGACCTCGACAACCCCGCGGCGCGCGCGCGCCGCACCGACGCGACCACCACGGTGTCGGCGCACGTGGTCAGCGCGCGTCGCCTGTTCCTGTCGGCCGGCTACACCCTGGTGCGCAACGACTCGAACGCGCGCGGCGAGAGCTGGCTGCGCCACCGCGTGCAGGGCATGGCCGGCCTGCGCCTGCCCGGCGCGCTCACCGTAGGCGCCGTCGGCTCGGTGCAGCTCACCAGCTACGACGACGGCGTGTCGATCGGGCAGGCGTACTTCCTCGGCGACGAGGACGAGACGCAGAACATGCTGGAGCTGACGCTCTCGAAGGCGCTGCTCGATGGCGTGTCGGTGGAGGCGCGGGCCGCGTTCTTCGGCAACGAGCTGGCAACGGAGGGCGCGCGCTTCGCGCGCCAGACGGCGGCGCTGGGCGTGCGCGTGGAGCTGTGACTACTCGAACGACGACAGCACCACCAGCACGACACCGGTGGTGAGCCCCGCGAGCGCCACCACCCCGAGCGTGGCGGCGGCGGCGATGTCGATGGTGCGCGCCTGCTCGAGCTCGGCCAGGCGCGCGCCCGCGGGCTGCTCGTGGTCGATGATCTGCTGCACGTTGCGGATGTCGAGCGCGAAGGCGCCCGCGCCCGCGCCCGCGGCCACGCCGGCGCCGAGCGACAGCATCAGCCACGCGGGGTGGATGTGCGCGGGGGCGGCGGCCTCGGCCGCGGCGCGCTCGCGCTCGAGCCGGGCCACGGTGGGCTCGCCGGCCCGCTCCACCGCGATGGGGCGCTCCGCGGAGCCGATGCGCGTGGGGCCGTTGCCCACGATGTCGCTGGCCTCGATCCAGTACTCGAAGCCCGTGCGCTGCGTCCCGTCGGGCAGGCGCGCGATGTACAGACCGGTGGCGCCGCCGCGGAGCTCGGCCCGGCGCCAGGTGCCCCCCGGGGGCCGATAGTGGACCACCGCGTCGCCCACGCCGGTGCCGCGGTCGGAGAGCGTGACCGTGATGACGGGCGAGGCGTCGGGGTTCGACGCCGCGGCCGCCACGTCGGCGATGATGGGCGGCTCGCGGTCGGCCGCCGCCCCTTGCGCCGCCAGGAAGAGCGCCAGCGCGATCATGACGACGACAACGAACCCCGCGGAGGCGACGTGGACGGCATGGCGACGTGCACCGTGTTTCTGGTCGAACCCTTGCCGAGATACATCGCGCGGTCCGCCATGTCGAGGACTCCCACGGCGTCGGCCGCGTGGGTCGGATAGCTGGCGACGCCGATGCACACGGTCACCGGCAGCTCCTGGCCGCTCGGCGCGCGAAAGCGATGGCGCGCGATGGTGTCGCGGATGCGCTCGGCCACCTTGCGCGCCGTGTCGGTGTCGACCTCGGGCAACAGGATGGTGAACTCGTCGCCGCCGAAGCGCGCCAGCAGGTCGCCCTCGCGCACACAGCGCTCGAGGAGCTGCCCGACCTCCACCAGGAGCCGGCTCCCCGCCACGTGGCCGTGTTGGTCGTTGACGTTCTTGAAGTGGTCGAGGTCGAGGAACAAGACCGCGAAGCTCGTGGGCGCCGATGCGGCGCGCTCGATCAACAGCTCGGTGGCCTCTTGGAAGGCACGGGCGTTCCACAGGCCCGTGAGCGAGTCGCGGCGCGCCTCGCGCTCGGCGTCGGCGAAGCGCACGGTGTTGCGAAACGCCGTCTGCAGCTGGCGCGCGAGGAAGAGCGCGGTCTCGTCGGCGTCGGCGCCCAGGGGTGCCGCGCTCGCCAAGACCGCGCGCCGCTCGGCGTCGAGCTCCAACGTCAGTGCCTCGACGAAGCGCGCGGCGCCGTTGCCCGACAGCGCCACGTGCTCGGTGAAGTGCTCGGGGCGCTTGAGCGCGGCCAGCTCGTGCAGCTCATCGGCGCTGACGTCGCGCTCGGCGAGCACCGTGGCGCCCTCGAACAGCGCGCCGCCGGCGGCGCCGGTGAACGAGCACAGCGCCTCGAGCCCGAAGACCGCCAGCGCATGTGCATCGAGGGTCTCGAGGATGCGCTGCGCGGCCGCGAGCAGCGCCAGGTCGCGGCGCAGGCGCCCGTTGTCCTTGAGGAGGCGCAGGCGCTCGAAGGCGCGCGCGATGGCCAGGCGCAGGCGCCCGGGCGTGGTGGGCTTGAGGATGTAGTCCGACGCCCCGCGGTGCAGACACTCGACGGCGGCGTGCACGTCGTGCAGGGCGGTCACCACCACCACCTCGGGCGACGCGCCCGTGGGGTCGCGCACCCGGCGCAGCTCGTCGAGGATGAGCTCGCCGGGCTCGTCGCCGCTCCAGGGGTCGACCACCACCACGTCGGGCGCGACGCGCACGGCGGCGGCGACGTCCGACAGGCGCTGCCGCAGCTCCACCTCGTGGCCGTCGCGCGTGAGCGCCTCGGCGAGCTCCGAGGCGGCCACGCTGTCCTCGTCGAGGATCAGCACGCGGCCGATGAGGCTGCCGCCGATCTCGCGCGCCGTGCGCGGAGGCGACGAGTCCTTGCGCGTGCGCGCGAACGGCTGCGGCGGCGGGCCGCCGCGCGTCGGCCGACGCCAACGGGGATCGGTCACGGCTGCTCCTCCGCCTCGTCGAGGACGCCGCGCAGCCGGCGGCGATCGCTCTCGGCGATCACCAGGATGCGCAGCCCCACGTCGAAGCGCGCCGGCGCCGACGGCGGCAGCCGCTCGACCCACACCACCTCCACGGTGCACGGCACCGAGCCGCCGTCGCCGAGGAACAGCTCCAGCTCGAGGCGCGCGCCGCAGCGCACCTCCTCGGAGGCGTAGATGCGCATGCCGCCGAGCGAGATGTCGAGCGGCTGCTGCATGGCCGCGACGCGCGCATGGGGGCCCGCGGCGCGGCACGTGACGGGTGCGCACACGCGGCGAAACTGGCGGCGATCGGCTCCGCGAGCGGTCTCCACGAGCGCGACCCTACCGCCAACCTCAGGTCAATTGAACCGTGGCGCGGTGATCGACCTCGGGGACGAACGCGGTCGCGACCGCGGCAACGGCCGACGGGCCGAAGGCCGGAGCGTCGACGAAGGCGGCCGCCAGCTCGACGGCGCGGCGCAGGAGCGGGTCGCGGCGCGCGCGCGCGGCGTCGTCGAACACCAGGCGCGCGAT
>CAZONM010000443.1:0-4501 GCA_964580865.1 uncultured Myxococcales bacterium | reverse complement strand
GTCGCCCGCAGCGTCGCCCGCACCGGCGCCCGCGGTGGCCGCGCCTGCGCCCGCGTCGGCCCCCTCGGCCGCGCCCGCGCCTCCGTCGGCGGACGTGTCCGCGCTGCCGCCGTTCTTCTCCGGCGACGCCTTGCGCTTCAACACCGCCGCCGACTTCGCCGCCGGGCGGCCACACCTCGAGACCGTGGGCGCCATCCTGGCCGTGGCCGACGGTCGCCTGCCCACCACGTCCGTCGAGGTGCGACTCATCGTGGGCGCTAAGGAGACCCGGGCCAAGGCACGGGTGACGCTGGCGGCCGCGGCGCCGGGGACGGCCGTGGTGCAAGCGGCGGAGCGCAGCGGGTTCCTGCGTCTCCTCGCCGAGCTCGACGGGACGGGCTCGCAACAGCAGGTGCCCGTGCCGTCGCAGACCACCGCGATCCCCGCGACGTTCGCGGCGCCCGCGGCGGCCGGCGAGGCCCCCGCGCCGCGCGCGTTCACGCTGCCGCGCCAAGGTGCGCTCGAGAACCCCACGACGCCGCAGGGCATCCTGGCGCTGCCGCTGATGCGCGCGCCCACGGATGCCGAGATCGCGAAGCCCACGGTGCCGCTCCTCTTGCGCTGGCTGCGCACCACGCGCGGCGTGCTGCGCCTCGAGGTCACCGCCCCCGATCACCCCCTGTTCACGGCCATCATCGTCGACGGGCGCGAGGTGCGCACGGCCGCGGCGCTGGCAACGCTCGGGCGATCGCTGGCCCAGCCGCGCATGACGTACGTCATCACCGAGCTCGGACGACCACCGCAGATGACCACGGTCGGGCGCACGCTGCACCTCATCGGCGAGAGCGTGCGCGGCCTCATGACCCCCTTGGACACCGATGACCTGGCGCGCGCCTTCCCGGTGCGCCCGGGGATGTGCGTGCGCGCGCGGGCCGACATCGTGGCGAGCCTGGGGCTGCCGCCACAGCACCAGCGCTTCATCAAGAGCGATCTTGGCGGCGATCAGCTGCTCGACGAGGCCGCGCGCGCGGCCGTGGGCGCGCGCACCGTGTGGGAGGCGCTGTACCTGCTCGAGCTCTACGGCGGTCTGTCGTGGGACGAGCCCGACCCCGAGAAGGCCAAGAAGTCCGCCTCGCGCACCGGCACGTTCCGCTTCACCGCGCCCGACCTCACCGCGGGCGACGACGCGTGGGCGCCGTTCGACGAAAAGGACCACTTCACCGTGCTCGGCCTGCACTGGTCGTCGAGCCCCGATCAGGTCCCCGAGGCCTACAACAAGCTGCGCGCGGAGTATGGGCCCGGCGGAAACAAGCGTCCGGCCAACGTCGCCACCGCCGAGCGCATCGTCAAGCGCCTCGAGGAGGCCTACCGCGTGCTCAACGAGCGCGCGTCGCGCCAGGCCTACCGGCGCGAGAAGTTCAACCTCGTGTGGCCGCACCAGGCGCAGCTGTTGGTGCAGAAGGCGAAGCTCGCGCTCTATCGCAAGGACTTCGGCGAGGCGAAGGGCATCCTGCTGGCCGCCGAGGACATCGCGCCCTCCGACGAGGCGCGCGCGCTGCTCGCGTCGATCAAGAGCAAGCTCGGCTAGAGCGCATCCCGCAAACCCGGACCGAGCCAGCGCGTGACCAAACGGCCGAGGGCAAGGCGCGCCGACTGAGCATCCTCGACGGGCTGCGACAGGAGGCGCAACGTCGCCATCGGCCGTTTGGCGCGCGCTGGCGACGCGGAGGGGTTGTGGGATGCGCTCTAACCCGCGCGCTCACGGCAACAGCGCGTCGAGATCCTCGAGCAGCTCCTTGCCCTGCGTCTCCGAGATCTCGAAGAGCCACGGCTCGAGCTTGACGAGGTGCCCGGCGGCGTCGACGCGCTCCACCAGCTCCACGGTGGTGCGCGCGCCGCCCTCGAGCTCCACCGCCACGACGGCCACCGCGCTGCCCGCCGCGTGCGGCCCGGGCGCGAGCTTGGTGGCGCGCACGTCGCGCAGCGTCTTCATCACGGCGTCGGCCGGCTCGCTCTTGCTGGCCGCGTCGTCCTTGGGGGCGAAGTGGCGCGTGGCCGACTGGCCGCGGTCGACGTGCACGAACGCGCCGCTCTTGTCGCCGTGGCGCACCGTGAAGCCCAGCACGCGCTCGGGCTCGGCCACGAGCACGCGCTTCTCCATCAAGGTCTCAGGTCCGCCCTCGAGCCCGGTGACGATGGCGCCGTCGATGAGGTGCACGGTCGCCTCGCCCTGCTTGCGCGCATAACGACCCTGGCCGCCGTAGCTCGACTCGCCGATCTCGAGCGTGAGCTTGGCGCCATCGGCCGCGGTGACGACGAGCGTGCGCTCGGGCCTCTCGAGCCCCATCTCCTTGAGGCGCGCGGCGTCGACCTCGCCCAGGGTGCGGCGCGTGCGCAGCGGCTCGAGCGCCTCGATGGCGGAGATGACGGTCTTGCCGCCGGGGAACCTGGCCTGCTCGCGCGCGGGGGCCGGCTCGGGCTCGGCGGTGCCGGCGTCGGCGCCCGCGGGCCCCGCGTCGCCGACGTCTTTCTTGTCGTCTTTCTTGTCGTCCTTCTTCTTCGGGTCCTTCTTCGGCTCGACGGTGCGATCGACGTCGACCACGGCGCCGCGCGCCTTGACGTCGCCGCCAGCGGTGACCGTCGCGCGGCCCTTCGGCCACGTGTACTCGAGCGCCCGCACCTCCCCCTTGTCGGCGTCCAGCAGCACAACCGAGGTGGGGCCGCCCTTCTTCTGATCCACGCGGTGGCCGAGGAGCCACGCGGCGACCATAGCGGCGAGCGCGAAGGCGGCGTGCGCCAGCAAGGTACGGGTGCTCACGGCGCACCTCCCGCGGGGCCGGCGGCGGGCCTCGGCTTGCGCTTGCGGCGCGTCGCCGCGATCACGCCGACGGCGATGAGCGCCAGCGGCACCAAGAACACGGTGCCGTAGAACCACAGCTTGTCTTGGTCGCGCGAGTGCAAGATGCGCACGTCGCCGGTCGACGGCGCGGCGCCGCCGGCGTTGTCGTCGTCGCGCAAGAGCCACACCAACACTTCGTAACCGAACACCTGGTTGGCCTCGCTGTTGACGAGGAGGAAGTCGTCGAGCGCGTCAGAGTCGCCCACCACCACCGCGCGGCCCTCCTTGGCGCCGTCGACGCCGGGGAGCTCCACGGCCGCCGCTAGCTCGAAGATGCCGCGCGTCTCGGCGCCGTCGGTGAAGGCGCGATCGTCGTTGCCGTCGACGAAGCTGCCCGCGGCGGTGCGCGCCAGCACCGAGATCTTGGCGTTGTCCTTCTGCCGCTTCTCGACGGTGGTCGCCTGCTTGAACAAGAGGGCGGCCTTGCCGCGCGCGCCCGAGAGCGTCTTCACGGCCTTGTGGCTGCCGAAGGACGTGGAGAACACGAAGGCATGATCGGCGCTGGTGTTGCTCTCGCGTACGTAGCTCTTGTCGTTCATCACCTCGTGCGCGCCCACCTGCACCCCCAGGGCCGCCAGCAGCGGCTCGAGGGACTCGGCGGTCGTGGCAGCGCCGGGCTCGCGCGTGCCCGGCGTGGGCGGATCGAGGAGCGCGAGCAACGCGCCGCCGCGCGCGACGTAGGCCGACAGGGCGGCCACCTCCTCGGGGAGCAGCGGCGACGTCGGTCCCGCCATCACCACCAGCGCCGCGTCGGCGGGCACCTCCCGGCTCAGGCCGTCGCCCACGCCGAGCTTCTTCACCTTGGCGTTGGTGCCCTCGATGAGCTTCTTCAGGCTCTTGGCCGAGACGCGCTGGCCGGCCTTGGCGGCGTCGTCGAAGCTGCGCTCGCCATGGCCCACGGTGACGTACACCGTCACGGGGTCCTTGGTGATCTTGGCCAGGCGCGTGCGCAGCTCCTCGTCGATCTTGCCGAGCTTCTTGGTGGCGTCGTCGCGATCCTCGCCCACCAGCCAGGTCTCGGTGCGCTCGCCGCAGCGCAGGCCCACGGTGCCGTTCTTCGACACCTTCATCTTCTTCGCCAGCGCCGGGTCGACGGCGGCGTCTTGCACCACCACCGACGCGCCGCGCGCGGCGAGCGCGTCGAAGTAGTCACGGACCTCGCCGAGCGCCGCGTTGCCGCGCTCGAAGAACAGGAACACCTCGGGCTTGCCGGTGGCCTCGCCGCCGCCCGGCGGGGGGCAGCGCGCGGCGTCGAACAGCGAGGTGGTGGCGCCGGAGGGCGTGGTGGGCGCCGCGAACGAGAAGTCGCGGCGCACGTCGAGCTTCTCGACCGCGTAACACAGCGCACCGAGCCCCGCGGCGGCGAGCACCAGCGTGCTCGCGGTGTTGACGGCCGCGGTCACGCGGCGCAGGTCGATGGCGGCGTTGGCGCGCATGGGCGCGCTCACGATCTCGAGCGCCAACAGCTGCGCGCCGCCGAGCACGGCCGCCAGCACGCCGAGCGGCAGCACCGCCTCGGGGACCTCGGCGCCGAGCACGGCCCACGCGCACAGGCCCGCGCCCGCGAGGATGAGCGTGTCGGGCAGGGCAGCCAGCAGCGCGTAGCGCTTGCCCGTCGCGTCG
>CAZONM010000442.1:0-4511 GCA_964580865.1 uncultured Myxococcales bacterium | reverse complement strand
ACGTCGTTACAGAACGCACCCGCCGCGCATTGGAACGCCGGGCACTCGTCGCCGATCCCCGGCGGCTCGACGCAGCGGTAGGTGCTGGTGGCGGTGTCGAAGCTGCATGCCAAGTCGCCGGCGCATGCGAGGTCCGGGCACGCCTCGCCGAGCCCCGGCAGCACGGCGCACGTGGACGCACCGCCCTCGGCGCTGGTGGCGCAGTACAGACCCTCGCCGCACAGAACCTCGGAGCAGTCTTCGCCCTCGCCGCCGAGCGCCACGCACTCGCCGTCTTGGGTGCCGAGCTCCTCGTTGATCTCGGGATCGTCCCAATCGATGTCGCAGTACGAACCTTCGCCCGCGCACTCGGCGTCGTCGGCGCAGGCGTCACCCGCAGCGACCAGGCCCTCGGTCGTCTGGGTGCACAGGCCGGGCGTGTCATCGGGGAACGCGGTCGCCTCGACGTATGCCGCGTAGTCGCACGCGTCGCGTGCCGCCAATAGCGCCGCGATGCACTCCTGCCCCTTGGCGGCGTCGTAGCGCAGCCGGCCGGCGGCGACGGCGTCGTCGAGACCGGCGCCGTAGGTGCGGCAGTAGCTGGTGGCGATGTCGACGCACTCGCCCTCGCTGGTGACGTAGGGGATCGTCGAGAACGTTGTCGTGAGCCGCTCCTCGGCGGTGCAGCAGCGGAACTGGAGCTCGCAGAACAGGCGCATCTGCGCCTCGCACTGCTCGACGTTGTTGCCAGGGCAGCCGAAGGGCGCGGCCAGGAGCAGCGAGGCGAAAAGCACGGAGACGGAGGAGAGCCAGCGGCGCATCGACACCTCCCGGGAGAGCGCCCGCGAGCGTGCCACGAACGCGCCTGTGGCGGCGAGGCGTCAGCCCCCGAGCACGCGGTCGATCGCCGGCTTGAGCGAGCCGAGATAGAAGAGCGACCAGGGCACCACGAACAGCACGGCGTCGATGCGATCGAGCATGCCGCCGTGGCCGGGGAGGATGGCGCCCGAGTCCTTGGTGTCGAAGCCGCGCTTCCACATGCTCTCGGCCAGATCGCCCATGGGCCCGAGGAACGCGGTGGGGAGCGCGATGCACACCAGATCGACGGCGGTGAAGAACGCGAACACGTCGGGGAAGAGGGCGCGGCCCGTGAACAGGAACGCGAGCGAGCCGACGGCGCCGCCCGCGAAGCCCTCCCACGTCTTCTTGGGCGAGATGAGCGGCGCCATCTTGTGCCTTCCGAGGAAGCGCCCGGCGAAGTAGGCGCACGTGTCGTTGGCCCAGGTTGCCGTGAAGGCCGCGAGGATGGGCCCGGCGCGGGCTGCGCCCTCGAGCGCGTCGCCCAGATCGCGCAGGCGCGCCACGGCCCACAGCCCGAGCCCGATGTACATGACGCCGAAGCCGAGCAGCGCCAAGCGCGGCCACGCGGTGTGCAGCTCACCGGGGCGCAACACGTACAGCGAGCCGAGCGCGATGACCGCGAGGTTGAACACCAGGAGCGTGGCGAAGGCATCGCCGGCGGCGGCGAGCGCGTGCACCGTGGCGCCGGTGCCCACCACAAGCAGCGCCGCGCGCGCGGGCTTGTCGTTGCGCGCCGTGACCTGGCCGTACTCCCAAAAACAAATGAGCGCGGTGGCCATCAACAGCCCGCGCAGCCACCAGCCACCCGCCACGAACATCCACAACACGAACGGCAACAGGCCGAGCGCGACGACGATCCGCTGGGCCAGGTTGCTCATGGCCGACCTTGCGGCGGTCCCGCGGGGGCGACCTGCGCGCCGGTGAGCCCGAAGCGCCGCTGCCGCCCCTGGTACGACGCCAGCGCCTCGTCGAAGCGCGCGCGCGTGAAGTCGGGCCAGGCGTGCGGCGTGATGTACAGCTCGGTGTAGGCGAGTTGCCAGAGCATGAAATTCGAGATGCGCATCTCACCGCTGGTGCGGATGAGCAAGTCGGGATCCGGCGTGCCGGCAGAGTCGAGGTGCGCCTCGATGTGCTCGGGCCCGATGTCGCCCACGGCCAAGGCGCCGCGCTTCACGTCGGCCGCCACGGCGCGCACCGCGCGCACGATCTCGTCGCGCGAGCCGTACGACAGCGCCAACGTGAGGCGCATACCGTCGAGCCCGCGCGTGGCCTCTTTGACCGCGCCGAGCAGCGCACGCACCACCAAGGGGAGCTTGTCGGTGGCGCCGATGGTGCACAGCTCGATGCGGTTCTTGAGCAGCGTGGCGCGCTCGTCCTTGAGGTAGTCCTGCAAGAGCGACATCAGCCCTGACACCTCGGCCTCGGGCCGACCCCAATTCTCCGACGAGAACGCGTACAGCGTGAGGTAGCGCACACCGAGCTCGCGACAGTAGGTGGTGATGTCGCGGACGGTCTTGGCGCCGGCGCGGTGACCCTCGAGGCGTGGCAGGCCCCGCTCCTGCGCCCACCGACCGTTTCCGTCCATGATGATGGCCACGTGCCGTGGCGCCGGCGCGCTCGTCAACGCTTCCTCCGCGTGCGACCGACGGCGTCATCGGTGAAGAGGGAGAGGTCCTCCTCGTCGTCGCTGCCGCTGGCCTGCGCCTCGATGGGCACCACGCGCGTGGCGGGCCGCGAGGGCGCCATCACCTTGCCGGTGGGCACGCGATCACGGCGGTCTCCCGGGCGTTCGGCGGGTTCGCTCGGCTCCTCGTCCTCGTCGGCCTCGATCTCGTCGGCCTCGTCGAGCTCGTCGAGCTCCTGGTCGCTCGACGCCGTGCGCTGGCGCCCGACCATCTGCATGGTGTCGTCGTCCTCGCCCAGCTCCTCGACGATGGCGTCGGGCACGTCCGAGCGCAGCGACGTGTTGGCGCCGCGCGCGATCTTGGCGGTGGTGGTGCCAGCCATGCGCGGCTGCTCGTGGACGTTGACGGCCTCGGCGAGCGCGTCGAGCGCCGTCTCCTCGGCGCACAGCGCGCCGCCTATCTCGGTGACCACGCGCGCGAAGCCGAGCCCCACGTCGTCGGTGGACTCCATCACCAGGTCGGGCTCGCTCTGCAGCGCCTTCATCAGGTTCGGCCGCTCCGACGCCAACGCTTGCAGCCGCTGCGGCGAGACCTGCACACGCAGGCGCCGACGGGCGCGAAGCTGCGCCATGCCGCGCTGCAGGATGCGATCGACGTCGCGCTGGCCCAGGTCGGGATCGGTGCCGAGGAGCTTCTTCACCACCTCGAGCGCCAATACGCGAATGTCGTCGGCGGCCTCGGCGTACCGCTCGGCGCGACGTCGGAACGCGGCCAACGCCTCGCTGGCGGCGGCCGCGAAGGCCTCGGACGCGCCGCGCGCCATCGCCTCCTCGCGCGCTTGGCTCGCCTTGCGCTTGCCGTCGGCCAGCAGGCGCGTGCGCGCCTCCTCGGCGCGCTTGAGGATGTGCGCCGCGTCTTGCTTCGCCTGATAGACGGCGCGCTCGATGACCTTCTTGCCGCTCTGGTCGGCGATGCGCGGCGGCGCGCGCGCAGGCCGCTGCGAACTGTGCCCGCCGGCCTTGATGACGCGCGCCACGCTAGGCCTCCAGCTCGTCGCCCAGCGCAGGGCGGGTGACCACCGACTCGAGCTCGTCGAGCTGGGTGTCGAGCTGGGCGTCGATGACGCCGGCCTCGGTCTCGATGAGCACGCCGCCCGGCTTCACGCGCTTGTCCTCGCGGATCTCCAGATCCTTCGCGCGCGTCAGCACCGCCACGAGGCGCGCCTTGTGCTGCCGCAGGATGGGGGCGTCGCGTGGGCTCGTGCGCAGGTTGATGTCGCGCGCGGTCTTGGCGGCCGTCAGCGCCGTGGCCGCGACGTCCACCACGGCGTCGTCGCGCTGGTGCAGCTCGGCGGCGATCAGCTCGCGCGCCACGCGCATCGCCGCCTTGACGATCTCGCCGTCGACCTCTTGCAGCATGCGCGCCTCGAGGCCCGCGATCTCCTCGCGCATGTGCGCCGCCTGCTCGGCGCCCTCGCGCTCGCCCTCGGCAGCGGCCTGCGCGACGGCCTCGTCGACCTCGCCCGCGGTGTCGGCGAGGAGCACGCGCGCCTGCTCTTCGGCGTCCTCGATGAGCGCGTCCGCGTCGCCGGTCATCGCACCTCTCCCTACCTGGCCGGATCTTCGGCAGGTTCCTCGAGCATCTTGGCGCCCTCGGCGTCGGTGCGCAAAAGAGCGTCCCGCGCGCGCATGGCCCACAGCACCACCGCCAGGAAGGCGCACGCGATGATGGCCGCGTACAGCGCTTGGCGCTTGGCCTTGGTGGTCTTGTCGTCGGCCAGGGCCCCGAGGTCGCGCGTGGCGGTCATGGACGCCATGGCCAGCGAGAGGATCTCCTCTTGCGCGCGGCGGGCCGCCGGATCGCCCGGCGCGGCCTCGAGCACCGCGCGGTAGCGCTGGCCGACGAACGCGAGCTCGCCGGCGCCGGAGGCGCGCTTCAACAGCGCCTTGTGCCCGGCGTCGCCGGGCCAGGCGTCGAGCAGCGCCTCGAACGCCGACGCGAGCTCGCGTTGCGCGTCGGTCTTGGGCGCGAGCTCCGCGAGCCGCG
>CAZONM010000441.1:0-4539 GCA_964580865.1 uncultured Myxococcales bacterium | reverse complement strand
CCTCACCCTCGCCTTCACCCTCGCCTTCACCCTCGCCTTCACCCTCGCCCTCGCCTTCACTTGTGACGCAACGACCGTCGACGCACTCGAAGCCCTCGATGCAAGGCCGCGCGTCGTCGCACGCCTTGTCGACGAGGTTCGCGTCAAGCACGCAGGAAGGCGCAAGGGCGAGCGCCAGGACGACCACGGGACGCATCGCCCGAACATAGGCCGGCCTCGTGGGCGCGCGCCTCGGTGCCCCGAGGTGAGACGAGGCGCGCGTCGGAGCGGAATCACCCCGCCGCGGAACACGTTGTTCGCACCATGCCCCACGTCGCGCTCGCCCTCGCGCTCGCCGGCGCGCTGGAGTTGCCGCCAGACGCCGGCCGCGTCCTCGCCGACGGAGAGTTCCGCGCCACGCCGGCCGGGTTTCGCGTCATCGCGCTCTCCCATCTGGCCGACGGGTGCGCGGCGCAGGTCGTCGACGACCCCGCAGGGGCGCGCGGCTGCGTCGAGCAGGCCTTCGCGCGCGCGCTCCTCACGCGACCAAAGGGCGCGCGCTTCGACGATGGGCGCCACGGGCTGTGGCTCTCGCACCTGGCGCTCATCCTCGGCGCCGGCGACGCCACCGGGCGGTGCCTCGACGAGGCGCTGCACCGGCAGGTCGCGCACGGGCTGGCGCGCGCGTCGCTCGACGACCCCACCGGGCTCGCGCCGAGCTACCCCAGGAACCGCGAACGCTGGCCCGCCGACCAGGCGGCAACGTTGGCGGCGCTGGCCCGCTTCGACCGGGCCCACGAAGGATCGCTGGCGGCCGCGCCGCTCGCGCGCTACCGCGCCGCGCTCGAGGGCGCGCACGACGACGACACGGGGCTGCCGTGGTCCGAGCTGCACGGCCTCGGCACCGGCAAGCTCCCGCGCGGGTGCGCCCTGGCCTACTCGATCCGCTACCTGAGCGAGGTCGACCTCGAGCTCGCCCGCGCCTGGTGGGCGCCCTTTCGCGCGAGCTACCTGGTGGACCGCTACCTGCTCGTTGGCTTTCGCGAGTGGCCGCCCGGCGTGGAGCGCGCGGCCGACGTGGACTCGGGGCCCATCGTGGGCGGCGTGGGCGCGGCCGCCACCGCGTTCGGCATCGCGGCCGCGCGCGCCATGGGCGACCGGGCGCTGGCCGCGCGCCTCGAGGCGACCGCTGGCGTCGTTGGGTTCGCGGCGGGTCTGGATGCGACCGCGAAGCACGCGGCCGAGTCGACGCTGGCGGCAGCCATTCGGTTCCAGGCCGCGCACCAACACGCTCGGTAGCGACGCCACGAACGAGACCGCCGGCGGGGTGCCGCCGGCGGTCTCGTGACAAACGCAGTCGTGCACGCGCCGCGCGCGGCGGCGCCGTCGACGTCAGTGCTGCTCGTCGAGGTTCGAGCCGCCCCACTCGACGACGGTGAAGCCCTTGCGGTCGAGCTGCGCCAGCACGGGGCTGCCGGTCTTCACCGAGCTGTTCACGCTCTGGAAGATCATGAACAGGCGGTTCACGCAGTCGGGCTTGGGCGTCACCGTGAGTGACGCATAGCGCTCGTACTCGCTCGTCGACAGGAACTGCACCAGCGAGAACTTGTTGTTCTCGAGCGCCGGCAGCCAGTACGTGACGAAGTCGGTGCGCTCGCGCTCGTTGAGCGCGAACTTGCCGGCGGCGTCCTCGAGGAAGCGCTCGGCGTCCTTGCTGGCGACGCAGAAGGCCTGCGCGGTGTCGATCGTGAGCGACGCGCTGCGCTTGGCCTCCCAGAAGAGGTACGGGTAGCGCTTCTCGGTCGCCGGGTCGAACAGCTCGCCGGTGGGCCCGGCCTTGACGTTCCAGCAGTGGTCCTTGCCGAGCCGGGGGTACGTGGTGGTCAGCTGTCCGTCGACGGCCAGCTCGACCTTCACGCTCTGGACGGTCTGCGGGTAGAGGTAGATGACCGGCTTACGCACCGTGACCATGCCGCCGCCCGAGGGCGTGCCGTCCTGGTTCTTGAACGGGATGAACTGCACCTCGGAGCAGATGACCGTGACGCCCTCGCGATCGCGCTGCAGCCACGGCGGCACGAATCCGCGCCCGCCGCTCGGATCGGCGCCCTTGCCGGCGCCGCCGATGACGACCATGGGCTCCTTCTGGCCCTCCACCTTGATGACCATCATGTCCATGGTGGCCTTGAGGTTGAAGCCCGCCTGCTCGAGGCGCGCGCGCCGCGAGTCGTTCTTGGGCAGGATGGCGTCGAGCGTGCTGGTGATCTGCTTGGCGCCGACGATGTCCTTGCCGCCGCCGGCGCGCAGGTTCTTGCCGCCCGCGCGGTTGTCGGTGGCCACCACGCCGGCTGCCGAGCGCGTGGCGCGCATCACCGGCCGGGGCACCGGCGAGGTCCAGATGAAGCTCTGCCCGCTCCGCCGCTGAATGGCCATGCGGGTGCCGTTCGACACCATCGGGTTGGCCTTGTCCTTGAGCGCAGCGTCGACGGTGGTGGGCGCGGTGATGCCCTTGAACCGCTCGGTGCGCGTGCTCGCCTCGAGGGTGCCGACGAACGTCGCCAGGCGCTGCTCGGCGCTCTTCCGGAAGTTCATGACCGTCGGGTACTCACGCGACAGCGGCCCCGTGGCCATGCGCAGCGACGCCTGCGCCTTGCCGAGGAACTTCGCGGCCGTCTCGAGCTGCGCCTTGGTGGCGCCCTGGTCGAGGACGATGGCCTTGGCCTTGTTGATGTTCGCCTGCGTGACTGCGCTGCGCGCCGTGAGCTTGACCGTCATTCGCTGCCTCCTGGTGATTGCGGCGCACTGAATAGCGCGAGCGGCGGGCGTTTGGCTCGCGCCGCTCGCGGCTACTTCTTATTGCGCTGCGTCACGGTGGCGATGCGGCCGAGCGCGCCGGGGATGGTGCCGGCGGGTCGCTCACCGCCGCCGAGGACTCCAGCCTTTTGTGTAGTGCCGAGGAGCGCCTGCGCCGCCTTCGACGGACCCGCGTCGGCGCCGTCGAACGCCTTGCGTATCTCCTCGAGCACGGCGGGCGCCACGGGGTGCGCGCGGTACCAGTCGGCGAGCGCAGCGGCGATGGCGTCGCCGTCCGCCTCATCGGTGTCGAGGTCGACGCCGGCCTGAAGCAGGGTCTCCACCATGAGCTGTTGCACGCCCGCGCTGAGCGCGCCGAGCTCGAGCCCGCTCGTCACCACGATGAGCGGGATGGCGTGGCGCACGTCGTCCACGGCGAACTCGCGGTTGCCGTCGTCGTCGAGGCGCGACAGGGCGGCCAGCAGCGTGTCGAGGGGGTCGCTCACGTCGCCGACGCTACACCCAACGGGGCCGGCGACGAAACGGCGGCGCGCGGGGCGTCAGGGCCTGGCCGCCAGGAAGCGGAACGCGTCGTCGCGCGCGCGCGCGCCCTCGAACGAAGCGGGGTCGAAGAAGAAGATGTGGTTCGAGATGAGGGGCGTGTAGGTGTCGGCGGGGACGCCGGTGGCCGCGGCCAGGATGTGCGTGGCCGCGTTCGGGATCACGCGGTCCGACTCGGCGGCCTGGATGAGCAGGCGCTTGGCATCCCAGCCGGGTGGGCGACGCACGGTGGCGCGCGGCGCGAGGTTGAGCGGGTCCACGGGGTCGAGCACCAGGTGCGCCACGTCCTCGTAGTCGCGGAACTGCTCGCTGTCGCGCGCGATGCCCATGCGCTCGAGCGACGCCGCCAGCATGGGCGAGATGACGCTCGACTCCTCGAGGATGACCACGAAGTCGGCGCCGGGGACGTTGAGCGCGAAGGATCCGATCGAGGTCGTGAGCCCTGCCAAGGCTGCACCATAGATACCGCCGAGCGACACGCCGAACCAGCTCCAGTCGTCGCGCGAGAGGTGCAGACCGGGCACGATGTCGTCGAGGGTGCCGCCCTCGAGCATGCGCACGGCCTGCATCAGGTCGACGCTCCCTTGCGCCACGTGGTCGCGGGAGGCCACCAGGTCGTCGATGAGGATGAAGGCGGCGCCGGTGCCGAGGGGCACCGCGGGGCCGTCAGGCCACAAGGAGTCCACCACCGCCAGCGAGCCGAGCTCGCCGTCGCCGTCTCGACACGTGTGGTCCTCGGCGCACCGGTGGCCGATGGCGCAGTGCACGTCCTCGACGCAGACCGAGCGCTCGCCGTGAAACGGCAGGTCGATGGCCAGCGACGCGAAGCCCTCCTGTGCCAGGCGATCGGCCATCAGGTACACCAGCTCCTTGGTGGTGGTGAGCCCGTGTCCGAACAGCAGCACGGGGATGGGCGCGTCGCCGTGCTGCGGCACGGTGAGCACGAACGGCACGCGCGACGGCGCGGGCCCGTCGGCAAAGCGGCGCAGCGTGCGGGCGTCGACGTGCTCGAGCGAGGCGAAGCCGCCGCTCACCACGGTGTCGACGTGGGGCATGACCGCCCACAGCCCGCGATCCCACGGCGTCGCCACGACCACGTCCAAAAGCTCGGGTGTCCGCGCCTGCTCGTCGAGCGCGGCCGCGTGGCGCTCGACGAACGCGGCGGCGTCGAGCGTGGCGAAGGGCACGGCGAGCGCGACCTGGTGGCGC
>CAZONM010000440.1:0-4559 GCA_964580865.1 uncultured Myxococcales bacterium | reverse complement strand
GCGCCGCCGCGTACGCCCACGCCGGCGCCGGCCGCCGCCCCCCCGCGCAAGCCCGCTGCCCCCGACGCCCAGGCGCGCGCGCAGGCCAACCTCCTGCTCGAGCGCGTCTTGACCGAGCAGCGCGCGGGCAAGCGCCAAGCCGCGCTCGCCTATCTGCACATGGCGGCCGAGCTCCTGCCGGGCGATCCGCGCATCGAGGAGCTGCGGCGCGCGCTCATGGTGCGTTAGGGCCCGGCCCCGCGCGCCCTGACAACCGCGGCGCGCGGCCTGCGGATACTCTACGCTGCGGGGCGCGGAGGCCGGCATGCGGATCGTGTGGGTAGGTGTAGTCGGGCTCGTGGCGGCGGGCTGCTTCGAGTTCGACCCGCGCCCCGACGCCGGCATCGGCGACGAGCCCGCGGGCGCCATCGCCGGCCAGATCACCATCGAGGGTCCCTCGGGGGGCTTCGCGTCCCGCCCGACCCCGCGGCCGGTCGGACGCACCGCGCGCGCTACGTCGACGTCGAGCGCCAAGCTGCCGGTGGAGTGGAAGCCCGGCGCGGCCCTGGTGCTCGTCGAGCCCAAGGCCTACGACCAGCTCACGCTCGCGCCGGTGCTCGCGCGCATGTTGCGCGACGCCGAGCTCAAGGACGTCGAGGTCAGCGTGGTGCGCTGCTCGGCTCAGCGCCTGTGCACGGTGGCGCTGCACGACGTCGGCGGCGCGCTCCTCGACGTGGAGCGCACGGCGCAGGCGGTGGACGCGCTCGCCAAGGTGCGCGCGCCCGGCGTGAAGGCGGTGGCGCGGAACCTCAAGAAGTGGGGCTTCCGCACGCCCAACGACGAGCTGTACGGCTACCAATGGCACTTCGACGCCATCCACATGAACGCCGCCTGGGACATCTCGGTGGGCAGCCCGAACGTGGTCGTCGCCGTGGTCGACAGCGGCCTGGTGCAGACGCACCCCGACATCAACGCGCGCATCGCCCGCGATCCCATCAACAACACGCTGGTGGGCGCCGACCTCATCAGCGACAGCGGCCTCGACGCCGACGAGATCCCAGGGCGCGACACCAACCCCGAGGACCCCGGCGATCACGCGTTCGGCGCCGAGTCGAGCTGGCACGGCACGCACACCGCCGGCATCATCGCAGCCGAGACCGACAACGGCGCCGAGGGCGTGGCGGGCATCACCTGGGTCGGCCAGCTGGTGCCCGTGCGCGTGCTCGGCGAGGGGCTCAGCGGCTACGACGACGACATCATCGACGGGCTGTTGTGGGCCATCGGCGACCCCGACGTGCAGGGCGTGCCGCGCAACGTCAAGCCGGCGCACGTCGTCAACCTGAGCCTGGGCGGGCCGAGCCAGCCGGGCAGCCAGGAGATCTGGGACGACATCATTGGCAGCATCTTGAACGACACCGACAACCGCTACCCGCAGCGGCCGCTCCTGGTGGCGGCGGCCGGCAACTCCGACGAGGACGCCGCCAACATCACGCCGGCCAATTGCGCGGGCATGATCACGGTGGGCGCCATCAACATCAGCGGCGTGCGCGCCGACTACTCGAACTGGGGCACCACCATCGACCTCGTGGCGCCCGGCGGGCAGGCGGGCACCGACCTCAACTCCGACGGACAAGACGACGCCATCTTGTCGCTCGCCGGCATGGAGTACGACCTGCGCGAGGGCACCAGCATGGCGGCGCCGCAGGTGACCGGCGTGGTGGCGCTCATGCTCTCGGCCAACGACACGCTCACGCAGGCGCAGGTCGAGAGCATCCTCAAGAGCGCGGCCGATCCGCGCGGCGTGTGCTCCGAGGGCTGCGGCGCCGGGTGGCTCGACGCGCTCTCGGCGCTGTTGCTGTCGGGCGGCGAGATCCAGCTGACGCCGCTCCTCGTCGCCGACAGCACCTCGGTGTTCTTCCCGCCGGGCATCCAGACGCGCCAGGTGTCGGTGGTCAACCTCGGCAACGCGCCGTTCACCTTCCACACGCTCATCGAGGGCGCGCAGGCCGAGCTGTTCGACGTCACGCCCGGCAGCGGCGCCGTCGACGTGGCCACGCAGCCGGGCGGGCGCGTCACGCTCACCGTGTCGCTGGCCCGCGGCGGCTTCGAGGGAGGCAGCGCCAACCTCGTCATCGTGGGCGAGGGCGACGCCACCGGCCAAGAGGCGGTGGTCAACCTCGGCTTCAACGAGGATCAAGGCCGAAACCCGCGCCAGATCCAGACCATCGAGGTGGCGGCGTACCGCGAGGGCGACGGCGGTGAGCTCGAGCGCGTGGCGTCGGGCACGGCCCTGCGCGACGACGGCTTCACGTACCAGATCGAGGGCCTGCGCGCGGGCGAGTACCAGGTGTTCGCCGTGGGCGACGACAACCAAGATGGGCTATTCGACGCGCAGCGCGAGTCGAGCGGCGCCTACCCCGCCAGCGACGAGCCTCAGTGGGTGAGCGTGGGCGACGACGAGCGCGTGGAGGGCATCGACTTCGCCATCCTCGGCGGCTTCATCCCCGAGGTGGAGGGCGGCGTGGGCGCCCCCTGCGCCGACGACGACGACTGCCGCTTCGCCGCCGACGCCGCCTGCATCACGTCGTTCACGGGCGGCTACTGCTCGCGCCTGTGCGACCTCGACGGCGCCTGCGGCGAGAACGCCGCGTGCGAGATCCTCGAGTGCGACGGCGCGCCGTGCGCCGTGTGCCTGCTGCGCTGTGTGTCGGACGCGCAGTGCCGCTTCGACGACGGGTACCTGTGCGACCGCTACGGCACCTGCACGCCCGACGGGCTCGGCGGGTGAGCTGCCGTTACGCCCGGCGCCGCTGCAGCCTGGGCAGCGCGCCCAACAAGTTCTTGCGGTAGCCCTCGGCCAGCGCCTCGTCGCCGAGCACGGCCTCGGCGTCGTAGGTGACCTCGACGATCTCGGCCAGTGCCGCTTGCAGCTCGGCGAAGGCCGGATCGGAGAAGCGCGCGGGCGCGAAGCGCTGGCGCAGGCGCTCGGCGGCGCGCTGCACCTCGAAGGCCGAGGCGTGCACGTCGAGGCCCAAGAAGCTGTAGTAGTCGCCGTTGCGCGCCGCATGCAGGCGATCGAGCACGCGCGCGTGGTCGATGGCCACCGAGCGCGCGCGCTGCGCTTGCCGCTCGGCCGGGTCGGCGGGCACGCCGCGCGCGAGCATGCGGGCCGCGCCGCACGAGATGGCGATGAGCGCCGTGCGCAGCACCACCTGGGGCGCGATGCCGGTCTCGAGGATGACGTCCTCGAGGGCGCGCGTGCCGTCGAGGCGCACGAGCGCGAGCTTCTCCTCGGGCGACAGGGGCGGTAGCTCGCGCGCGCGGTCGTCGGGCGCCACCAGCGACGAGGGGCCGCCGAGCACCAGCCACAGGCGGCGCTCGTCGAACTTGCGTCGGATGCCCTCGGCCAAGAGCGCGTCGAGGCGGTGCTCGAGGCGCACGCGGTCGGCGGCGTGCGCCAGCCCTTCGCGCCACGCGAAGCCGCCCCCGTCGTGCTCGAGCAGGCTCAAGACCTGCTCGGTGAGCACGCCGCGCACGGCGGGGAAGAGCTCCTCGGGCTTGAGCACGCCCTCGGTCACCAGCGCGGCGGCGGTGCGACGCGGCGAGCGCAGCGGGCCGGCGCGCAGCTCGTTGTAGCGAGTGGCGGTGATGAGGCCGGCGCGCAACAGCCCCTCCTCGGGGCGATCCACGGGCAGCGCGCTCGACACCAGCGTGGGCTCGCCGTCCTCGAGGTACACGGTGCGGACGCGGCCGTCGTCGAAGGTGATGTCGAGCACGCCGGTGACGCGCAGGTTGACGCAGGCCCACAGCACCGCGGGCAGCTCGCCGTCGACGAAGCGGCCCGCGGGCGGCTCCAGCGGCACCATGGCGGGCGGCGGCGGCGGCGTGGCGTCGATGGTGAGCTGCGGCAGGAGCGGGCCGCCCAGCACCAGGCCCTCGTCGTCGCTGCCCGGGCGCGCGCGGCTGCCCACGTCGGTGCCAGCGGCGCGATCGCCCGGGGCCACGGCGTCGAGGCGGCCGCTCTGAAACGCCAGGCGCGCCCGCGTGCGCTTCTCGTCGAGCTCGCGGCGCGCGAGCTCCTCCTCGTCGCGCAGGCGATGCAGGCGCTCGAGCTCCACCGCGGCCTCGGCCTCGAGCCGCGCCCGCTCGGCGCGCGCCTCGACGAGCCGGGTCTCGGCCTCGGCCTCGAGGCGCATGCGCTCCTCGGCGCGCGCGTGCTCGCGCTCGGTGGCCGACTCGATGGTGCGCTTGAGCTCGTCGAGGCGATCCTCCTCGGTCGCGATCTCGCGCTGGCGCTCCTCGAGCAGCGCGCGCAGCTCGTCTTCCGCGCGGCGCCGCTCGTCCTCGAGCGCGGCCAGGCGCGCCTGCTCCTCGCGGTCGCGCTCGGCCTGCGCCTCGGCGTCGCGGCGCAAGCGCTCTTCCACGCGTCGCCGATGCTCGGCCAGCTCCTCGAGGCGCGCGCGCTCCTCGGCCTCGCGCTGCCGCCGCGCCAACAGGGCGCGCTCGAGATCGGCCTCGCGCCGCACGCGCTCGCGCTCGAGCTCCTCGAGGCGCGCGCGCATCTGGCCCTCGCGCTCGGC
>CAZONM010000439.1:0-4572 GCA_964580865.1 uncultured Myxococcales bacterium | reverse complement strand
GCAGCTGGCGCGCGCGCGCACCGAGCTGGCGGTGAGCCGCGCGGCGCTCTTGCGCGCGCTCGGCGCGTGATCCGTCGAGCCGGTGCGACTCCGGGCCCGTGGTCGTGCGCGCCTGACCGCAGCGGTCCTGGCCGCGGGCCCCGGGGCGTGCGCGCCCAGGGTGCAAGAACGCAGCCTTTTCGCTCACCTACCCGCGCGCTGTAACCGGCTGTGGGGCCCGTGCGTGCACGTGGCGGAGGTGCGGCATGTCGCGCGTCACGGTGGTGGGTGCGGGTATCGGCGGCTTGGTCGTCGCGGCCCTGGCGCGACAGGCAGGGCACGATGTGGTCGTCCTCGAGGGCGGAGCACACGCCGGCGGGCGCGCGTGCTCCACCACGCACGACGTGGGCGGCGGTGCGCGGGTGCGGCTCAACCTGGGCGCCCGCGCGCTGTTCCGCACGGGTGTGGCATGGCCGACCCTCCGCCGGCTCGGGGTGCAGTTGCGCGGCTTCACGCCGCCCGCGCTTGGCGCGCTCGCTTGGCGCGACGGCACCCTCGAGCCCTTCATGACGCCGACGCGCGCCTGGCTGGCGGCTCGACTCTTGACGGCGCGGCCACCCGGCGGCCTCGATGTCGCCGCGTGGCTCGACGCGCTGCCGCAGGCCCGTGAGCCGCAGGCGCGCGCGTTCGCCACCGCGTTGTTGCGCGTCACCACCTACAGCGACCACGAGAGGATGAACGCGGCCGCGGCGACCGCGCAGCTGCGCCGCGCTGTCGTCGGTGGCGTGCGCTACCTCACTGGCGGCTGGCAGTCGATCGTCGACGCGCTGGTTTCGCGGTGCCGCGCGGCTGGCGTCGAGATCCGCACTGGCGTGCGGGTCGCTGCCCTCGACGACCTCGACGCTGACAAGGTAGTGCTGGCGCTCCCGCCACACGAGGTCACGCGCATCACGGGCCGCGGCTTCGACGTGCAGCCGGTGCGCGCTGCATGCCTCGACCTGGTCCTCGACGAGCTGCCGACGCCGTCACGTCGCTTCGCCATTGGCATCGACGCGCCGCTCTACTTCGCGGTGCACACGAGCCGCACGGCTGCCGGACCCGTTCGGGCGCACGCCATGCAGTACCTGGCGCCAGGGCGGGAAGGCGATCACGCGCAGCTCGAGGCGCTCCTCGATGGGGTGCAGCCGGGGTGGCGCCAGCGCGTCGTCCACGCGCGCTTCCTGCCGTCGATGACGGTGCAGCACGACCTGGTCACCGGCGCGCTCCCGCCAGCAACGCAGCTCGACGATCGAACGCTCGCGGTGGGCGACTGGATCGGCCGGCGCGGCATGCTGGTCGATCGCACGATCGCCTCGGCGCTCGAGGCCGTGCGCTTGCTCGGCGCGCGGTCGAGGGCGAGCATGGCCGCATGACCGCCAGCGATGCCATCCACCAACACGAGCGCCAGCTCTGGGCCATCGCCTACCGCATGACCGGATCGACCAGCGACGCCGATGACGTCGTGCAGGAGGTGTGGGCACGGGCGCTCGCCCACCCGCCGCGCGACCTCGGCGCGCCCCTCGGCGGGTGGCTGCGCACCGTGGCGCTCAACGTCGCGCGCGACACGCTGCGACGTCGGCGGCGTCAGCGGTACGATGGCCCGTGGTTGCCGGTGCCCGTGGAGGACATGGCGGCGCTGGTCCCCGACGGCATGGCGGACGTCGAGGCGCGCTACTCGCTGCGCGAGAGCGCGACCCTCGCGTTCCTCATCGCACTCGAGGCGCTGAGCCCGCGCGAGCGCGCCGCGCTGCTGCTCGCCGATGTCCTCGACGCCGCGCCTGCCGAGATCGCGCGCACGCTGCGGGTCTCGCAGGGAAACGCGAAGGTCATCGTGCATCGCGCGCGTAAGAAGATGGCGGAGTATGACCGGCACCGCTGTATCCCGAGCGCCGAGCTCGTCGAACGAACGGGCGCGGCCCTCGCGCGCTTCTTGGCTGCGGCGCAGGAGGGCGACCTCGACGCGACCATCGCAACCCTCGCCGACGACGTGCGCTTCACGGCCGATACCGGCGGTCGCGTGATCGGCGCCCGCAAGGTCGTGGTTGGACGCGCGGCGGTCGCCAACGTGCAGCTCGGGATCCTCAAGAAGGGCGGTCACCTGACGAGCTGGCGCCTCGCCACGGTCAACGGCCTGCCCGCGGTGGTCGCCGTCGTCGTGCCGCCCTCGCCGCGCCATCCGTCGCTGGTGTGCGCCGCCGTCGACATCGACGACGCTGGTCTCGTGAAGGAGGTGCGGTACCTGCTCCACCCCGACAAGGTCGCTGCGCTCGCGCACGAGTGACGATGACCGAGAGCTCGCGCCCGCGGCGGCGGCATGATCGTGCGCATCCAGGCGCGTGATCCGTCAGGCGAGCTTGGAGAAGTCAGGCTTGCGCTTCTCGAAGAAGGCCGCGAACGCCTCGGCCGCCTCGGGCGAGCCGAGGCGCTGACCGAACAGCACGGCCTCGTCGAACAGCGTCGTGCGCACGCGCTCGCGGATCGGATCGCGCAGGAGCTTCTTGGCCGCCCGCAGCGACGCCGCCGGCAGCTCCACCAGGCGCGCGGCGCGCGAGCGCGCGAACGCGACCACCTCGCTCGCGGGCAGGGCGCGCGTGGCGATGCCGGCCGCCACGGCCGTGTCGGCGTCGAACGGCTCGGCCAGGAGCAGGAGCTCGTTGGCCTTGGCCATGCCCGCCATGCGCGGCACCAGCAGCGACGACGCGCCCTCGGGCACCAGGCCGAGCGAGACGAACGGCATGAGCAGCTTGGCGTTGTCGGCCACGTACACCAGATCGCAGTGGAGCAGCAGCGTGACGCCCACGCCCACCGCCGAGCCGTTGACCGCGGCGACCACCGGCTTCTCGAAGTCGAGCAGCGCCAGCAGGAGCTGGAAGGCCGGGTTGTCCGCGGGGTTGGTGGGCATGTTGGGGAAGTCGGCGACGTCGTTGCCCGAGGTGAACGCCGAGCCCGCGCCCGTGAGCAGCACCGCGCGCACCGAGGAATCGGCGGCGGCGCCGCGCAGCACGTCGACGCAGCGCTGGTACATGGCGACCGTGAAGGCGTTGCGCTTCTCGGGGCGGTTGAGCGTGATGGTGCACACCCCGCCCGCCGTCTCTGCCAACACGTGCGCGTCAGTCGACATGGGTCTCTCCCTGGGCCGTCTTGCCGACGGTCCCTTGCTTGGCCTTGGCAGGCGCGGCGCTCGCGCGCAAGGCGGCCGTGAGCGCGTTCACCACCACGCTTGCGCATGCGAGCCCGAAGGCGCCGGTCACGAACACCGCCGTACCGTCGATGAGGTTGCGCTCGTCGCATGCGTGGCTGTTCTCGCGCACGTCTTGCACCACCTCGTCGCCGCTGGGGCAGGCGCACACGAAGCCCTTGCCGCCGTCGTAGGTGAGCGCCTTGGGCCAGGCGCGCCGCTCGTCAGAGTACACGGCCTGCACACCCATGGGGCCGCTCTTGGGGAAGCCGTGCTTGGTCCGCAGGATCTTGCGCAGCTCGCGCGCCAGCGGGTCGACGTAGGTGTGGGCCAGGTCGGCGATGCGCAGGCGCGTGGGGTCGAGCTTGCCGGCGGCGCCCATGGACGACGCCACGGGGATGCCGCGCGCCGTGCAGGTGGCGAGCAGGTGCGCCTTGGCCGTGAGGTTGTCGATGCAGTCGACGACGTAGTCCCACGGGCCGCCGCCCCACTCGGCCGGCGCGCGCAGCAGCTCATCGGCGCGCTCGGCGTTGTAGAAGGCGCGCTTGGCCTCGATCTTGGCCTGCGGGTTGATGAGGCGCAGCCGATCGCGCAGCACCCACGCCTTGGGCTTGCCCACGTTGCCCGCCAAGGCCTGCAGCTGGCGGTTCGAGTTGGTCACGCACACGTCGTCGAAGTCCACCAGCAGGAGGTGCCCGAGCGCGCTGCGCGCGAGCGCCTCGGCGGCGAAGCTCCCCACACCACCCAGGCCGATGACGACGACGCGCGCGGCCATGAGCTTGCCCACGGCGCCGTCGCCGTAGAGGCGGCCCAGGCGATCGAAGCGCCGGTGCAAACGGTACGCGTTCTCCTCGGCGCCGCGGTTGACGAGCGCGCTCTCGAGCGCGCGATCGGCGGGCGCGCAGCCGTGGGGATCGGATGGCATGCGGTCGATCTAGCAACGTCGTCGACGGAGGAAACCGGGGAATCGCCGTCACGCGAGGCCATAGAGCGCGCGTGCGTTGGCCGCGCAGCGCGCGCCGAGGGCGCCCGCGTCCTCGCCGCGCAGGCGCGCCACCTCGGCCACCACCTCGGGCAGGCGCTCGGGCGCGAGCTCGGGCGCGTCGGTCTCGACGAGCAGGCGCTCGGCGGGGAGGTGCGGCACGGCGTCGCGCAAGCGGCGCGCGGCCGGGTTGAGCACCAGGCCGCCGACGGAGATGAAGAGCCCGAGCGCCACCGCGGGCGCGATGGCCTCGCGCGGCCCGGCGAAGCCGTGCCACACGCCGCGGCGTATGCCGCTCGCCTCGACGAGCGCGAGCCCGCGCGCGTGGGCGCGCACCAGGTGCAGGATCACGGGCAGGCCGCGCGCGCCGGCCAGCGCCAGCTGCGCAGCGAGG
>CAZONM010000438.1:0-4606 GCA_964580865.1 uncultured Myxococcales bacterium | reverse complement strand
TCGCCGCGTAGCGCTGCTACGCGGCTGCGGGGCTCCTTGCCCTCGGCGAGAATCCTCGGCGCAGGCCCCCCTACGCACTTTGGGTTTGTGACACTAGCGGTTTTCGCCGCGCTCGCCCACGGCCGATCCCGCGGGCAGGCCGCGCCCCTTCCACAGCGCGAACAGCGCCGGGTACACCAAGAGCTCCAGCACGAACGACGACGCGATGCCGCCGATCATGGGCGCCGCCACGCGCTTCATCACGTCGGCGCCGGTGCCGTCGGACCACAAGAGCGGCACCAGGCTCAGCTCGGTCACCACGGTCATGAGCTTCGGCCGGATGCGGCGCGCGGCCCCCTCCACGATGGCGTTGAGCAGGTCGGCCTTGGTGCGCAGCAGGCCGAGCTCGCGGTGGCTGCGGTGCGCGATGGTCAGGTAGAGCAGCATGACCACGCCGGTCTCGGCGTCGAGGCCGGCGAGCGCGATCAGGCCCACCCACACCGCCACGGACAGGTGATAGTCGAGGGCCCACAAGAGCCACACCGCGCCGATGAGCGAGAACGGCACGGCCAAGAGCACGATGCCGGTCTCGACCACGCTCTTGGTGCTCCACCACAACAAGAGCGCGATGAGCGCGAGCGTGAGGGGCACCACCCACAAGAGCCGCTCGCGCGCCTCCACCAGGTGCTCGATCTGCCCCGTCCACGACAGCCGCACGCCCTCGGGCAGCTGCAGCGCGTCCACCAAGGGCTGCGCGTCCTCCACCCAGCCGGCCACCGGGCGATCGGTGTCGATGAGCACGTAGCTCACGAGCAGGCCGTCCTCGCTGCGCACCATGTCGGCGCCGTTGGTGGTCACCACGTCGGCCACGTCGCCGAGCGCGATCTGCCTGCCGCGCAGGGTGGGCACCAGCACGGCGCCGAGCTCCTCGGGGTCGTCGCGGCTCTCGCGCGGCAGCCGCACGCTGACGCCGAAGCGCTGACGCCCGTCGATGACCTCGGCCACCGGCATGCCGCCCACGGCCACGGCCACCGCCTCGAGCACGTCACCCACGCGCACGCCCAGGCGCGCGCAGTCGTCGCGCCGCACGCGCACGTCGACGAAGAAGCCGCCGGCCTGGCGTTCCGCCACCACGTTGCGCGTACCGGGGACGTTCTTCAGCGCCTTCTCGACCTGCAGCGCCGCGCGCTCGAGCGTGGGCAGATCGGGGCCGCTGAGCTGCGCGGCGACGGGGCTCTTCACGCCCGTCGAGAGCATCTCGATGCGCGTCTGGATCGGCATCCACCAAATGTTGGGCAAGCCGGGCACCTGCAGCCGCTGGTCCATCTCGGCCACCAGGTCGGTCATGCGCTTGCCGGGGCGCCACTGGTCCTTCGGCTTGAAGGTGATGGTGATCTCCGCCATGCCGAGCGGCGCCGGATCGGTGGCCGTGTCGGCCCGCCCCATCTTGCCGAACACGTGATCGACCTCGGGCACGCGCTTGAGCTCGCCGTCGATGCGCGCGAGCACGTCGGCGGCCGTGCCCACGCTCATGCCCGGCGGCGAGGTGGGCATGTAGAGGATCACGCCCTCGTCGAGCGGCGGCATCAGCTCCTCGTCGAGGCGCAGGAACAGCGGCACGGTGACGGCCATGAGCACCAGCGCGAGCGCGATGGGCACGAGCGGCCAGCGCACCACGGCGCGCACCACGGGCACGTACACGCGTTGCAGCGCGCGGCTGACGAAGTCCTCGTCCTCGGCGTGCGCCTTGCCGCGCACGAAGAAGCCGATGAGCGCGGGCGTGAGCGTGATGGCCAGGATGGCCGCGCATGCCAGCGCGTAGGTCTTGGTGAACGCGAGCGGCGAAAACAGGCGCCCCTCCACGCCGGGCAGCGTGAACACCGGGGCGAACGACACGGTCATGACCAACAGCGAGAAGAAGATCGAGGGCCCCACCTCCTGCATGGCCTCGATCACCACCGTGCGCCGCGCGCGCCCGTCGGGGTTGCGATCGAACAGCTCCAGGCGGTTGTGCACGTTCTCGATGAGCACGATGGACGCGTCCACCATGGCGCCGATGGCTACGGCGATGCCGCCGAGCGACATGATGTTGATGGT
Source organism: uncultured Myxococcales bacterium (assembly GCA_964580865.1). GTDB lineage: Bacteria > Myxococcota > UBA727 > UBA727 > VGSZ01 > JACOUT01. Next base: position 2,530 of record CAZONM010000438.1, on the reverse strand, counting down.
GAGCCCCTGCGCGGTCACCGGCAGAAACGACAGGCCCACGGCGAGCGGCAGGCTCACCACCGGCACCAGCGCGCTGCGCACGTGGCGCAAGAAGAAGAAGATCACCAGCGCCACCACGAGCATCTCTTGCAGCACCGTGTCGCGCAGGGTGGTGACCGACTCGACGATGAGCGGGCTGCGATCGTACGTGGGCACCATGCGCACGCCGGGCGGCAGCGTGGCCGCGAGCTCGTGGACGCGGGCCTTGACGGCGTCGAGCACGGTGAGCGCGTTCTCGCGCTGGCGCATGATGACGATGCCGCCCACCACCTCGCGCTCGCCGTCGAGGTCGGCCACGCTGCGGCGCGGGGCCGGGCCCCAGGCCACCTCGGCCACGTCCTCCACGCGCACCGGCACGCCGTCGTCGTCGGTGCGCACGAGGGCGTGCGCCACGTCGCCGGGCGTGGTGGCCTGCGCCCGCGCGCGGATCATGTGCTCGTGGCCGGCCAGCTCCAGCACGTGGCCGCCGGTGTCGCCGGTGGCCGCGCGCACCGCGCCCACCACGTCCGCGGTGGTGACGCCGAGGCCACGCAGGCGCGCGGGATCGAGCAGCACCTGGATCTCGCGCACGAAGCCGCCCACGGACGCCACCTCGGCCACGCCCTCCACCGCCTCGAGCTGGAAGCGCAACGACCAGTCCTGCAGCGCGCGCAGCTCGTGCAGGCCCAGGCGCCCGCTGTCGTCGACGAGCGCGTACTGGTAGATCCAGCCCACGCCGCTGGCGTCGGGGCCGAGCGTGGGGCGCGCGCCCTCGGGCAGCTTGGTCTTCGACGACAGGCTCTCGAGCACGCGCGCCCGCGCCCACGACGCGTCGGTGCCATCGTCGAAGATGACGGTGACGAGCGACAGACCGAACGACGACTGCGCACGCACCACACGCACGCCGGGCGTGGCCACGAACGCGGCCGACAGCGGATAGGTGATCTGACTCTCCACCACGTCGGGGCTGCGCCCGTCCCACGGCGTGACGATGACCACCTGCACGTCGGACACGTCGGGCACGGCGTCGAGCGGCGCCTTCGACACCGTGCCCACCGCCAGGCCGCAGGCGATCAACACCAGCGCCACCACTGGCAGCGGCCGGTCGGCGCACAGCGCGATGACGCGCGCGATGACATTCACGGCGCGCCCCCGTCCATCGGCGCGCCGGCGTCGGGCGCGTCGAGCGCGCCCGGCCAGCGCAGCCGGCTCTCGGAGGCGAGCAGGAACGCGCCGTCGACCACCACCAGCTCGCCCTCGGCCACGCCGCTCACGATCTCCACCCGCTCGTCGCCACGGCGGCCGAGCTGCACGGTGCGCGGCACGAAGCGCACGCCGCCCGCCATGGACGGATCGGGCGCCTCCACGAACACCACGCGCCGCGGGCCCGTGTAGAGCACGGCGCTGGCGGGCACCACGAGCGCGTCGACGCCGCCGAGCACGATCTCCGCCTCCACCACCATGCCCGGCCGCAATGCTGCGCCGCGGTTGGCGAGGTCGATGCGGGCGCGCGCCGTGCGCGCGCCGCCCTCGACGTTCGGCAACACGCGCGCCACCTGACCCTGGTAGCGCGCGCCGCTCACCGCGAGGTGCGCCGTCTGCCCCGCGCGCACCTCGCCCACGTCGGCCGTGAACACGTCGGCCTCTACCCACAGGCGGTCGAGCTGCGCCAGGCGCACCAGGCGCATGCCGGCCTCCACGCGCGCCCCGGGCACCACGTCCTTGTCGACGACGACGCCGGAGATGGGCGCCAGCATGGGCGCGGGGTCGAAGGGCGCGCCGCGCGTCACCAGCTCGCTCACCTGCGCGGGCGCGAGCCCCAAGACCGCCAGGCGCCCGGCGGAGGCGCGCACCAGCCCCTCGTCGCCGCCGGCCACGGCGCGCAGGTGCTCGGCCTGCGCGGCCTGCAGCTCGGGCGAGCTCAGCGTGAACAGCACGCGGCCGGCCTGCACCACCATGCCCACCTGGTCGACATTGACGTCGACGATCCAGCCGCTCACGCGCGGGCTTACGTCGTGCAGCCGCGTCTCATCGAACACCACGCGGCCCGGCGCTTTGATGGACGTGGCGAGCCGCGCGCGCGTCACCGCGGTGGTGCGCACGCCGGCCAGCGCGCGCTGCCGCTGGTCGAGGGCGAGCGCGCCGTCGGCGGGCGCGCGGTCATCGACCTTCACCAGGTCCATCTTGCAGATGGGGCACGTGCCCGGGTGGTCTTGGCGCACCGCCGGGTGCATGGGGCACGTCCACACCTCGCCCGTGGGCGCGGCGTCGTGCGCATCACGACAGCCGAGCACCACCGCGGGCACGGCCACGAGCACGGCGGCGAGCAGAATCAACCAGAACGACCAGCGCGATGGGGTCATGGCGTCACCGATGGGGCAGGGGGCGCGAGGAACGACGCGCCGGCCGCGCGCCACAGCTCGGCGCGGGCGCGACAGCGCGCGGCGGCGGCGCGCACCACCTCGAGCTCGGCCTCGCGCTCCTCGTGGCTCGCGTCGAGGGCGGCGTCGAG
>CAZONM010000437.1:0-4622 GCA_964580865.1 uncultured Myxococcales bacterium | reverse complement strand
AGCAGGCGTGGGCCACCATCGGCCACGACGACGCGGCGTTCACGCGCACGGTGCTCGACGGCGCCGTGCGCGTGGGGCTCGGCCTCGCGCCGGGCCTGGCGGCGGGCGGCTCGATGCGCCTGGTGGCCGACGAGCTGCAGCCCGCCGCCACGCGCTTTCGGCCCCTCGACCCGGCGGAGCTGTACGTGTGGGAGGCGGCGCTGACGCTCGACGACGGGCGCGGGCCGTTCGTGGGGGCCACCGTGCTCGACGGCGCGCAGGCGGGCGTGCGCGTGTTCGGCGGCGCGCTCGAGCTCGGCGCCTACGCCGGAGCGGTGCCCGACCTCGTGACGCTGGCGCCATCCTTCGATCGCGTGACGGCCGGCGTCCAGCTCGCCCTCGACACGCCCCTCGGCGCCGACGTGCTGCTGCTGCCGCGCGCGCGCGTGGCGCTGCTCTCGACGCCCGACCTGAGCACCATGCGCGCCGAGGCCGAGGCCCAGGCCCAGCTGCTCTGGGGCACGCTGGTGGCGGCCGGCGGTTCGGTGCGCGCCGGCCTCGACGCGCGCACCGTCACGCCCAGCCTCGACGCCGCCCGCGTCGATCTCGACGTGCGCCCCGTCGACGAGGTGCGGGTCGGCGCCGGCTATCGCTACCTGGCGCCGCTCGCCCCCGACCTCGACGCCGTGCCCGCCGTCCTCGGGGCCCATCACGGCGAGCTGGCGGCGAGCTGGTCGGTGGCGCCGTGGCTGCAGCTGGGCGCGCGCTCGGGGCTCGCCGCCGACCTCGAGGCGCAGGCGCTGCGCGGGTGGGCGGGCCCCGAGGTGCGCCTGCCGACGCTCCTGTGGGGGCTCGGCGGGATCGGCGTGGGCTACAGCGAGGAGCTTGGGGCGTTTCCCGGGAGAAACGCCTTCGCGCAGGTGGACGTCGCGCCGTCGCCGCTCTTGGCGCTGTGGTCGCGCGTGGCGTACCTCGAGAGCGAGGGCACGAGCGAGCCGCTGCGCGAAGGCGCGGTGTTCGCCGGCCTCGACGCGCCGCTCTTGCCGTGGCTCGCGCTGCGCGCCCGCGCCCATGCCCTGCTCACGTTGCCCGCCTTCGGCAAGGCCCCCCGCGCCACGCCCACGATGGTGGCGGTGGACGGCGGCGCCGCGGTGAGCTGGTAGCCGCCGCTACGCCTCGGCCGCGTCGCCGAGCTCGCGCTCCTCGATGAGCTTGAGCATCTTCTTCTTGATGACGTTGCGCTTGAGGCGGCTCAGGTAGTCGACGAACAGCTTGCCGTCCAAGTGATCGCACTCGTGCTGCAGCGCCACCGCCTTGAGCCCCTCGGCGCGCACGGTCTGCGGCGTGCCGTCGAGGTCGAGGTAGGTGACCGTGCAGCGCGCCGCGCGCGTCACCATGCCGGTCTCGCCGGGCACCGACAGGCAGCCCTCCTCCCACTCGAGCTCGCCGGCGAGCTCCGTGAACGTGGGGTTGATGAGCACCAGCGGGCCCTCGCCCGCCGGTACGGCCACGGGCTCACCGTCGTGCTCGCGCTCGTAGGCGCGGATGTCGACCACCACCACGCGCCGGTGGACGCCCACCTGGGGCGCCGCCAGCCCCACGCCGTCGGCGTCGTACATGGTGTCGAACAGGTCCTTGACCAGGGCGCGCACCTCGTCGTCGACGACGGTGATGGGCGCCGAGGGCTTGAGCAGCTCCGGGTGGGGCCAGATCAGGATCTCGCGCACGGCCATGGCGCATGCCTAGCGAACTCGGCGACGCTCGTCAGCCGCCGTGGTGGCGCTCGCCGGCGTGTGCCACCACGGCGCAAACGTTGCGTCCCCGGGCCAACCCCGCCGACAATGCGGGCGGAATGGCCGTCGCCGAACGCCAACGCTCGTTACGCACCACGGTGCTCACCGGCGTGATCTCCACGTTCGGCGTCCTCACCGTCGTCATCGCCGTGGCGCTCGCGGCCGTGGTGCGGAGCCGCCTCGAGACCGACCTGACGGCCCGCGCCAAGGTGCTCGGCCGCGCGCTGCAGGAGTCGGCCGAGGTGACGGTGGGCGCGGGCACCGACAACCGCAAGCTGGTGGAGCGCGGCCTCGAGTGGCTCACCACGCTCGGCGGCGAGCTGGTGCACATCGTGGTGCTCAAGCCCGATGGCACGACGGCCATCGCCGGCGTCGCCACCGAAGGCATCCTGCCCGTCGACGAGCTGCAGCGCACGGCCAACAAGCCGCCTGGCTTCTTGCAGGTGCGCGTCGACGTGGTCTTGGCCGGCAGCGAGAAGCCGGCCGCGCCCGACGACCCGCTCGACGCCATCGCCGCCGAGGAGGGGGCCGTGGCCAAGGGCGACCCCATCGTGCGCATCGTGCTCTCCGGGGCCGCGCAGCTCGTGCAGCAGACCCTGGCGGTGGTGCTGACCGGCGTGCTGCTCGGCCTCATCGCCATCGTGGCCTTGTGGACCGTCGCCGACCTGGCGTTCCGCCGCATCGCGCCCGCGCTCGAGCATGCGCGCCGCATGGCGCAAGGCGACTTCACGCAAGGCGTGGGCTCCGCCGAATTCCGCGAGCTGGCCGGGTTGTTCGAGGCGCTCGACGCCATCAGCCAGTCGCTGTCGTCGATGCTGGCGGGAGTGCGCGGCCTGGGCGACGAGGTGGGCAGCGCGGTGGAGCGCATCAAGGCCGCCGCCACGTCGCTGCGCACGGGCTCCGATCAAGGCACGCGCGCGGTCAGCGTCACCGAGGGCGCGGTGGCGGCCATGGCCAAGGGCGTGGATGAGAGCTCGCGCCGCCTCACCGACCTGGCCACCACCGCCGACGCATCGTCGCGCGACACCGACACCATCGAGCGCACCAACCTCTCCACGGGTGAGGCGGTGCGCGCCTTGCGCGGCGAGGTCGATCGCCACGCCAAGAGCCTGGCGGTGATCGGCGAGCGTGTGCAGGCGCTGTCGAAAGACGCGCGCGCCGTGGGCGAGGCCTCCGAGGCCGCGCGCGCCGCCGCCACCCGCATGCAGCACACCAGCGCCGACGGCGTGCAGCGCTCGCGCTTGGCCGTGCGCCTGGCCGACGACGCCATGCGCGACACCAACGTGGGCGGCAAGGCCATCGAGGACGCGGTGGCGCGCATCCAAGACATCGCCCGGCATGCCACCACCATGGAGGGCAGCCTGCGCGCCCTCACCGACGGCGTCGAGGGCATGACGCCCGTGCTCGGCGCCATCGCCGACGTCACCAGCCGCACCAGCCTGCTGGCGCTCAACGCCGGCATCATCGCCGCGCAGGCGGGCGAGCGCGGCGCCGCCTTTCAGGTGGTCGTCGACGAGCTCAAGAGCCTGGCGGCGCGCACCGCGCAGCTCACGGCCACGGTCGAGCAGCGCGTGCGCACCGTGCTCGAGCAGCGCGGCCGCACCGACGAGGCGGCGGTGGCGCTGCGGCAGGTGGTGCAGACCTCCATCGAAGACGCGCACCGCGCGGGCGGCGCGCTCGAGGCCATCCGCGCCTCCACCGCGCAGAGCCAGTCCATGAGCGCCGGCACCGCCGAAGCGCTGAGCGGGCAAGAGCAAGACGTGCAAGAGACGCAGGTGCGCATCGACATGCTCGAGGCGGCCGGCAAGAGCGTGGAGGGCACGGCGCGCGCGCTGGTCGACGAGATGCGCGTGCTGCAAGACGTGGCCGACCGGGTCGCCACCGTGTCCGACGACGTGGCGCGCGCCTCCCGCGAGCAGGGCGAGCTGGCGCAGCGCGTGGGGCAGGTGCTCGGGCTGGTGTCGCGTCAGGTGCGCGAGCTGTCGTCGAGCCAGGCCGAGCAGCACACCGACGTGGTGCGGGTGGAGCGCAGCCTGGGCGAGATCCGCCGCTTCAGCGAGGACGCGCGGGCGGGCGCGCAGCAGCTCGAGGGCGTCGTCGAGCGTGTGCGACAAAAGACCACAGGGCTCGCCGAGGCCCTCCACCGCTTCCGCACCCGCGGGTGAGCGCGCTGGCAGATCGCCCGCGGCGAATGCGCGTTGCAGGCTGAACGTCCAAGCGCGCCAGCAAGAGGCTACGATGCACGAGGGTCTGCTCCCGATGCCCCCCAGTCGTACGCCCCCTCGCTCGAGGGATCCGGTGATCGCTGCGCTCCTCGCCGCCATCGGCGAGCACGCCGACGTGACGACGAGCACGGCGACGCGGGGCGCCCCGAGCGCCAGGGGAGACACGCGCTAGATGGCGAACCCGCTGGCCTGGCTCCCGTACCACGGCGACCGCGCCGCGCGGCGCGCCTTGCTGCTGGCCGCGGCGCTGGTGCTGTCGTCGCTGGCGCACGTGGTGCTGCCGTTCGTGCGCTTCTCGAGCGTCGAGGCGGTGAGCGTGGAGCCCATGGTGGTGACCCTGGTGCCCCCGCCGCCCATGCCGCTGCCCGAGGCCGACGAGCTGGTCCCCGAGCCCAATGACGTCGACAGCGACGCGGAGCCGGTGGAGGCCCAGGAGGCCCGCGTGCCGACGGCGCCCACGCCCGACGCCGTGCGACAGAAGCCGGAGCCGGTGGCCGAGCCGGAGCCGGTGGCCGAGCCCGACCCCGAGCCCGAGCCCGTAGAAGCGCCGCCCCCGGTGGAGCCGGCGCCGCCGCCGGTGCCGGCGGTGAACAACCCCGACGCCGAGAAGCGGCTGGCCGAGCTC
>CAZONM010000436.1:0-4631 GCA_964580865.1 uncultured Myxococcales bacterium | reverse complement strand
GGTGCACCGCCCCGGCGGCGGCACGGTGGCGTCGTCGGGCGCCATCGACGGTGGCGACGAGCTGTGCGGCATGGTCCCGGGCCCCTCGGTCGATCCGCTCGAGCGCGGCGGCCGCTGGCGGCGTGGCGTCGATCTCGTGGCCGCGCGCCAGCCCCGCCACCCGTTCGCGCGCGTGGGCGACAAGGGCCGCGAGCGCATGCGCGAGGCCCTGGCGCTGCTCAAGCAGGTGGCGCAGCACGGCGGGCTCGAGCTGGTGGAGCGCGACGATGGGCACAACCACGTGCTCGCCACCCAGCTCGGCACCGTCAAGCGCGCGGCGCTGGTGCAAAAGAGCCAAGCGCTCGACGTCGCCGCCCTCGAGCCCGACGCCACGGTGGCGGTGGTGGACCCCCTCGATCTCGCGGGCTTCGGCGCGCGCTCGGTGGCGCACGTGCTCGGCTGGATCGCGGGCATGAGCGCGCGCAAGCTGCACGTCACCACGCTCGGCGTCGAGCGCGCGCTGCCGGCGGGCGCCGTGCACGACGACGCGCTGGCCATGGCCCGCGCCCTCGACGACGACAGCACGCGCGCCGCCTTCTGCGAGGCCCTGCGCAACGCGCTGCGCCGCGCGGCCCGCCCGGCCCACCACCTGCTCCTGCCGCCGATCCTCGGCGTCGACAAGCACGCGGCCGTGGTGAGCGACGTCGAGCGCGCGGCGGGGCGCTCGATCAAGGAGCTCCTGGCGCTGCCGCCCTCGGCGCCGGGCATACGCCTGTCGCGCGCGCTCGTGCGCGGCGCCAAGGAGCGCGGCGTCGTGGTGGTCGACGCCACCGCGTGCGCCACCACCACGCAGGGCAAGCGCGTCACCGCCGTCGCCATCGAGGGCGCGCAGCTCAAGGCCGAGCTGACGCCCCGCGCCGTCGTGCTCGCCACCGGGCGGTTCTACGGCGGCGGCATCGTGCGCGACCAGCTCGCGCGGGAGCCGCTGGTGGGCCTGCCGGTCACCGCCGACGGTCGCCCCGTCGACGACGCCTTCATCGGCCTGTTTACCGGCGACGTGCCCGAAGCCGAGCACCCGATCTTCCGCGCCGGCGTTGCCGTCGACGCGAGCTTGGCGCCGGTGGACGCACGCGGCGCCGCCTTGTTCGAGAACCTGGTGTGCGCCGGCACCGTCGTCGAGGGCTGGGATCCGGCGCGCGACGGCGCCGCCGCCGGCGTGGCGGCGCTCACCGGCCTCATCGCCGGCGAGGGCGCGGCGCTGGTGGCGGGCTGCAACCGTTCGGGTCCCGTGGCCCGCGCCGGGTGAAGACCGTGGGATTACCATGACCATGACCGCTGAACGGAGCTGGGCCGAGGGCGCGCGCGTTTTGGTGGTGGGGTGCGGCGGCGTGGGCGGCTGCACGGCCGCGCGCCTGGCCACCGCCGGGCGCGCCGTCGTGGCGGTCACCGGCAACCCCGACATCACGCGCTCCATCGGCGAGCACGGCCTGCACGCGGCGCTGCCCGAGGGCGAGCGCGCCGTCCGGCTCGACGTCGTCACGCGCGCGGCCGCTTTGCCCGCCGTGCGCTTCGACGTGGCGCTCCTGGCCGTGCCGCCCAACCGCATCGAGGCCGCCGCCGCCGACGTCCTGCCGCACCTGGCCGATGGCGGCGTGCTGGTGCCGCTGGCGAACGGCCTGCCCGAGGAGCGCCTGGGCGAGCGCTTCGGCCACGAGCGCGTGGTGGGCGGCATCGTCGGCTTCGGCGCGTCGATGCACGGGCCCGGGCGCGTGGAGCAGACCAGCGAGGGCCGGCTCATCGTGGGCCGCCTGCACGGCGGCAACGACGAGACGGCGCGCCGGGTGGCCGCCCTCCTCGAGCACGCCGATCCCGGCGACGGCGTCGAGCTCACCGCCAACCTGCGCGGGGCCCGCTGGTCGAAGCTGGCGGTGAACGCGGCCATCTCGTCGCTCGGCACCATCGGCGGCGACCGGCTGGGCGCGCTCATGCGCCACCGCTTCGCGCGCCGCCTGGCGCTCGAGGTGATGACCGAGGCGACGCACACCGCGCTCGCCAGCGGCGTCAAGCTCGAGAAGATCTCCGGCGCCGTCGACCTCGAGTGGCTCGCCCTCGACACCGACGAGCGGCTGGCGCCGGGCTCGCCGAGCCTGCTCGCCAAGCACACGCTCCTGCTCGCGGTGGGCGCCAAGTACCGCCGCCTGCGCTCGTCGATGCTGGCGGCCATCGAGCGCGGGCGCGAGCCGCCCATCGAGTTCCTGAACGGCGAGGTGGTGCGCCGCGCCGCCGCCGTGGGCGTGCCCGCGCCCATCAACGACGCCGTGGTGGCCGCCGTGCGCGCCATCGCCGCCGGCGCGCGGCGCCCGTCGCTCGAGGGGCTGCGCGCGCTCTTCGACGAGACGCGGCCGCTGTTGCGCTCGCTGCGCCTGGCGGCGTGACGCGGCCAGCCGGTCCGTCGACATCGCCGAGGTGTGACCCAGGGCCGATCCGCGCGCGCCGCGCGCGGGAATCCGACACGCGCGCGCTCGGTTGCCCGCTCACATGCTCGCCCTCGCCCTGAGCCTCGCGCTCTTGCCGCCGGAGCACGCCGACCGCGCGGTGGCCGAGGCGCGCAAGGCGCTCGGCACGCCCTACGTCTTGGGCGGGCGCCTGCGCGACTCGCGTGACGGGCTCGACTGCCAGGGCTTGGTGTTCTTCGCGCTGCAGACCCTGTCGGGGTGCGGGTGGCGCTCGTGGTCGGTGATGCCCACGGAGTCGGTCACGGGCGAGCTCGGGCTGCCGGTGGCGGGCGCCGCGCCGGTCGCGGCCGCGCGCCTCGCCGAGGTGCTGCCGGTGCTCGAGCCCGGCGACATCCTGTGGTTCGTCGACCCGCCCGAGAACCCCGCCGAGCCGAGCATCGCGGCGCTCGACGGCGCGCGCGTGTGGGTGTGGCACGTGGGGCTCTACGCCGGGGACGGCCGCTTCGTCGTGGGCGACCACTTCGCCGGCAAGGTGGTGGAGGAGGACCTCGTGACCTACACGCAGCAGCACTACGCGGGCGTGTTCGTCACGCGCATGCGCGACGGCCCGCGTCCCACGCGCTGCCGGTCGCACCGGCCCATGCGGCTGCCGTGAACGCCGACCCCCTTTTCATCTCGCCGCCAGCGGCTATCGAGCACCCATGGCCGCCGCCAGCTTCTTCGACGTCGATGGCACGCTCACCAAGTCGAACCTGTTCGACTCGCTGCTGTTCTACGTCTTGAACCAACAGAACCCCATCGCCGGCGTGGGCCGCGTGGTGCGCACTATCGCCAGCGTGCCCGCGCTGTTCGCGGCCGAGCAGGTCGACCGCGGCACGTTCAACGACCTCTTGTTTCGCGGCTACCAGGGCATCAGCGAGGACCGCCTGTTGGACCTGGCCGACGAGGCCTTCGACAACGTCATGCGGCCGGCCCTCTACAAAGGCGCCCTCGATCTGGTGGCGCGCGCCAAGAAGGCCGGGCACCGCGTGGTGCTCTTGTCGGGCAGCCCCGACTTCATCCTGCACCGGCTCGCGCGCCTGTGCGACGCCGACGACGTCATCGGCAACCGCCTGCAGATCAAGGACGGCATGGCCACGGGCAAGCTCTTGCCGCCCATCGTGGCCGGACCCGAGAAGGCGCGCATCATCAAGGACTACGCCAAGAAGCACGGCTGCGACCTCGACGAGTGCGCCGCCTACTCCGACTCCATGAGCGACGTCCCCATGCTGTCGGTGGTGGGCCGCCCCGCCGCCGTCAATCCCGACTTCCGCCTGCGCATGCTGGCCAAGACCCATCGCTGGCCGGTGCTCGATCTTCGCTGACGGCCGCCGGTGCGCTAACGTGGAGCGGTGCGGTGCCCCAAGTGTGGCTCCGAGAACGCGGCGGGGGCGTGGGTTTGCGTACGCTGTGAGTACGTCCTCGACCCGTCGTTCCTCGGGGACGACATCCTGAACGAGCCCGGCGCCACCACGGCGTCGGCCTCGGTGCAGACCAAGCCGGTCAAGGTGGAGGGACCGTCGCGCGACGAGCTCGGCGGCGATGCGCTCATCCTGGGCCAGCTCGGCGAGGGCGAGGTGCAGTCGTTCGTGTCGGACCGCACCGGCGGCTTCATGGCCGTGCAGTCCGAGGACGTCGTGGGCGCGGCGCCGGCGGCCGTGTACCTCGGGGGCGACGTCACGGCGCTGTTGACCCCAACCGCCGTGCTGCGCCACACCGCCGACGCCGCCGAGCGACGCCACGCGCTCTCGCGGTTCGAGCTCTTCGTCTTCGACGTGATCGACGGGCGCAAGAACCTCGGCGAGGTGCGCGGGCGTACCGGGCTCTCGCAGGGCGACGTGCGCATCGCCGCCGCCATGCTGCTCGACAAGCGCATGGTGGAGAGCGCGGCCGCGCCCCTCGACCATCCCGCGCGCCGCCCTGGCACACCGGCCATCGGCCACCGCGGCATTGGCAGCGCCGACACCAGCAAGCTCCAGCCCGTCGACGAGCACACGCAGAAGCTCGATGAGCTGCCGCCCTTGGACCAGTCGTGGCAGCTCGACGCCGCGCCACCCGCCCCACCGGTGGCCGAGGAGCCGCCCCCAGGTCGCGCCAAGGCGCCTGCGCGCCCTGCCGCCGACGGAGCGCCTTGCCTGCGAGTCCCTGGTCACCTGG
>CAZONM010000435.1:0-4631 GCA_964580865.1 uncultured Myxococcales bacterium | reverse complement strand
GCTGTTGCGCGGCGGCGGCGCCGACGCGCTCGTGGCCGGCGGGTACTTCCACGACGGACCGGCGCCGGCGCTCCTGCGCCACCTGCTCCTGTTTGGCGGCAGCGCGCTGGCGGCGCCCGCGGCGCTCGTCCTGCTCGTGCGTCGCGGCGGCGACACCGCGCCGCTGCGCGCCGCGCTCGTGGTGGCGACGACGGCATGCTTCGTCGTCGCCAACACGGTCAGCTACGCGCGCAGCTGGGACGTGGTGAAGTTCTTCGCCGTGGGTGCCTTCTTCGGCAACCTGCTGCTGGTCGAGCTCGTCGTCGCCCTCGGTGTCGGTCGTGCGTGGCGGCGCGCCGCGGTCGCTGCCGTGCTCGTGTTGTCGACGTGGTCGGGGGCGTTCTGGCTCCTTCGTCACGGCCCGCTCAACGGCGTGATCGCGCCGCGCTACGCCGAGCACGGCCCCGACCCCGTGGGCGTGGCGCTGGTGGCGGCGTATGGCGATCACATGGCGCCCCGCGCTCGCGTGCTCACCGCTCACACCGACATCCACCAGGCGGGCGTGCTGGTGGAGGGCGCCGATTGGCGTCGCGGAGGCGCGGGCTATCGCCTCGATCGCGACGAGCAGGACCGCGCACACGCACTCGCGCGCCGCGCGCTGCGCACGTTGCAGCCCGCGGACCTCCTCGCCACGGGCGCCGACTTCGTCGTGGTGCGCGCCGCCGCGCCGCCGGGTGCGCCGCTCGTGAAGCTGGGAGAGGTCGCAGGCCTGTCGGTCTATCGCGTGGAGCGCGCGCCATGACGCGCTGGCGCATGCACGCGGCGGGCATCGTGGTGTTCTTTCTGGCGCTCGCGCTGCGCGTGGCGCTCCTGCCCACGGCGCGCTTCGGCGGCGACGAGGCGCTGTTCTTCAACATCGGCATGGACATCGTGGAGCTCGGCCGCTGGCCGGCGCTCGGCACGCAGATCACCGACGGGGCGGGCCGGTTGCCGGGCCCCACGTTCCTCTACCTCATGGCGCTGCCGCTCGTGGTCTTCCGCGGCCCCGAGGCGCAGTTCTTGTTCGTCGAGGTGCTCGGCGCACTCACCGCGACGGTGTTCTGGCACGCGCTGCGGCGCCCCTTCGGCGAGCGCGGCGCGCTCTACGCCGGCGTGCTGTTCGCGCTGTCGCCGTGGGCCGCGCTCTACGCCGATCGCACCTGGAACCCCAATGTGATGCCGTTCTTCGTCACGCTGGCGCTCTTGGCAGCGCTGCGCGTGCGCGAGCTGCCCACCTCGCGCTGGCTGGTGGCGTTCCTGCCGCTGGGCGCGGTGCTGGCGCACCTGCACATGTCGGCGCCGGTGGCGTGGGCGGCGCTGGCCGCGGTGGTGGCGCCAAGCGTGCGGCGCTGGCCCCGCCGTCACGTCGTGGCGGGCCTCGTCGCCTGCGCGCTCTTGTACGTGCCGCTGGCCGCGCACGAGCTGTCCACGGGCTTTCAGAACACCAGGAACATCCTGGCCGAGACCGTGGGCGCGAAGGAGCGGCACCCGTGGAGCTTCTTGTGGGTGCCCGTGTACGCGCTGCGCTTCCTCACGCTCGACGTGACGTACCACGAGCTCAGCGGCTATTGGGGCGGGCCCGACGAGCTCGCATGCTTGAAGGCCGCGGTCCTGGGCTCGCCGCCGCGCCCCCATCATCCCCTGCGCGTGCTCGCCCTGGCGTCGTCGGTGCTGTTGGCCGCGCTGGCGGTGACGAGCGCGCTGCGGCGGCCGCGTGCGCCCAACGGCGCCGTGGCGCCGCGGTCGCCCCTGGTGCTCGCGTTCGTGGCCGGGCTCGTCGCCAACCTGCTCTTGCTCGGCGCCGCGGGCAAACAGGTGTTCGGCCATTACGTGACCAACCTGATGCCGTTCGTGTTCTGGGTGTACGCGGCCTACGGCGCGCGCGCGCTCGCGCGCCCACGGTCCGCCGCCGGCGCGCTGGCGATGATGCTCGGCGCGGTCTTCTGCGTCGGCGGCGTCGAGGCCACGCTGGCGATCTCCCAGCGCGTCGACGGGCGCATCGGCTTGGCCGTGCACCGCCGCACGCTCGAGCACATCCGCGCCGACGGCGAGGCCGAGGGGAGCGCGGGCGCGTCGGTGCGCCTGGACTTCGGCTACCGCTCGAACCTCTACGACTGGCATGCCTACGGCACGCGCGCCATGCGCATGCAGCTCCACTTCGACCGAAACGCTGAGCGACGCTACCTGCTGCTCGAGCGCGGCCGCCCGGCGCCCACGGGCGCACGCGCCGGCCCCCTCGACGTGGGCTACGCGGATCTCTATCGCATGCGCTGACCGCGCCGGTCGGGAGCACACGTGAGAGCGCAGCATGCCGTCATCGTGATCCCGTGCTTCAACGAGGCCACGCGGCTCGCGCCTGACGCGCTCTTGTCGTTGCTCGACGTCGACGGCGTAGAGCTCACGCTGGTCGACGACGGCTCCACCGACGACACGCTGGCCCGCGTGCGCGAGATCGCGGCGCGCGCCCCCGGGCGCGTCAGCGTGCTCGCGCTCGAGCGCAACGAGGGCAAGGGCGAGGCCGTGCGGCGCGGGCTCGAGCAGGCGCTGCTCGACGGAGCGTTGCGCGTCGGCTACCTCGACGCTGACTTGTCGACGCCGCCCGCCGAGATGCTGCGCGTGCTCGACGTGCTCGAGGAGCGCGCCGACATCGACGTGGTCTTGGGCTCACGCGTGCGGCTGCTCGGCAGGAACATCGAGCGTCGACCGCTGCGGCACTACCTCGGCCGCCTGTTCGCCACGGCGGCGTCGATCACCTTGGGGCTCGGCGTGTACGACACCCAGTGCGGCGCCAAGGCTTTTCGGCGCACGCCGGCGCTGTTGGCGGCCGTACGCGCGCCCTTCTCGTCGCGCTGGGCGTTCGACGTGGAGCTGTTACGGCGCTTGCTCGACGGCGACGGCGCCGCGCCCGGGCTCTCGCCGCGGGCGTTCGTCGAGCTGCCGCTCAAGGAGTGGCGCGACGTGGGCGGCACCAAGCTCGGCCCCGCGGCCATGGCGCGGGCGGGCGCCGAGATCACGGCGCTGGCCCTCAAGGGAACAGCCAGAGGCAGACGTCGCGGCCGCGCGCATCGGCGCTGGTGAGCTCCACGCGCACGCGGGCCTCGGCGGCGTGCGCGATCGGCAGCGAGCGCACTCGCGAGCACGCCTCGAACCGATCGTCGACGGTGAGCTCGACCGCCGGCGCGTCGTCGAGCGCGACGCGCGCATGCACCGGCGCACCCTTGCCGAAGCGGGCGCGGTCCGTGAGGCCCACGCCCACCACGCGCGGCGGCGGCGCCAGCGTCGCCTCGAGCACCAGGGGAGCGCCGTTCGGTGGCGTGCGCACGCCCAGGCAGCGGCGCTCCATGTTGAATACGCGCTCACCGGTGAGCGCAACGGTGCCCGCTGGCGCGTGCGCGGCGAACGCCGCATGCGCGCGCTCGAGGTAGCCCGCGCCCTTCGTGGGCATCTCGAGCAGCAGTGCGCGCTGGCGACCGACCCAGTCGAGCGTGCGCGCGCGCAGCTCGTCGACGACATCGGGGTGAGCGTGCGCCACGTTGGCGCGCTCGCCGGGGTCGCGCGCGAGGTCGAAGAGCTGTTCCTCGGCGCTGACGGCGGCGCGCACGTACTTCCACTCGCCGTCGACCATGCCGTGCAGCGTGTCGGGGTACCAGGTGCCGAGCGGCGTGGGCCGTGGCGCGAAGGCGTCGCTCACCAGCGACTGCCCCTGCAGCCCCGCGGGCGCCGGCACGCCGAGCAGGTCGAGGAGGGTGGGCAGCACGTCGGGGTGCGACCCCGGCCGCGCCGAGCGCACGGGCTCGGGGAACAGGCGTGGGCTGTAGAGGACCAGCGGCGCGCGCACGTTCTCGTCGTAGAGGAAGGCGCCGTGCAGCTGATTGCGCGCGTGCTCGCCGAAGGCCTCGCCGTGATCGCCCACGAACACGAACAGCGTGTCGTCGAGCATGCCGCGCGCGCGATAGCCCTCGACGAGGCGGCCGAACAGCGCATCGGTGTAGTGGACGCCGTTGAGGTAGCGCTCTTGCAGCGTGGCCGTACCGAACGGCTCGGGTACGCCTGGCGGCAAGAAGTACTCGTAGTGGGGGAAGAGCGGGATGTAGATGGCGAGCGACGGGCGCGCGGGGTCCTCGCGCTGCGCGAGCCACGAGAGGCCGTGCTCCACGATGGCTGCGTCGTCGATGCCCCAGCCGTTCGTGAACCACCGCTCGCGATCGGGCGCGCTCTCGCCGTCCATCAGCTCCTGAAAGCCGCGCTCCGACAACAGCGCCAGCTTGTCGGTGAAGGCGAAGTAGCCGCCGTGAAAGAGCGCGGCGTCGTAGCCCGCAGCCACCAGCGTCTCCGACAGCGACGGGCACGCGATGCGCGGCAGCGCGCGCGTCTCGAAGCGCGCCTCGGGCAGGGGATAGAGCCCGCACAAGACCGAGAAGATGGCCTTGGCGCTCACGGGGCTGTTGGCGCGGTAGTCGGTGAACGTGAGCGTGTTCGGGCGCAGCGACTCGAGCACCGGCGTGACGCGCGGGTCGCCGCCCGTGAGCGACACGAAGCGCGCGCCCGTGCTCTCGGCGAGCCAGAGATCGGAAGAGCACACGTCTGAACTCCAGTCACAACGTGATATCTCG
>CAZONM010000434.1:0-4657 GCA_964580865.1 uncultured Myxococcales bacterium | reverse complement strand
GGCCGCGCGCCAGCGCCGACGCGACCGCGCCGCGGCACGCGAGCCCGGCGAGATCGGCGAGCCCCAAGGCGTCCTTGCACGTCGGCGGCACGCCCGGCGCAGCCAGCGCCGAGGTGACGTCGGTGCCGCGCGCACCCTTCACGACCTTGCCGAGCCCCGGCGGCTCGTCGAGGCCGCGCGCGCCGAGCGCGCTCGTGGCGGCGAGCAGGAGGCACAGGGTCAAGGCGTGCGAGGGCTTCATCGCCCGCATGGTAGCGCTCCTGGCGTGGCCAGGAGGATCGGCGGAATTCCGGCGTCCGGACGCGGGCTTTCGGGCCGATCCACCGCCCGGCCAAACTTGACCCACCCGGGGGTGCCACTTATTGTCACTTTTGTCGCGTTCGTCGTCGAGACGAGCGCATCTCTTCGTTTCCGCACGGGCGCGTGGCCCCGAGGCTTGGCTTGGCGATCAACCGCGACAAGGTCGAGGCGCAGGCCATCAAGCTCTTGCAGCAGGGCAAGCTCGACAAGGCGATCATCGAGCTCAAGAAGATCGTCGAGCACGACCCCACCGACGTGCGCACCCTGCTGAAGATGGGTGACACCTACGTCAAGCTCGGCGCCAAGAAGGAGTCCGTCGACGCGTACGAGAAGGCGGCCAACATCTACACCGAGCAGGGCTTCTTCCTGAAGGCGGTGGCCGTCTACAAGCAGATCCTGCGCGTCGACGCGAGCCCGGCGGACCTGCACCTCAAGCTCGCCGAGCTCTACCAGCAGCTCGGCCTCGTCAACGACGCGCTCCAGCACTACCAGAACGTCGCGCTCAGCCACGAGCAGAACGGCCGGCCCAAGGACTCGCTCGAGATCCTCAAGCGCATGGTCGATCTCGACCCCGACAACCTGGCCTCGCGCATCAAGCTGGCGGAGCTGTTCGCGCAGCAGGGCCACGGCGTGGAGGCCGTCACCGAGCTGCGCTCGGCGCTGTCGTTCCTGAAGACGCAGCAGCGCTTCGACGACTACCTGCGCGTGGGCGAGAAGCTGGTGGCGTACGACCCCAGCGCGCTCGACGTCGCCAAGGAGATGGCCCAGATCTACATGCAGCGCGGTCAGGGCAACGTGGCGCTGTCCAAGCTGCAGCTGTGCTTCAAGGCCGACCCCCGCGACCTCGACGTGCTGTCGATGATCGCGCAGGCGTTCCTGTCGATGGAGCAGGTGCCGAAGACCGTGTCGGTCTACAAGGAGATGGCCAAGATCCACGCCGCCGACGGCCGCGCCGACCTCGCGCAACAGGTCTGGGAGCGCGTGCTCGAGCTGCAACCCGGCGACGTAGAAGCCGGCGAGGCGCTTGGCCACAGCCCCACCACGCTGCGCGCGCCGCAGGTGCCCACCATGGTGGCGCCGGCGATGGCCAACGCGCCCATGGTGTCGGCGCCGCAGCGTCCGTCGGTGGAGGACGAGCAGCTGGCGCGGCTGCTCACGGAGACCGACGTGTACGCAAAATACGGCCTGAAGGAGAAGGCCGTCGAGCACCTGCAGAAGGTGTTCGCCATCCGCGCCGACTACGTGCCGGCGCTCGAGAAGCTCGCGCGCCTGCTCCAGCCGACCGGCGGGCCCCCGTACGTCGACGCGCTGCGCTCGCTGGTGGCCGCGGCCGAGACCACCGAGCACCCGAGCCTCGCGCAGTGGCGCTCGGAGCTGGTGGGGGCCGCCGCCGCGCGCGTGGCGACGGTGGCGCGGCCGGTGCCCATGGCCAGCGCGCCCACGGCGGCGCCGGCGCGCCCAGTGAACTCATCGATCTCTGAGGAGGGTGAGCTCATCCTCATGGACGATCCGTCGCAGTCGAACTTGGTGCTCGACGAGATCGCGCTCGACGACGCCTCAGGGGCGCTGTCGCTCGACGCGGTGCTCCCGCCGGCGGTGCCCGACGAGCCCTTCGGTGACGACCTGGGGCACGGCGCACTGCCGCCGGACGAGGACCTGAGCGGCGCGGCGCGCGAGGTGCCGCGCATGCCCACGGGCATCCTGTCAGCACCGCCGTCGCCGAGGCCGCCGCCGCCGCCGCACACCGAGGAGATCAGCGGCGACGACGCCGACGCCATCGTGCGCCAGGCGCTGCGCGACATCAGCGACGCCGACGTCGAGGCCGCCGCCGAGCTGGTGCTGTCCGACGAGCAGCCCGCGGTGGAGGATGGCGGCGACTTCGTCTCGGACGAAGAGCTCGACGTCACCGCCCGGGGCCCCACCCTCCCCATCGACGACGATCTCGACCAGCTCGCCCAAGAGGCGGTGGCCGCGGCCCAGCGCGACCTCGGCACCGCCGCCAAGGGAGCCGACGTCGCCGCCACGGCGATGATGTCGTTCACCACCGCCGAGCTCGAGGAGATCCGCGAGTTCGACGACGGATACGGCGGCACGGCGCCCACGCCGGCGGCGCTGGCGCGGCCCAGCACCGCGTCGGCGGCGGCCGCCAGCCGCATCCTCGAGGCGTTCGGCGACCAGACGCAGGCGTTGGTGCCGAACCACTCGAGCGACGTGCCCACCGACGAGCGGCCCAAGCGCGCGCCCCCGCCGATGGTGTCGACGCCGGCCCCGGCGCTGCCACCGCTGGTCGACGCCTCCGACGACGACGACGAGCCGCGCACGGTGGCGGTGGCCGCCTTCGGCGCGTTGCGCACGGCGCCCGATCGGAGCTCGGCGGCGCCGAGCGCCGCACCGCAGGCGGCGCCCGCACCGGTGCTCGCCGCCGCCTCGGCCGCGGGCACCTTCGACGCCGAGCTCTCCGAGGAGTTCGACCCCTCGAGCTTCGACCTGCCCGCCGACGTCAAGGAGATGCTGCGTCGACCGGCCACGGTGAGCGCGCCGGCGCCCGCGTCGCTGCCGTCGCTGCCGGCACCCGTGGCCGCGCCGGCCATGCTCGACGATCCGTCGGTGGAGCTGTCGACGTCGCGCGACCGCCTGGGCTTGAAGGCCAAGGCCCAAGGCTTCGAGAACGATCCGGCCAACCAGTTCTTCCACGACGAGCTCGAGGAGGCCGAGTTCTTCATCCAGCAGGAGCTGCTCGACGAGGCCAAGGAGATCCTCACCGCCATCCTCGACGACGTCCCCGACAGCGCGCGCGTGCAATGGATGCTCGCCCGCATCGAGGCCAAGGAGCAGGGCCAGCCGGAGCCGTCGGCGCCGTGGGAGCAGCGCATCCTCGAGGAGGTGCAGGCGCAGCTCGAGAACCTGGGGCTCGACGAGGAGCTCGCCGCCGCGGTCGAGCCCGAGCCCGAGACGCAGCAGATCTCCGTCGACGAGGTGCTCTCGCAGTTCAAGCAGAAGGTCGCTGAGGTCATCCCGGCGGAGGACGCGGCCACGCACTACGAGCTCGGCAACGCCTACCGCGACATGGGGCTGCTCGACGACGCGGTCGCCGAGTTCCTGGTGGCCGCGCGCAACCCCGGCAAGGCCGCTGACGCGCGCTACCTCATCGGGCTCACGCGCCTCGATCAAGGCCGCGTCGACGACGCCATCGAGGCCCTGGAGAGCGCGGTGGGCACGCCCGGCGCCACGCGCACCCAGCGCGGCGCCAGCAACTACCAGCTCGGCGTGTGCCTCGAGACGCACGGGCGCGGACCGGCCGCGCTGGCGGCCTTCAAGGCCGCCAAGGCCGACGGTCACGTCGCCGCCGACCTCGACCGCCGCATCAAGACGCTCGTCGACAAGCACGGCGACGACGGCGGCAACGGCCACGGCAAGCAATCGGTCGCGGTGGCGTCGACCCGCGCCAAGAACATCGACTACGTCTGACCCCACGCGATCGGCCCATGAACTACATCGAATACTTCGGGATGACGCAGGAGCCGTTCTCGAACGCGCCGGTCAGCCGCTTCTATTACAACAGCGCGCAGCACGCCGAGGCGCTCACGCGCCTCACCTACGCCGTCGACGGCATGAAGGGGCTGGCGGTGCTGGTGGGCCAGATCGGCGCCGGCAAGTCGACGCTGGCACGCCGCATGCTCGACGCGCTCCCCGAGGAGAGCTACGAGGCCGCGCTGCTCGTGATCGTGCACTCGGGCATCACCGCCAGCTGGCTGTTGCGCCGCATCGCGCTCCAGCTCGGCGTGATCGAGCCCGCGCACGAGAAGCTCACGCTGCTCGGGCAGGTCTATCAGCGCCTCATCAAGATCTACGAGTCCGGCAAGAAGGCCGTGGTGCTCATCGACGAAGCGCAGATGCTGCAGACGCGCGAGCTGATGGAGGAGTTCCGCGGCCTGCTCAACCTCGAGGTGCCCGAGCGCAAGCTCGTCACCTTCGTGCTGTTCGGCCTGCCCGACATCGAGCAGAACCTGATGCTCGACCCGCCGCTGGCCCAGCGCGTGGCGGTGCGCAGCACGCTGCAACCGTTCGACCGGGAGGCCACCGAGGCGTACATCAAGCACCGCCTGCGCCTGGCCGGCGCCACGCGCATGCTGTTTCAGCCCGGCGCCATCGACCTGATCCACGAGGGCGCGGGCGGCATCCCGCGCATGATCAACACCCTGTGCGACAACGCGCTCTTCGAGGCCTTCCTGGGGCGCGCGCCGGGCGTCGAGCCCGAGCTCATGCGCAAGGTGGGCGCCAACCTGGCGGTGCCCATGGCCGCGGCCCGCGCCGGCGACGCCGACGTGGCCGCGCGCGCGCAGGCGCTGGCGCAGGC
>CAZONM010000433.1:2167-4671 GCA_964580865.1 uncultured Myxococcales bacterium | reverse complement strand
GCGTGCGGGTGGTTCGGCATCCAGACCTTCATCGGCGGCGAGGCGGTGAAGACGTTCCTGGTGGCGCTGTGGCCGGGCTTCGGCGCCCTCGGTGGCGACGCCACCCTGCTCGGGCTCTCGCTGCCGAGCGCCATCACGTTCCTGCTGTTCTGGGCGCTCAACATCTTCATCATCTATCGCGGCATGAACGCCGTGCGCGTGTTCGAGAATTGGGCGGCGCCCCTCGTCCTCGTCATGGCGGCCGTGCTGCTGGTCTGGGCCGTAGGCCGCGCCGGCGGGCTCGGGCCCATGCTCGATCAGCCCTCGAAGTTCCAGACCTTCGGCGAATTCTGGGGCGTGTTCATCCCCTCGCTCACCGGCATGATCGGCTTCTGGGCCACGCTGTCGCTCAACATCCCGGACTTCACGCGCTTCGGCAAAGGTCAGCGGGAGCAGATGCTCGGGCAGGCGCTCGGCCTGCCGACGACGATGGTGGCGTTCTCCGCCATGGGGGTCGTCATCACCAGCGCCTCGCACGCCATCCTCACGGGCGTCGACGTGGCCAAGCTGTGGGATCCGGTGTTCATCCTGTCGCAGCTCACCTCGGCCACGCCGCCCGAGGGGTTGACCGAGCCGCTCATCGCGAGCGGTGGCCTGCGCCTCCTCATCGCCGTGCTGTCGCTCTTCGGCATCGCCGTGGCGACCATCTCGGTCAACATCGCCGCCAACGTGGTGAGCCCGGCCAACGACTTCGCCAACCTGGCGCCGCGCCACATCTCGTTCAAGACCGGCGGCCTCATCACCGGCGTGCTCGGCATCCTCATCATGCCGTGGAAGCTCTTGGCGTCGGCCGACACGTACATCTTCAACTGGCTCATCGGCTACTCGGCGCTGCTCGGGCCCATCGCCGGCATCATGATCGCCGACTATTGGATCGTGCGGCGCCGCGCGCTCGACGTGCCCGACCTGTACCGCGTAGCGGGCCGCTACCCGCGCTGGAACGCCGCGGCGCTCATCGCGCTGGTGGTGGGCGTGGCGCCGAACGTGCCTGGCTTCTTGAAGAGCGCTCACGTCATCGAGGGCGCGCCCGGCTTCTTCGACGCCATCTACGTCTACGCGTGGTTCACGGGCTTCGCGATCGCGGGCGCCCTCTACCTGGGGCTCACGCGCGTCATGCCGCGTGTGCCGCCTGAAGCTTCCCGTCCTTGACGACGAAGTCCTCGGCCACGGCCGGGGCCAGCGCCTTGGTGGGGTCGACGGCCACGCCCAGGCGCTGAATGGCCGCGGCGGTGTGGCGCAGCACGCGGGCCGAGCGCGCGTCGTCGGCGACGGCGGCGCGCAGGTGCGCCTCGGCGGCGGCCTTGTCGCCCGGCAGCGCCCATAGCTTCTCGAGCGCGTCCACGGTGGCGCAGCGCACGTCGTCGCCGTGGTCGTCGAGGTAGGGCACCACGGCGTCGCGCGCGCGCACGTCGTTGGTGTCGGCGAGCGCGGCCACCAGCTCGGCCTTGCCGTGCGTGCTGCGGTGGTCCTCGGGGGGCCGGGCGTGCAGGCAGGCGATGAGGTCGGCGACCAGCTGCTCCGACGTGGTGAGGCGCTGCAGGGCCTTGGCGGCGAACGCGATGTGGTCAGTCTTCTTCAAGAACGCGAGCAGCGCGCTGCGCGCCGGCTCGCCGAGCGACGAGAGCTGGTCGACGAGCCAGCGCTTCTCCTCCTCGTCCCAGTGGGGCGACTGCGCCACCACGGTGAAGCGCGCGAGCACGCCGGTGATGGCCTCGGGCGTGGCCATGGCGAGCAGCTTGTCCATGGCCTCGCGGCGGTACTCGGGCTGCGCGTAGCGCTCCTTCACGCGCACCACCAGCTTGTCGATGTTCTTCTGCGTGGGTTTGTCGCCGCCGAACAGGTTGTCGAGGAAGCCCATGGGGGTGGTGTAGGGCTCTGGGGGCGCCTCCAGCAAGGGGGCGCGGTGATCACGGCGGCCGTGGGTGTGGCGGGCGGTCCGCGTGCCGACGTGGGCGATCGTGCGTGGTGGAGGTCGCGGGCGCGGCCCGGGCGCGGGCGTTGGTCGGTGGAGGGTGGTGGTTCGGCAAGCGCTGGTCGCCAGCGAGCCGACGGTCGTCACCTAGCGAACCGGCGACGTGCGGGCGCACGAGTCCGCATGGGTTCTCGTCGACGGCGCCTTCGAGCACCTGCTGCGATCGCCGGATTCCGGCGCGCCAGAGTCGCTCAACGGGTACGAGAACTGGGTGAGGTTCACGATGGAGACGATCGCGCGCTGCTACGAGACGTTCTGCAAGCGCTCGGTCATCGGGGGACCGATCGACGTCATTGCCATCGCGCCGCCATGACCCGCGCTGCGCGCATGGCGACCGAGGCGCGCTCGTCTCCAGGCTCGACCTCCGCGGTGCGTCCACGCCACATGGACGCATAGCGCGCGCAACGCCCGCCTGGCCCCGCTTCGCGCCGACCCTCCGAGTCCGCCGCACCCACCGGCACGCCAAGCGCCCGCGATCGCCACGCACCGCGCG
>CAZONM010000433.1:0-2067 GCA_964580865.1 uncultured Myxococcales bacterium | reverse complement strand
GTGCGGCACCAAGCAGCTGCTCGGCAAGAGCCACCGGCGCTGCCCGCACTGCGGCGCGCCGCAAGACCCCACCACGCGCTACTTCCCGCCCGCCGGCCAGGAGGTGCCGGTGGAGGGCCACGTCTACGTGGGCGTCGACTGGCGCTGCGCGGCCTGCGAGACGCCCAACAGCCGCGCCGCAGACTTCTGCGTCAACTGCGGCAACCCGAAGGACGGCAACGCCGACGTCAAGCGCGTCGACGACGCGGCGCGGCCCGCCGTACCGGCGCGCGCCGCGCCTCCGGCTGCGTCGGCACGGTGGAAGGGCTGGCTGCTCCTCGGCGGCGTGCTCGGCGGCGTGGTGCTGGTGGCGCTGTTGGTGGCCATCTTCTGGACGCGCGACACGGCCGTCACCGTCGCCGGCCACCGCTGGACCCGCGCCATCGACGTCGAAGAGATGGCGGCGCGCGCCGACGCTGCGTGGTGCAGCTCCATGCCCGGTGACGCGTACTCGGTGCGGCGCAGCCGCGAGGTGCGCAGCCACCGGGACGTGCCCGACGGCCAGGAGTGCCACACGGTGCGCAGCGACAACGGTGACGGCACGTTCTCGACGAGCCAAGAGTGCAGCACCAAGTACCGCAGCGAGCCCGTGTACGACGACAAGTGCTACTACACCGTCAACCGCTGGGGGCACGCGCGCACCGCCACCGCCGAGGGCACGGGCACGAGCCCCGCGCCGAGCTGGCCGGCCGTGCGCCTCGCGCGCACCGGCTCGTGCCTGGGCTGCGAGCGCGAGGGCGCGCGCCGCGAGGTGCTCACCGTGCGCGTGGACGGGCCCAAGCGCCATTGGGACTGCGAGGTCGACGCCGCGCGCTGGCAACGCCTGGGAGACGGCGCGGCGGCGCGCGTGAAGGTGCGCGTCGTCACCGGTGGGGCGGTGTGCTCCAGCTTGCGCTGACGATCTGCGCGGCGCGGAACCGCGCTATGGTGCTCGCATGACGGACAAGAAGAAGGCGCCGCCGCTCAAGGGCGCGGGCGCGACCCAGAAGATGTCCAAGGACGAGCTGGCGGATCTGATCAAGCGCGCCGAGGAGGACGACCCCGACGCCGACGAGAACGAGCCGCTGCCGCCCGCCGCGTCGCCAAGCCCGAAGAAGCCTGCGCTGCCGCCCCGGAAAAAGTAGTAGTCCGAACGCGGCATCGCCGGCCCCGGCCGGCCCCCCTGCATGAGCTACGTCGTCGCGCCCCTGATCCTGATCGGCGTGCTCATCACCGTGCACGAGCTCGGGCATTTCCTCGTCGCCAAGGCGTGCGGCGTGCGCGTCCTGGTGTTCTCGCTGGGCTTCGGTCCGCGCCTGTTCGGCGTCACCCGCGGCGAGACTGAGTACCGCATCTCGGCCATCCCGCTCGGCGGCTACGTGCGCATGTTCGGCGACGATCCCACCGCCGACGTCCCGCTCGCCGAGCAGCGGCGCTCGTTCTTGCACCAACCGTACTGGCGCAAGATGGCCATCGCCGTGGCGGGGCCGTTCGCCAACTTCCTTCTGCCGGTGGTGCTGCTGTTCGCCGTGGCGGTGGGCACGAGCGACGAGCCTGCGCCCGTGCTCGGCGAGGTCGTGCCCGGCGACGTGGCGGCGGCCGGCGGCCTGCAGCGCGGCGATCGCATCGTGGCCATCGACGCCACCCCCGTGGTGTCGTTCCTCGACGTGCAGGCGCGCGTGGAGGCGAGCGCCGGCGTGCCGCTGCGCTTCACGCTGGAGCGCGACGGCCGCGCCTTCGACGTCTCGCTGACGCCGCGCGCCGCGCCCGCGCCCACCTTCCTCGAGCCCGAGCACCAGACCGGCCGCATCGGCGTCATGGTGGGCGCCGAGCAGCCCGTGGTCGCCGTCGACGACGACGGGCGCATCAAGCCACTCGACCGGGTGCGTGCCGTCGACGGCGTGCCCACGCCCGACGCGCACGCGCTGTTCGCCGCGCTCGACGCCGCCGCGCAGCGCGAGGTGCGCGTGGAGGTGGAGACCGCCGACCCGCGTGACGCGCGCGCCCCCGGCTTCGTGCGCACCGTGACGCTGGCGCCCCCGGGTCCGG
>CAZONM010000432.1:0-4716 GCA_964580865.1 uncultured Myxococcales bacterium | reverse complement strand
CGGCGCGCTCCTCGCGCGTGGCGGCGGGCAGGAGCGCCCGCAGCTCGTCGAGCGACGAGGCGCCGCGCGGGACGCCGGCCACCACGACTGACGCGTTCGGCAGCGGGTCGCCGTCGATGGCAGGCTCGTCGCCGCGACCATAGAGCGCCACGACCATGGCGCCGTCGAAGCTGTCGTCGAGCGCGGCGGGGAGAAGCGGCGGCACCGCCGCTACCACGAGCGCGCTCTCGTCGAGCGCGCACGCCCACGGCGGCGACGGCGCCGTGAGCGCCTGCACCAGCGCGGCGGCGGCCTGGGGGGCAACCGCGCGCACCACCAGCTCACCGGTGCTCGTGTGCTCCACGCGCACGTCCACGACACCCAGCGGCAGAAGCTCGTCGGCCACGCGCACGCGCAGCACCCCCGGCGGCGGCACGCCCACCACCGCGGGGTGCTCGGACGTGGCCATGACCTCGAGGAGCGCCGCCAGCTCGGTGGTGCGCGTGGGGGCCACGCTCGGCGCTACCAGCACGCGCCCGCGATCCGGGCGCACCAGCATGCCGGTGCCGTCGACGTCGAGGGCGCGCACCTCGCCGAGCACGGCCTTGCCCCGGATCAGGGTGCCGAGCGCCGCGGCCGCGTCTCCCTCGGTGGCCACCACCACGATGAGCTCGCCGCCAGGCAGCAGGCTGGCGGTCCAGGGGCCATTCCCAGCGAGCTGGTGGGCGCCGGCGGGCGCCGGCACGCCGAGCCGCGCGGCCACCGCCAGGGCCGCGCCCGCGTCCGCGCCGGCGAGCACGGCGCGCGCGCCCGGCGCCTCGACGAGCGGTTTGGCCGGCTTGGCGCAGCCGAGCGCGAGCACGAGCACGAGCAGGGTGCCGAGGCGGGCCACGCCCGCACCTTACACCGTGGCTCAGCGCCAGATCGCGACCTCGAAGCGGCCGCCGGCGTCGGCGACGCCGCGGTACATGCCGTCGGTGGAATAGACGAACGCCACGCGGCCGCGGGCGTCGAGCGCGATGAGGCCGCCGTCGCCGGGCTTGAGCGGCGCGAGCGCGCCTTGGGCTGCGGCCTCCACGTCCTCGTGCAGCAGCGCCATGCGCGCCGCCACCGTGCGCGCCACACCGTGGCGGATGAACTCCTCGCCGGTGCCGGTGCACGACACGGCGACGGTGGCGTCATGCGCGTAGGTGCCGGCGCCGATCACGGGCGAGTCGCCCACGCGCCCCCAGCGCTTGTTCGTCAGGCCGCCCGTCGACGTGGCCGCCGCCAGGTGGCCGCGCCGATCGAGCGCCACCACGCCGATGGTGCCCTTGACGCCGGCGTCGACGGGCGCAACCGGACCCGCGGCGGCGCCGGCCTCCTTGGCCTGCGCCTCGCGCCACTGCGCCCGGCGCCGGTCCGTGTCGAACCACGCGTTGTCGACGAGCTCGACGCCCATGTCGCGCCCGAAGCGGTCGGCGCCGTCGCCCACGAGCAGCACGTGCTTGGTCTTGTCCATCACCAGGCGCGCGAGCGTGATGGGGTGGCGCACGGTCTTCACGCCGGCCACGGCGCCGCACGCGAGGGTGCCGCCGTCCATGATCGAGGCGTCGAGCTCGTGGGTGCCGTCGTGCGTGAACACGGCGCCCTTGCCCGCGTTGAACAGCGGCTCGTCCTCCAGCACTCGCGCCACCGCCTCCACCACGTCGACGGCGGCGGCGCCGGCGGTGAGCTGCTCGCGCCCAAGGGTAAGTGCACGGCGCAGGGCCTCTTCGTAGGCGGCCACCTGCGCCGGCTCCATGGTGCGCGGGATGGTGCCAGCGCCGCCGTGGATGGCGATGGCCCAGTCGACGCGCGGCGGCGTCTCCTCGCGCGCGCATGCGAGCGCGAGCACCAGGAGCAGAGCCAACGACAACAGCGGCGCGAGCGGGCGTACCTGCATGGCGCGCGAGACTACCCGAAGGCGCGGGCGCCGCTCACAGCCCTTGCAGCGCGCGCAGCGCCGAGGCGTGCGCGACCTCCCAGGTCTTGTCGTCGAGCGACAGGTGCTTGCGCGCCTCCTGCTCCGCGTGCGGGTCGCTGTGCTCGAAGCGCGCATTGGCGTCGGGCGGATCGAGCGCGTGACCGGCCTCGGCCGCGACGCGCTCGGCCAGCGACAACAGCTCGATCATCGGGTGCGCGTAGCCGTCGATCAGGGGGTGGTGGTGGCGCGACACCACCAGCCGCACCTCGGCGCCGAGCTGCCACGCCGCCGCCACCACGCCCGAGGCCGCCTCGTGCACCTCGCCGAGGCCTACGGCCAGGGCGTCGCGCGAGGGCTTGCCGAAGAGCGCGGGCTTGTCAGCCACGGCGATGATGCCCACGGCCACGCCCACGTCGTGCAGGAGGCCACACAGGAACGCGTGGTCGGCGTCGAGCGCCGTGTAGCGGCACAGGGCGCGCGCCGCGTGGGCCACCGCCACGCTGTGGGTGCGCAGGCGCGTCATCACCTCGTCGTAGCCGGGCGCGCGGAAAATGCGGGCGTGCAGCGCAGCTTCGAGCACCACGTCGTACACGCCGCGCGCGCCCAGGCGCACCACCGCCTCGCGCAAGGTGCGGGCCCCGGCGCCCCCGCCGTACAGCGGCGACTGCGCCACCTTGAGCGCCATGGCGGCCAAGAGCGCGTCGCGCTCGAGGAGCGCGCACACCTTTGCCGTATCGAGCTCGGGGGCGCGCGCCGCCGCCATCACCTCGGCGGCCACGGGCGGCAGGAGCGGCGGCGCGTAGTCTGGCGACGCGAACAGCTCATTGAGGCGCGCCACCAAGGCGGTCCCGTCGACCAGGTCGAGCTCGCCGGTGAGATCCACCGTGCCCTGGCCGTAGGTCGCGCTGTTGCGGTAGCGGTGAGCCTGGGCGTTCGGGCGCATGGACCGTGCATCGGCGGGCCCGCGCCCGACTTGAGCGCGCGGGATCGCGCGTCCGCGCTGCTGCGCCGGCTACTCCGGGTCGCCGTCGCCGAGCTTCTCCAGCCGATAGCGCAGCGTGGCGCGTGTGAGCCCGAGCAGGCGCGCAGCGCGGCTCTTGTTGCCGGCGGCGCGCTCGAGCGCCTGGCGCACCAAGCTCGCCTCGAGCGCGTCGAGCGAGACGCCGTGCTCGGGCAGCCGAAACAGCTCGGGCGCGGCGGGGTCGGCGGCGGCGCCCGTGGCCCGAGGCGTCGTCGGCGCGGTGGCGGGGAGATCGAGGTCGTGGGGCGTGAGCGTGTCGCTCTCGCACAAGATGACGGCGCGCTCGATGACGTTGGCCAGCTCGCGCACGTTGCCGGGGAACGGATAGCGCAAGAGCACGTGGCGCGCGGCGTCGCCGATGGTGGGCGCGCGGCGGCCCATCTGCTCGGCCGCGTGGCGTGCGAAGCGCTCGGCCAGCAAGACCACGTCGTGCCCACGCTCGCGCAGCGGCGGCAGCGTCACGCTCAAGACGTTGACGCGATAGAAGAGGTCCTCACGGAACCGGCCGGCCCTGACCTCGGCGGCCAGGTCCTTGTGGGTCGCGAAGACGAAGCGCACGTCGGCCTTCTGCTCCACCTCGCCGCCCAAGGGCGTGAAGGTGCGCTCTTGCAGCACGCGCAGGAGCTTGGCCTGCAAGACCAGCGGCATGTCGCCCATCTCGTCGAGGAAGAGGGTGCCGCCGCGCGCCAGCTCCACGCGCCCGCGGCGCCGCTTGGCGGCCCCGGTGAACGCGCCCGCCTCGGCGCCGAACAGCTCGGCCTCGAGGAGCGTGTCGGGCAGCGCAGCGCTGTTGACAGCCACGAAGGGTCCGGCGGCCCTGCGCGAGTTGAAGTGCAGCGCCCGCGCCACCAGCTCCTTGCCCGTGCCGCTCTCGCCGCGGATGAGCACCGAGCTCTCGCTGGCCGCCACCTTCCCCACCGTGGTGAGCGCCGCCACCAGCCCCTCGCTCTCGCCCACGATCTCCTCGAAGCGGTAGCGGGCCTCCACCGCGTCGCGCAGGCGGCGGTTCTCGGCGAGCAGCTCGGTCATGCGCAGCGCGCGCCCCATGGTGAGGCGCAGCCGCTCCTCGTCGAACGGCTTCTGCAGGTAGTCGATGGCGCCGGCGCGCATGGCCTCCACCGCGCCCTCCACGCTCGAGTACGCCGTCACAACCACGACGGGCGTGTGGTCGCCGCGTGCGCGTAGCGCGCGCAACAGCTCGAGCCCGCCCAGGCGCGGCATGTTGAGGTCGCTGACGATGAGCTCGACGTCTTGGCGCTCGAGGAGCTCGAGCGCCGCCTGCCCGTCGTGCGCCTCGAACAGCTCCACGTCGAGGTTGCCGAGCATCATGCGCAGCACCGCGCGGTAGTTGGGCTCGTCTTCCACCAAGAGCAAGCGATGGGTCATGGCACGTCCTCGGCGCTCGGGAGCGTCAGTACGAAGCGCGCGCCGCGCGCGGCAGGCTCGGCGCGCAGATCGCCGCCGTTGTCGCGCGCCAGGCGCCGCGAGGCCGCGAGGCCCAAGCCGGCGCCGCGCTGGCGTGTGGTCACGAAGGGCTGAAAGAGGCGCTCTTGCACCTCGGGCGCCAGGCCGGGCCCGTCGTCGGCGACGACGAGGTCGATGGCGCCCGGCGACGCCGACGCGCGCGCCACGAGCGCCACCCGCGTGGCCCCCGCCTGTGCGGCGTTCTGCACGAGGTTCAACAGCACCTGCGCCACGTGCTCCTCGTCGGCCAGCACGCCGCAGATCGGAAGAGCGTCGTGTAGGGAAAGAGTGTAGATCTCGGTGGTCG
>CAZONM010000431.1:0-4722 GCA_964580865.1 uncultured Myxococcales bacterium | reverse complement strand
CTCGGCGTGCAGCGACACCAGCGAGCACTCACGCGCGTCGGCCGTGCCGAGCGCGCCGTCGACGAGCGCGGCCCGTCGACGCCAGCGCAGGGGCAGCGGTGCGCGGCGCGCCGCCGCCAAGACGTCCAGGTGCGCGGCCAGCGCGTCGACGTCGATGGCGTCGGGGCGGTGCAGGTCGGTGCGGAGCTCGAGCAGGTCGGCGCCGCGGGCCTTGGCGCGCGCGGCGAACGCGACGGCGTCGACGCCCACCACGCCCGGGGCCAGGGTGACGACGAGCTTGGCTGTCATGCAGCGCCTTGGGCCGTCGTGGCGCCAAGACGCGCGGCACCGAGCCCGGCCACCGTCACAGCAGCGGTCATGGCGGGAGCATGGTGGATCCGTCGACGAGCGCAAGCGCGCTCGCGGAGATCAGCGGCGCGTGTGCGATGGGGCGGCGGTTCGCCGGCGCCGCAGGGCTGGCAGCACCACCAGCGCGAGCACCGGTGCGCCGCCGGGCGCGGCCGCGCAGCCCCTCCCCTCGCCCTCGCCCTCACCCTCGCCCTCACCCTCGCCGGGATCGCCCTCGCCCTCGCCGGGATCGCCCTCGCCCTCGCCGGGATCGCCCTCGCCCTCGCCCTCGCCCTCGGCGCCGAGCACCAGGTTGGCGCACTGGTAGTACGTCGAGGTGCCGATCGGGCTCGCCACGGGATCGTCGTCGTTGCCGTTCATGACCTGGATGAGCTGCAGCGTGCAGGTGGTGCACGGCGTGCTCGGCAGCGTCACCTGGGCCTCCCAGCGGTTGCCGTTGCCGGCGTTGCCCGTGTTACCCGAGGGATCTGCCAGGTCGAGCAGGATGTTGTCGTCGAAGTCCGCCTGGTCCGCGCCGTCGGGGTCGAACGAGATGCGCATGCGGCCCGTATGCCCCACGGTCTCGCGCCACTGCACGGTGATGGTGGACCCGGGCGCGAAGGTGGTGCTGGTCGATCCGCGATCAGGGTCGCTCGCCTCGATGGCGCAGCCCGCGTTGGCGCGGGTGCCGTCGCCGCCGCCGCCGCAGGGGCACCACTTGTTCTGGCCGTCGTTGAAGCGGGGCGTGGGCGCGTCGAGCTCGATGTGCGCCTGGGCGGCGCCGGAGGCGAGCGTGAGCGCCGTGAGGGGCGCGGCCATCATCAGGGAGGACAGGCGCGAGGTCGTCGGCGTCATGGGCTCCTGGGCGAGCGGCGTGTGCGCCAAGGTAGGGGGTCGGCGTAGGCGCTCGCGAAAGTCTTCGATGCGCCGGATCGAGCCGCGTCGCGCAGCACGATCGGCTGTAGCGAGCGCCGGCCGCTCGGACCGGAGCACACCGCCCATCGACAGGGGCATGGCGGCATAGCATAGGGGCACGGGGGGCTCGCACACGTGGCTACGCACGACCTCAACAGCGCGGTGGCGTTGGCGCGCGACGTCTATTGGGTGGGGCGCAACGACCCCGACACCCAGCTGCACTGCAACAGCTACCTGCTGGTCGACGAGCAGGACGTCGTGCTCATCGATCCCGGCTCCATCCCCGACTTTCACGTCGTCATGCGCAAGGTGCTCGACGTCGTGAGCCCCGAGCAGATCACGGTGGTGGTGGCGAGCCACCAGGACCCCGACGTGTGCGGCAACCTGGCGGTGGTGGAGGAGGTGGTCAACAACGCCGACCTCGAGATCGCCGCGCACCCCGAGACCATTCGGCTCATCCGCTCGCTCGGGCTGCGCTCGCGCTTCTTCGACCCCGAGGAGAACGGTTGGCGCCGTGTGCTCAGGAGCGGCCGCGTGCTCGAGTTCATCCCCACGCCCTTCCTGCACTCGCCGGGCGCCATGGTCACGGTCGACGTCAAGACCAAGACCGCGTTCACCTCCGATCTCTTCGGCGGCATCTCGCGCCAGTGGTCGCTGTTCGCGGCCGGCGGCTTCCTCGACGCCATGACGCCGTTTCACCAGCGCTACATGCCGTCGAACGCGCTGCTGCGGCCGTGCGTCGAGGCGCTCGAGCGGCGCGGCTTCGAGCGCATCTGCCCCCAGCACGGCTCGGTACTCGAGGGCGAGCAGCTGCAGGCTGCGTTCGCGCACCTCAAGGAGCTGCGCTGCGGGCTCGACCTGCGAGGCGCCGATGGCTGAGCGCGCCCTCGAGCTTGGGCGCGAGCAGGTGGGCGAGGCGCGCGCCACCGGGCGCACGCTGAGCGAGCGCGCCCTGCGCATGCACTGCGCCGCCTACCTCGCGTCGGTGAAGGCGCGGCTCCTCACCGGGGTCATCCTCGACCTCAAGGCGAGCAAGGGCAACCTGGCCCACGGCTACTCGGCCAAGGCCGAGGCGCTGCAGCGCACCGAGGAGCGCCTGCGCGCCGAGACCGCCGAGCGCCAGCGCCTGCAGGCGCAGGTGATCCAAGCCGAGCGCATGCGGGCCGCGCGCGCGCTGGCGGGCGGCGTGGCGCACGACCTCAAGAACTACCTGCTCGTCATCGGCGCCGGGCTCGACAAGGCCATCGAGGGCGCCACCGACGGCGACACACGCGCGGCGCTCTCCGACGCCGCCGACGCCGCGCGCGCCGCCGGCGAGCTGGCCATGCGCCTGCTCGACCTCGAGCGCCCGCGCCCGATGCAGCGCCGCCGCGCCGAGCTCAACGCTTTGGCGCAGGGCTGCGCGCAGCTCTTGCGCCCCGCCGTGCCCACGCACATCGATGTGCGCACGGCGCTCGACCCGTCGAACCCCCAGGCCGACATCGACGTCGACCAATGGCAACAAGCGCTGCTCAACTTGGGCCTCAACGCCAAGGACGCGCTGGCCGAGCGGAACGGCGCGATCAGCATCGCCACCGGGGTGACCCACGTGCGTGCGCTGCCCCCGGCGGCGCCGCAAGACGCGCGCCCGGGTCCATTCGCCTGGGTGCGCGTCACCGACAACGGCGGCGGCATGTCGTCGGAGACCATGGCGCGCGTCTTTGAGCCATTCTTCACCACCAAGGACCCGGGCAAGGGCACGGGGCTCGGGCTCACGCAGGTGTATGGCTGCGCGGTGGCCCACGGCGGCTTCGTCGACGTCACGAGCAAGGAGGGTCAGGGCGCATCGTTCCAGATGTTCGTGCCCCTCGCGACGCCGCCGAGCAGCGCCGACGTCGCGCGCGCGCCGGCCGCAGGTCCCGCGGCTGTCGCGAGCGGCGTCATCCTTGTCGTCGACGATCTCGACATTGGCCGCCGCGCGACGGTGCGCATCCTCGAGCGCCTGGGCGTGCGCGTGGAGGGCATCGGCGACGCCGACACCGCGTTGGCTCGGGCGCGCGCCCTGGGCACGACCCTCGTCGCCGTAATCACCGACCTGCGCATGCCCGAGCACGACGGCTTCTGGCTCTTGCGCGCGCTGAGGGAGCACGGCGTCACCGCGCCCGTGGTGGCCTGCTCGGGCTCCTACACCCACGCGGAGATCGACATCGACGGCTTCGACGCCGTGCTGCCGAAGCCGTTCTCGCCGGAGATGGCGCACGAGCTGCTCCAGCGCCTCGCCCGCCGGCCACCTGCGAGCCGCCCACCCTGACGTGGGCGCCTGGCCCGGAGGCCTCACCGCCCCCGGCGTCGCACCATCACAGCGGCATGCCGTGCGCGGCCTCGTACTCGGCCTGCAGCTCCGAGAGCCGCTTCGCCAGCACGGCCTTCACGGGGCGGTCGAACTTGACCATGCCCGCCGCGATCTCGCGCAGCGACACCACCGGCTCCTTGTTCTTCTGGTTGTCGACGAGGGCGCGGCTGCCCTTCATCAGCTGGCGCGTGCGGCCGGTGGCCAGGAGCACGAGCGCGAAGCGGTTATCGAGCTCGACGAGGCAGTCTTCGACGGTGACGCGGGCCATGAGATCCTCGGGAAGCGGTGGGGACGGCACGGGTTAGCCCGCCCGTGCCGCCCCGGCAAGCCCGGGTGCCGGATCCCGTCGCCTCCTCGACGCGCTATGGAGCGCGCGTGGCCGCCATCGAGCCTGCCTGCTTCGCCATCGCCGCGCTCTGGCTCGCGCTGCGCATGGCGGGCGCGCGCGACCGACGCGGGCTCGCGGGGCGACTGCTCGTCGTGGCCGCCGCCTCGTGGCTCGGCGAGGAGAGCTGCATCCGGCTGTACGGCTTCTACACCTACGCCGGCCTCTGGCAGCTGCGCGTGCTCGACGTGCCCCTGGCCGTGGTGTGCATCTGGCCCATCGTGGTCCAGTCGGCGCTCGACCTGACCCGCGCCGTGGCCGCGCCGCGGCGCGCGTTGCTGGCGGCGGGCCTGGTCGCCGTCGACGCGAGCCTGATCGAGCCCATCTCCACGCGCATCGGCCTGTGGGCCTGGTTCGAGGCCGGGCCCTTCTCGGTGCCCGTGGTGGGCGTGCTGGGCTGGGGCTTCTTCGCGCTCGGCGTGGCGCTGGTGATCGAGCGCCGCCCGCTCTGGGCGCTGGTGGTGGGGCCCGTCGTCACGCACCTGTGCCTGCTGGCCTCGTGGTGGGGCGCCTTTCGCTGGCTGCCGCCGGGCGAGGGCGAGCTGCCCTTCGTCGTCGCCGTGGCCCTCGCCTCCGCGCTCGTGGGCGTGCGCCTGTGGCGCGCGCCGCCGCCCGTGACCGCGCGTGACGTGTGGCTGCGCGCGCCCGCGGCGGGGTTCTTCTTCGCGCTCCTGGCGCTGTTCGCGCGCAGCGACGTCGTGCTGGTGGCCTGGGCGCTGGCGTTCGCGCCGCCGTGGCTCGCGCTCTTGGCGCGCCGTGGCCC
>CAZONM010000430.1:0-4735 GCA_964580865.1 uncultured Myxococcales bacterium | reverse complement strand
GATCGCGAAGGACGAGGCGGGCGTGGCCGCGGCCGTGCTCGCCAGCGGGCGCCTGACGCGCGCGCTCGTCGAGGGGCCGTTCGCACACGACGCCCGCAGCGCGTACGCCCTCGACAGCGCCGGCCGCGCGCTGACCCGCCACCGCGTCGCGTGGCGCAGCATCGACGACGCGAGCAGCGACGGCTTCTTCTCGCCCGGCGCGTCGGGGACCGGCGGCGTCTATCGGCTACGGTTCGCGGTGCGCGGGCGCGGCCGCGCCACCGCGGTCGTCACGGGCGCCCACGCGGTACGCGCGCGCGTCGACGGGCGCGTGGTGGCGGAGCGCACGCCCGACCAGCGCACCGCGGACGTCTTGCGTGCCGCGATCGAGTTCGCGGACGGCGAGCACACGATCGAGCTCTTGGCGCAGTCGCTCGGCGGCAACGACCGCATCTCGATCGCGCTGCTCGACGAACGAGGCGTGCCTGTCGGCCCATCGGCGCCGCGACCGGGCGGCGCTACTGGCGTGGTGGTGGGCCCCGCGCGCGGCGCCGTCGAGGCGCTCGCCGTCGCACCCGGCGAAGCCACGCTGGAGCAGCTGTTGTGGCGCGTGGCCGTGGTGCGCCCGCCGGTGCTCGCCACGAACCCCGACGAGGTCCAGGTGTTGGCGCGCGCGCTGGTTGCGCGCTTCGGCCGCTCACCGGTGGCGCTGGCCACCGCGGCCGAGCTCGTGACCGATGAGGAGGGCGTGCCCGCGCGCGTCTCCGCTTCGTCGGCCGACGCGCTGTGGGCGCAGGTGCTCGCGCTCTGGCCCGAGCACCCCGTTGCGCGCATCACCGCCGCGCGCCGCGCGCGCGACGAGCGCCCCGACGAGGCCCTGGCTGCCTACCGACGCTTGGTGGCGGAGCAGCCGCGCTACGCCTTCGGGTTGCGCGAGGCCATCGGTGAGCTGCTCGACGCTGGCGTCGTCGACGAGGCCCACGAGTTGGCGGAGCGCCTGTTGGCGCTGGAGCTGTCGGCCGAGAACATCGACGCGGCGCTGCCGGCGTTGAGCGCGCGCGGCGACCACGCGCGCGCCGCCGAGCTCGAGGCGCGGCGCGCGGCGCTCGACCCCACGTTGGCGCCGCGCCGGGCCGCGCGGCGCGCGCTCGACGCCCTGCGCACCGACGACGCCGTCGCGCTCTTGCACCAAGCGGCGGCGCGCGCGCCTGCCGGGCCCGCCACAACCGACCTCATGGAGCTGTTGGCGCTCTCCGATCCCGCCGCCGCGCTGCTGGTCGCTGACGACGCGGCGGCGCGCGCGCCCGGCGACGGCGCTCTCGCGGTGCGGCGCGTGGAGCTCCTCGACGCGCTCCAGGGCACCGAGGTCGCGCGCGCCGCGCTCATCGCGGCCTTGCCGTTGGTGCGCGAGAGCGACACGGCGGCGCGCGCCGCCGAGCGCCTTGGCATCGATGCGCCTTGGACCTGGCGCCTCGGTCTTGCCCAAGAGACGCTGCGGCGCCGCCGCGTCGACCCCGATCGCTTCCGCGAGCACGCCGCCGTGGCCCTCGTCGACGACGTCGAGCGCTGGTACTTCGAAGACCTCTCATCGCTCGTGATCCGCCACCTGATCGTCGAGCTCGACGCCAAGGACGTGCTCGATCGTTTCGGCGAGCTCGGGTTGGGCGACGCGCGCGCCATCCGCGCGCGCGTGTATAAGCCGAACGGCGCGTGGGCCGAGGCCGAGCACCACGCCGGCGTCGACGACGTGTCGTTGCCGCAGCTCGCTGTGGGTGACGTGGTGGAGCTGCTGACAGTGGAGCGCCACGACCCGGTGCTCTTGTCGGGGTCGTTCGAGACGCGCTCGCTCGACGGTACGGCCACGCCCGCGCTGCAGCGGCGCTACCTGGTGAGCTTCCCGGCGGGCCTCGACGAAGCTCTGCGCCTCGACGTCATCGCGGCCAACGGCCTGCCGCCGCCCGTGCGCGATCGGATCGTCGACGGGGAGGGCCGCGCACGCACGCGCCTGACCTTCGCGCTCCACGACGTGGACGGCGTGCCCGACGAGCCCTTCGCGCCCGACGCCTCCGAGACGGCGCGCACGGGCGGGTTTTCCTGGGGCATGAGCGACGACGTCTGGGCCGTGTTGCGCGGCGTGCCGGTGGAGCGCGCCGCGCGGCCCGACGCCTGGCTCGCCGACGCCGCCCGACTCATCGCCGGCGCCGGCAGCGACGAGGAGCGCTTGGCGCGGCTCTTCGCCTACGTCGCGCGCCGCGTGGAGCCCGCGGCCGCCCCGATCGACGCGGTGGGCGCGCTGGTGCTCGGCCAGGGCGCGCGCACCGCGCTGTTCCTGGCGCTCTGTCGCGCCGCCGGGCTCGACGCCGGGCCGGTGGCGCTGCAGCTGCAAGGCCAGCTTGGCCCCGACGTTCCCGACGGCAACGCGTGGCGCGTCTCGGCGGTGCGCGTGCGCACGGCCGCGCGCGAGCACTACGCCATCGTCGACGGCAACACCGTGCTCGATCGCCTGCCACCGTCGGCGCGCGGCGCGTGGGTGCTGGATCTCGGCGCCGAGCGCGCGGCTCCTCGGCGTGCGCGGCTGCCGGACAGTGCGATCGACCTCGAGCCGGTGCGCCTCGAGGGCTCGCTGGCGGTGGAACAGCGCGAAGGCGCTTGGCAGCTCGCCGGCGTGGTGGTGCTCACGCTGCCAGCCGCCGACGCCGACGCCGTGCGCCGCGGGTTGCGGCGCGCCACGCCCGAACAGGTGCGCGCGCTCGTCGAGGGCGCCTTGTCGCCGAGCTGGCCCGGCGTGGAGGTCACGAAGGTGCGCACGCCGGCCCTGGAGGCCGACGGCGAGGCGCTGCGCTTGGGCGTGGAGCTGCGCGTGCCGCTCGAGGTCGGCGACGACGGCACCGTGCGCTTCGAGCACCTGTTCGCACATGGGGTGGGCGGCATGTTGGGGACGGCGCCGCCGCCGGCGTCGTACCTGCGCGTGCCCGAGCGCCGGCGCCCGCTCGTGGTCCAGGAAGAGCACGAGGTCCTGGAGATCGAGATCACGCTCCCCCCCGGCGGGATCTTCGTTGAGGCGCCGAGGCGCCTGCAGGTGGCGGCCGGCCCCGTGGCGTGCGAGCAGCTCGTCGAGATCACCGACGGGCGCCTGCGCTGGCGCCGCGAGATCCATCGTGAGAACGCGCGCATAGCGGTGGAGCAGTGGCCGCTTGCCGCTAGCGCCTTGGCCGCGCTCAACGGTGTCCTCGACGCACGCCTGGCGTTCGTGCTGGCGCCCGGCGCACATGGGGGTCTGTAGGTGGATCGCCTACGTGGTGCTAAGCGCGCGGAACGTCGTCAAAACCGTTAACCTCGGATGATCGTACGAGTGATCACCGGCTCCATCTGGGGCAGGTGAGGAGCGTGTTCGCGAGCATGGCCAACGGCAAGGCCTCGGCGGGAGAAAACGGCGGCAAGAAGCCGCCGAAGACCTCGACAAACGTCAAGGGGTCGGGCCGCGCCTCGCCCGTGCGCGGGAAAGACGACCTTGGCCTCGAGGAGCTGTTCGTCGACCCCGCGCCGAGCAAGGCGAACAAGCGCGCGGCCGATCGTCGCCGCGAGCGCGGGCAGGCGCCGCCCTCGCCCGGCGTCCCCGACACGGCGACGTCGCTCAAGCAAGAAAAGAAGCCGAGTCGGCCACCCACGCGCGGCGGAGCGCTGAGCCCCCGGGCCACGCTGACCTGCATGCGCGGCCCCGAGGAGGGGCTCACGCTCAACCTCATCGACGGCAGCTACACCGTGGGGCGCGCGCGGGAGAACAGCTTCGTCCTCAAGGACATCGCGGCCAGCCGGCAGCACCTGCGCATCGAGGTCGACGACCGCGGCGCTCGGGTGGTCGACCTCGGCAGCGGCAACGGCACGCGCCTCAACGGCAAGCGCATCGCCGAGCAGCAGCTGCACCACGGCGATCGCATCGAGATCGGCGGCTCGGTGCTCGTGTACGCCGAGACCGGCCGGCCGGCGGCCAAGGAAGGCGCCATCGACGACGCCCAGGAGCGCGTCATCCGCGCCGCCGAGAAGCTGGCCGCCGAGCTGTCGGAGCGCATGCGCTTTGGCGAGGAGGCCAGCGAGAGCGCCGGCTTCGAGGACGGCCACGTGGCCCGCACGCGCGCGGTGCCACAAGAGGTGAAGCCCAAGGGCACCGAGCAGGGTCGGCGCCCGGCCACCAAGGCGCAGCAGCTGTGGAAGGAGACGTTTACCAACCTTCCCCTCGACCAGGTGGTGCCCGCCGACCAGCCCTTGCGCGGCGGCGGCCCCTTCGCCGCGGCGGGGTCGCGCAACGGCAGCGTCGATCAGGTGTCGCTGTCGGCGCCGCCGCAGCGAGCGCCGCTGCCGCGCCCGCCGCCCCTGCCGCTGCCGCTGCCGCCGCCGCCCGACGAGGAGATCTCGCTGTCGACGTCGAGGAGCGGCGGCGGCTCGCAGCTGCTCTCGATCCTGGTGACCGCGCTCGTGGTGGTGGTGGTGGGCGGCGGCATCGCGGTGCTGTGGATGTTCCGCGGCGCCGGTCAAGCCGCCGAGGAGCAGGTGCTGCAAGACTTCGCGCAGGCCATGCGCAAGGCCGAGCTGGCCGCCGCCGCGGGCGACTGGCTCACGACGTACGAGGCGTCGACCATGGCGCTGCAGCTCAAGCCCAACGATCCCATCGCGAGCACCTACCAGCGCGACGCGCGCAACCGCCTCGACAAGGGCAGCGCACCGCCCGCGCCGCTCGCGCCGCCCGCGCCGTCTCCGG
>CAZONM010000429.1:0-4735 GCA_964580865.1 uncultured Myxococcales bacterium | reverse complement strand
GGGCGAGGGGGAAGGTGAGGGGGAAGGTGAGGGGGAAGGTGAGGGGGAAGGTGAGCCGGTCGTGGCCGTCGAGCTGGTCGTGACGACGAGCAGCGTCACGACGCTCCCGTCGACGGCGACGTCTTACGTGTACACAGAGGCATTCATCTTGGAGGCCCGTGGTGTCGACGGCGCGGGGACGGTTCACGGAACGTGCACGCTGTCGAGCGGTGCCAACCCAGCGAGCGTCGCGGCGCCGACCCTCACAACCAATGATGCCGTCGTGACGGCGACGTGCGATGGCAATGGCGATCACGGCGATGACGTCTCCCGCGACCTCACGCTCCAAGCCCTGGTGGCGCACGCAAGTGGTGCCGCCCCGCCGGTGCTCGACCCGGGTGACACCGTCGACGTCAGCGAGTACGTCGAGGCCTCGGCCGCGGCGACCTGCGCGTTCGCCGCGCCCATACCCGCCGATCGGAGCGGCGCCTTCACCGTGACGTGCTCCCGGGGCGACACGTCGCTCGCCGTGCCGGTGACCGTCACCTACCGGCCCGAGGTCACCAGCGCCGCGCTCACGTTGACGGAGAGCGGCGGCTTGGCGGTTCTCGTCGAGCAGCGCGCGGTGGAGTCGTGCACGGCCAAGTTGGGCACCAACGCCGGGCCGACGACCGCAGTAACCAGCAACGGCGCGCTCACCGTGCCGTTCCCGTCGAGCGCGCCCAGCGGCTACGCCGCGTGGACGCTGCGGTGCACGAGCGCGGGCGGCGCGGTCGACGCGCCCGCCGGCGCGGTACAGTACGCGTTCGTGGGCAACCTTGGCGTCACCGATCGTCTGTGGAACATGCCTGGCATCGTTGCCATCGTCGGCGATGTGGTGGAGGTCGACGATCACAGCGACCCGGGCGCGGCCGATTGGACCGGCAGCCTCGCGCTCGAGGTGGTGACCGGGGACCTGATCCTGACCGACACGGGCGCGAGCGCGGTCAAGTACCGCTTCGACGTGCTGCGCGAGGTGGGCGGCTCGCTCATGATCGAGAACGACCAGGGGCTCACGAGCCTCGCCGAGGACCTTTCGGTTGGGCGCCACGAGGCGTTCCCAGCGCTCGCACGCGTGGCGGGCGATGTCGGCGTGTCGTACAACCCATCGCTGAGCAGCGTCCGCTTCCGCTCGCTGCAAGAGGTGGGCGGCTCGTTCAGCATCAGCAACAATGGCGCGCTCAGAAGCGCCGTGGCGTCGCGCCTGGAGCGCGTCGGTGGCTACCTCTACGTGTCGTACAACGCCCACGTCGCGAGCGTGAGCCTCGGCGCCCTCGCCACTGTCGGCAACATGCTTCGTCTCGACGGCAACTACGAGCTCGAGTCGGTTTCCTTCTCCTCGCTCGAGCTCGTGGATG
The DNA here is from genome assembly GCA_964580865.1 of uncultured Myxococcales bacterium. Taxonomy (GTDB): domain Bacteria; phylum Myxococcota; class UBA727; order UBA727; family VGSZ01; genus JACOUT01. Next base: position 3,359 of record CAZONM010000429.1, on the reverse strand, counting down.
GCTGGCTGTCGATCAGAAGCAGCGACTGGCTCGAGTCCATCACGCTGCCGGCGCTGCGCGAGGTCAATGGATCAATCACCGTCAATGCCAACGCCGCGCTGGAGTCGCTCGAGGCGCCCGCGCTCGCTCGCGCGGGCAGTGATTTCGTGCTGGGCGGACCCAACGCCGTTGACGCCCTCCCCGCGCTGGTCTCGGTCGACCTCGGCGCACTCGGCACCGTGGGGGGCACCTTGACCGTGCAACGCACCGGCCTCACCTGCGATGACATCGAGGCGTTCTGCGGGGCGAGCGCCAACGGTGGCAGGGCCATCAGCCTCAACGCCGAGGGACCGTGCGCGTGTCCACCATGACCCCCGTCGCCCCACCTCACACGGGCTGCGCGGGCTCCGCGTGCGGCGGCTGGCTCACGCCCGCGTCACCCACGGTGGCGCGCGCGATCTCGATGGCCTCGCCCAAGGTGTCGACGTAGCGCAACTTGCCCGGCGCGGGCACCAGGCCCGCGCGCTCGAGCACCTGCCGCGGCTGCGCTTGCGCGCCGGCGATGATCACCTTCGACTTGTCCTTCCACAGCTTGGCGAGCGCGCTCTCGAGCGCCACCAGGCCCGTGGCGTCCATGGCGGGCACGTCGACGATCTCGATGATGACCACGCGCGCCGTGCGCTTCACGTCGTGCAGCGCGCTCATGGCCTTCTGCGCGGCGCCAAAGAACAGCGGGCCGTCGATGGAGTACTGCAACACCCCCTTGGGCAAGGGGCCGTGCTGGTGCGAGTGCGCCTCCTCCAGCTTACCGCCCGAGATGTCGGCCATGCGGCGCATGAACAACAGCGCGGCGAGCATCACGCCCGCGGTCACCGAGATCACCATGTCGAAGATGACGGTGAGCGCGAAGCACGCGAGCAGCACCACCACGTCGGCGCGCGGGGCCACGCGCACGATGTGGCTGAAGTGGCGCACCTCGCTCATGTTCCACGCCACGATCAAGAGCAGCGCGGCCAGCGACGCCATGGGCAGGTAGCCGACCAGCGGCGCGATGACGAGCACGGCGGTGAGCACGAACAGCGCGTGGACGACGGAGGCGATGGGCGAGCGCGCGCCCGAGCGCACGCCGGTGGCGGTGCGGGCGATGGCGCCGGTGGCCGCGAAGCCGCCGAAGAACGGCGCCACGATGTTGCCGATGCCCTGGCCGAGCAGCTCGGCGTTCGAGTCGTGCTTGGCGCCGATCATGCCGTCGGCCACCGTGGCCGAGAGCAGCGACTCGATAGCGCCGAGCATGGCGATGGCGAACGCCGAGGGCAGGATGTCGCGCACCAATTTGAGCGACAGGCCGAGGGGCGCGCCGTCGGCGCCCGGCAGGTTCCAGGGCAGCACGGGCAGCGGGGGCGTTTGCGGCACGCCGTGCTTGGTGACGCCGTCGACGAGGTAGGTGAACCGGGTGCCGATGGTGTCGACGGTGACGCCGTCGAGCAGGTGCGTGGCCGCGAACGCGACCAGCGCCCCGGCCGTGAGCGCGATGAGCGGCGCGGGGAAGCGCTTGTTGACGCGCGGCCAGGCGATGAGCACGGCGAGCGTGAACGCCCCGATCAGCACGTCGGGCAAGCGCGCGGTGGGTGCCGCGCGCGCGAGCGCGACGACGCGCTCGATGAAGTGCTCGGGCATGTGCTCGACGGTGAGACCGAAGAAGTCCTTCACCTGCAAGGTGCCGATGACCACGGCGATGCCGGCGGTGAAGCCCGTGGTCACCGGGTGGGGCACGAACTGCAGGAGCGAGCCGAAGCCGGCGGCGCCCATGGCGATGAGCATCACGCCCGCGATGAGCGAGGCAACGCACAGCCCGCCCACGCCGTAGCGCGCCGACACGGGCGCCAGCAGCACCACGAAGGCCGCGGTGGGCCCGCTCACCTGCACGCGCGAGCCGCCGAAGATCGCGATGAGCGCGCCCGCGACGATGGCCGTGTACAGCCCGTGCTGCGGCGGCACGCCCGACGCGATGGCCAGCGCCATCGACAGCGGCAGCGCCACCACGCCCACCACCAGGCCCGCCATGACGTCGGCGCGCAGGTCACTCTTGCCGTAGCCGCCGGCGAGCACCTCGCGCAGCGCGGCCGCGGGCTTGGCGCGCAGCCGCGGCATCAGCTCGACCATGGCGTGGTAGCGCTGTCTCATCGCGCTTCCATCCGAACGCCATCACGCCGCCGCATCGCGCGCTCCTCGCGGTGGCCCGGGGCATCCACCTGTGCGTTATCGACCACCCGGTGATTGCAGATCGAGGCCCACGAGCGCAAGGCTCGGCCCCCATGAGCCGTGGTGCCGCGCCATGACCGGCCTGCCCATCCTGCCGCACGACGCCGTGCCGGATGCAGGGGTGCGCCCCGCGTGGCTGCGCGTGCGCGCGCCGAGCGGGCGCGCGGGGGACATGGCCGCGCTCCTGGCCGAGCGGCGCCTGCACACGGTGTGCAGCTCGGCGGCCTGCCCGAACCTCGGCGAGTGCTGGCAGCGCGGCACCGCCACCTTCATGATCCTCGGCAACCACTGCACGCGCGCCTGCCGCTTCTGCGACGTGCAGAGCGCCGCCGCCCCCGACGTCGTCGATCTCGACGAGCCGGCGCGCGTGGCAGACGCCGCAGCGCTGCTCGCGCTCTCGCACGTGGTCATCACCAGCGTCACCCGCGACGACCTCGACGACGGCGGCGCGCGCCACTTCGCGCGCGCCATCGAGGCCGTGCGTGCGCGCCTGCCCGCCGCGACCGTGGAGGTGCTGGTGCCCGACTTCCGCGGCGACGAGGCGCTCGTGCAGGTGGTGCTCGACGCGCGCCCCGCGGTGTTCGCGCACAACCTCGAGACCTGCGCGCGCCTGACGCCGCTCATCCGTTCGGGCGCGCGCTACGAGCGCTCGCTCGCGGTGTTGTCGGCCGCCAAGCGGCGCGCGCCGTCGGTGCGCACCAAGACCGGGCTCATGCTCGGCCTCGGCGAGACCGACGACGAGATCGTGCGCGCGCTGCACGACGCGCGCGCCGCCGGCGTCGACGTGGTCACGCTGGGGCAATACCTGCGCCCCGCGCCCTGGAACGCGCCGGTGGCGCGCTACGTGACCCCGGCGCGCTTCGCCGAGCTCGGCGCGCTGGCACGCGAGCTCGGCTTCGCGCACGTCGAGAGCGCGCCGCTGGTGCGCTCGAGCTACCACGCCGAGCGCGCGGTGCGGCCATGAGCGCGCGCACCGTGGCCATCGACGAGGTGGGGCGCCTCGCGGCGGGCCTCGCGGGCGCGCCGGTCGCGTCGGTGGTGGAGCTCTACCCGCACGGCACGGTGCGCGCTTTCCGCTGCAACGGCGTGGGCGTGCGCGTCGACGAGGACCCGCAGGG
>CAZONM010000428.1:0-4760 GCA_964580865.1 uncultured Myxococcales bacterium | reverse complement strand
CCTTGCAGCGCCGAGCCGATGTCGTCGCTGATGGAGGAGCCGGCGCCGAAGACGCTGCCGACGGCCCCGCCGCCGCTGCCGCCGCCGCCGCGACCGCCGATGAGCTGCAGGATGCCGCGGCCCGCGATCTGGTCGCGCAGCGCGGCGCGATCGCCGACGCCCTTGCCGCCGCCGCCGCCCTTGCCCTTGGCGCCACCGCCGCCGCCACCACCGCCGTCGCCGTCGCCCTTCTCGACCGGCTTCTCACCCGGCCCGGGGCCCGTGGTCACGGGCACGTCGATGTTGACGGCGATCTTCGGCACCTCCACCTTGGGGGGCTGGATGGTCTCGACGAACTTGCGCAGGTCCTCGAGGTCGTCGTGCACCTTGGGCGGCTCCGCCAGGCGCACGAACAGCGCGAGGGCCGCGTGCATGAGGAACGACGCCAGCAGCACCGCCGTGAACACGGGCTCGAGGTTGCCGATGAACCCGCCGCGCAGCTCGGTCGGCAGCGGCCCGGGCGCCGCCGTCGGGGCCGGGGGCACGAAGTGGAACAGGACCTGAATCTCGTTGCTGAGGCGCACGCGCCCGCGGGCCGACTCGGGCAGCGCCCAGCGGTACCGGTCGCCCTGCTTGGTCGCCTTGGCCTTGATGTCGGCGAGCTTCACCGGCTTGCCCGGCTCCGGCTCCACCTGCCCCTGGGCGTCGTCACCGAAGACGAGCTGGTAGCCCTCGCCCACGGTCTCGAACAAGGTCACGGTGCGCGGGAGATCGGACCCCTGCAGCACGAAGGTGTTGTTGGGGGCGGTGCCGAACGAGATCGGCACGCGCTCGCCGATCATGCGCTCTTCGATGACGCTCACCCCCTGGATGACGCCGATGCGCAGGACATTCGGGGGGTTCGCCATGGTTCCTTCCGCCTCTCGCCGCGGCGCGGCTAGCCCGCCGCCCACGTTTCGACACCGCCGACCCCTGCCTGGTTCCATCGCAGTGTAGGGCCGGATCCTGAGTCCGTCGCAACCGTCAGCCTGCCAACGTCTCGCTGCCTCCTGCGGTCTCCGGGGTTACTCGGGCCGGATCACGGCGAAGCGGAAGTCGGCGAAGCCGGACTCGCCGCAGGTCACCAGCACGTCGGTGAGGACGCGGTAGGGGGTGCGTCGGTCGGCCAGGATGATCACCTTGCCGTCGAAGCTCCTGCCCGAGAGCTGGGCCGTCACCTCCTTGACCGCCTTCTCCCGCTTGAGCGCCTCGCGGAGGGGCACGATGACGTACCCACCCGACGCCGGGTCCTTGACGGACTCGGGCACGCGGTAGGTGGCTGCGTCGAGCTCGGCCACGGGCTGCCCGTTCAGCAGAAGGCGCGGCGTCACGCGCTGGATCTTGGTGCCGGCCTCGGTGCTGCGCTTCACCTCGGGCCCCGTGACCATCACGATGGTGGTCTCTTCGATCTTGCCGCAGCCGTCGGGCGGCGGCTCGTCGCTCGGGGCCGCGTCGTCGGGAATACAAGTGGAGCGCGGCACCTCCACCGACGGATCGTTCACCTCCACCGGGTTGGTGGCGAACGTGGACAGCAGGTACACGAGCAGCATCGTCACCATGTCGGTGAGCGAGGTGATGGAGATCGGCGGCGTGCGCGCAAAGTGGCGACGCTTGCGACGGTGGGAGGTCTGGTCCGCCACCTTGCGCAGGTCTTCCGGCCACCCTTGGTAGGGCCCGCTGCCGTCGGAGGTGTCGCTACCTGCTGCCATGCCGAATCCGTGTCCTCAGCCGACGATGCCCGCGGCGAACGCCACCGAGGGGAAGAGCAGCTTGCCGTCCGGCGACTTCCGCGCGGCGTCCATCACGTGCACGATGTCGTCGTACTCGACGTCGGCGTCGGCGCTGACGATCATGCTCTGCTCGGTGGGGAAGGTCTTCTTGATCTCGATGAGGCGGTTCTGCAGCGCCTGGAAGTCGAAGGTCACCGTGCTCTTGCCGCCCTGGGTGACCTGGATCTTCGGGATGAGCGGCTGACCCGGCCGACCTTCACTGCCGCCGTCGAGGGTGGCCCCGGTGGCGCCGATGTTGAACCCGTCCTTGAGGATGAACACCGTCAGGTTCAGCGTGGAGGGCGGCGCGTCGGTGCCGGCGTTGCCGTCGCCGACGTTGCCGCCGCCGATCTGGGGTGCCTGCACGTTGAGCATCGCGAGCTGCGTCCACGCCGTCAGGGTCATGGTCGACAGGATCAGCATGAACATGATGTTCAGGAAGGGCGTGACGTCGAGGTCGAGGGCCTCCTCGTCGCCCGGCTCGCGGTGTCGTCGGTCTGACGGCTTCTGCGACATCGTTGACCCTTCACACCCTCGGCGTTCCGACCATCATCGCCCACCGCTCGGCGCGCGCACCGCGCTCACTGCGCCTCGTTGCCGTCGAGCCCGCCCTTGCCACGCGTGGTCAGGAGGTTCTCGAGCTTCACCGAGTAGAAATCGAGCTCGTCGATGATCTTCTTGGTCATGCCCGCCAGCACCAGGTGCGCGAACAGCGCGGGGATACCCACGAGCAGACCGAAGGCGGTGCAGTTCATGGCTTCCGAGATGGCGCCCGTGAGCACGGTGGCCTTCTCGGCCGCCGACACTTTTGCCACCGCGCGGAACGCGCCGATGAGGCCGAACACGGTGCCGAGCAGGCCCGCCAGCGTGGCCAGCGACGCCAGCGTACCGAGCGAGTTGCTGCGCTTGGTCAGCTCGGGGACCACCTCGAGCGACGCCTCCTCGATGGCGTTTTGGATCTCCACCTCGCCCTTGTTGGCGCGGGTGAGGCCAGCCTTGATGACCCGCGCCAGCGCCGCGTTGGGCGCGGCGTTGCAGAGCTTGATGGCGCGGTCGATGTTGTTCGCCATGACCAGCTTCTGAATCTGGGCCATGAACGCCGGCGCGTTGATGTTGTAGCGGAAGAAGATGAAGATCACGCGCTCGACGGTGATGCCGATGACGAGGAACGACACGAAGGCGATGGGCAGCATCCACAGGCCGCCCTCTTTGAAGAATGTGATGATCGAGCTCATCTGGTTCCCTCTCTCCATCTCAACCGGTGCCGCCAGCCGCCGGTCCTCGTCGCTATCTGCCCTGCCCGCCGTCGCCCGAACCTGACACCGAACGCCCCCGGAAGGGAAGCGCGAGGCACCGGCTCAAAACGGTTGCTGTTCCACCGACTTGATGATGCGGGCCTTGAGATCCTCGCGGCGCTCGAGGTCCGAGAAATTCAGGTTGGTCCGAGGCAGGATGAAGAACGCCTCGGGCTTCTGGATGTTTCCCTCGATGATGAGGTCATCGAGGGTGATCTTCTTGCGCTGGGCCGCGGCCGGCCGGGCCACCACCAGGGCGGCGCCCGCGAGCGCCACGGCGAGCACGGTCAAGACCCAAGCCCGCGCCAATGTCATGTCGAGCTCCATGCGATGCCGCGTTGCGGCATCGGCGCGATACTAGGGGCCCACCGGCGTCGCGGGCAAGGGCTGCACGCGGCGCCGTTTCGACGCGTCATGGCCGTCCTCCTTCGGCGGGGGGCGGGGCGGGCGCAGGAGCGACACCGGCAGCCGGCGCGGTGGTTCCCGGATCCGCCGGCTTGGTCGCGGCCGCCGCGTCCTCGCGCTTGCGCCGCTCCTCGCGCTCGCGGCGCTTGATCTCCTTCTGGATGCGCTTGTCGGTGGCGTCGATGTACTCGGCCAGGCGCGCGGCCACGGCGGGCTCGGGCTTGGCCTTCGCTTGATAGTCCTTGAGCGCCGCCAGGCCTTTTTGCAGGCGCACCAGCTCGTCCTGCCCGGGCACCGGGTTGTCGATGTAGAGCAGGCCAAGGTTGAAGCGCGCCTCGAGGAGGGTGGGGTCGAGGTCCAGCGCCATCTTGTAGGCCTGCTCGGCGTCGGCGTAGCGCTTCTCGGCGCGCAGCCCGTTGCCCAGGTGGAGCTGAGCGCGGCCGCTCTTCGGATCGTGTCTGCCCGCTGCCTCGAACGCGCGCGTGGCCTCGGCGGCGAAGCCCTCCTTGAGCAAGAGCACGCCGTAGTTCTCTTGCGCCTCGGCCAGCGTGGGGCGCAGGCGCGCCGCCTTCTCGAATGACACCAGCGCCTTCTTCTGATCGCCGAGCTCGAGGAAGACGTGGCCGAGCTCCAGGTGCGCCAGGGCGTTGCCGGGCTCCACGCCGAGGGCGTTCTCGAGAGCGAAGCGGGCGGTGTCGAGGCGCTTCTGCGCGCGGAAGACCTTGCCCATCAAGATCATGCCAGGGGTCGAGCGCTCGTCGTAGCGCACGGCCAGCACGGCCTCGCGCTCGACGGTGGCGAGGTCCTTGGAGTGCCACGCGAGGCTCGCGGCGGCGAGGTGCGGCCCCGAGCGCTCGGGGAAGCGCCGCAGGCCGTCGTCGACGAGGCGGCGGGCGTCGGCGCCGCGGTTGCCGCGCGTCAGCAAGAGCGCCAGGTTCGCCATGGCGGGGCCGTAGTCGGGCCTCGTGGCGAGCGCCGTGCGGTAGTGGCGCTCGGCGGTGGCGAGATCGCCTGCGGCCTCGGCGGCGGCGCCGGCGCTGTACCACGCGGCGTAGAAGTACTTGGTGCGGTTCGCCGCGTCGACGAACTTGCCGACGGCGCTCGCGGGATCGGTGCGCGCCGTCTCGCTGGCGGCCACGAAGGCCTCGCGCGCGCCGCCCGTCGAGGGCAGCCAGTTCTCGTCGTCGATGACCTCGGTCTTCGGCGCCGCGGCCGCGGGCGCCGGTGTGCGCGCCGGCTCGGTGACTGCCGGCGTCGGCAGAGCAGCGGGCGC
>CAZONM010000427.1:0-4785 GCA_964580865.1 uncultured Myxococcales bacterium | reverse complement strand
CCCATCGTCGCGCCCAGCGCGGCCGGGCCGCCGCCCGTCGTCGCCGTCGCGCTCGCGCGTCGACGCCTGAGGCGGACGCGTGACCGCGCGCTCGCTGTCGACGTCGCGGATGGGTCGGTGCACCACGTGCCCGCCGGCGCGCACCACGTCGTCCTCGCGGGGGCCGCGGTAGTACCTGCGGCCGTACACCACGTACGTCTCCCGGTACGGCGACGTCGACACGTAGCAGGTACGGTAGGCGGGCCCCACGATGAGCGCGCTGCCCACGTAGCCCACGCCCATGCTCGAGTAGCTCACGAACACCCAGGAGGTCTCGTACACGGTGTACGCGCCGCCGAAGGCCGCGCCCGGCGGCATGGGCGCCCAGCCGACGTAGCCGCCGCCCGTGCGCCACGAGACCCACGCCGGCGCCCACGTGGTGCCCGGCACCCAGACCCAGCCGTAGCTCGTGTCGTAGTACCAGCTGCCGTAGTGGCCGGTGGCCCAGCCGAAGGGGTGGTGGTCGACCCACGTCCAGCCCCACTCGGTCTGCACCCAGTGTCCATGCGTGTACGGGCGGAAGCCCGCGCCCACCACCGCGCCCGAGGGGATGAAGACCATGCCGTATCTCGGCGTGTGCACCCAGCGCCCGTAGGGCGAGAGCGGCTCGTAGAAGTCCTCGACGCGCCGGATGCCCGCGTCGTCTTCGTAGCGCGGCGCGGGCTCGGCGCTGGCCACGGCGCGGGGCGCGGCGGGCAAGGGCGCGTCGTCGCGGTCGTCGACGACGTAGACGGTGCGGGTGACGCAGCCACCGCCGAGCATGGCGGCGGCGACGAGGAGGGCGGGGCCAAACGCGAGTGCGGGCTTCATGACATCTCCAGCGCCGGCCCCGAGGGGACGGGCCGCGGGTAGGACGGGCCGCCGGGGCCGCCGATTCACCCTAGAGAGATACCAGCCCGGACTGTGCTACTCCCACGTGGTCGGCGGCAGGGGCCAGCCCCACGGGCGGATGGCCTGCACGGCCGCGGGCCGTAAGTCGTTCGAATCATGGGTGTTTCGATGCGCAGCTGCTCCCGTGTCGCCCTCGTCGATCTGGCTGTGGTGGTCGCCCTGGCGGCGGCCTGCGACGGCCGCGTGACCCCCGCCCGCGTCGTCGACAAGACCGGCCCCGTCGATGCGCAGCCGCAGGCGCTCTTGGCGGCGGCGCGCCCCCTCGACGTGAGCTACGCCCAGGGCCTGCGCGTGGTCGGCGTGCTGGCGCCGCCCAGCGTGGCGCGCGGCGGGCGCCTCGAGGCCACGCTCTACGTGCTGGTGGAGGGCGACGTCACCACCAAGAAGCCGCGGGTGGGCGCGCACCTGGCTCCCGTCGACGCCGACATCGTGGTCGGCATCGGTGATCACGCGCTGTTGGGCGCGCGCGGCATCGCCACCTGGCGCAAGGGCGACCTGCTCGTCGACACGTTCTCGATTGTGCTGCCCCCCGAGCTGGCGGCCGACGAGGTGGCGCTGTGGGTGGGGCTGCACGAGAACAAGGACCAGTGGAAGCCCGTGGTGACTCCCGGCATCGCTGCGGATCGACGAGGCCGCGTGCAGATCGCGCGCGTCCAACTGGAGGGCGCGCCGGCGCCCAAGGCCGAGGCGCGGGTGCCGCGCGCCGCCGGCGCCATCGTCGTCGACGGCAAGCTCGACGAGGCGGACTGGGGGCGCGCGGCGCGGCTCGGGCCGTTCGTCATGTGGGACGGCATGAGCGCCGTCACCCGCCCCACCACCGCGCGCATGCTGTGGAGCGCCGACGCGCTCTACCTCGCGTTCGAGGGCGTCGATCCCGACGTGCACACGCCCTACAAGAAGCACGACGACCCGATCTACGAGAGCGAGGCCGTGGAGATCTTCGTCGACGCCGACGGCGACGGCGACGTGTACGTCGAGCTGCAGAGCGCGCCCAACGACCTCACCTTCGACGCCGCCTTCGCCGGCGGCGCGCGCAAGAACATGGACACATCGTTCGAGGCCGGCCACCAGGTGAAGACCGCCGTCGACGGCACGCTCAACGACGACAAGGACCAAGATCGCGGCTTCGTGGCCGAGTGGCGCATCCCGGTGGCCGCGCTCAAGGACGTGCCCCCGGGCGAGCCCAAGGTGGGCGCGTCGTGGAAGGTCAACCTGTTCCGCCTCGAGCGCCTGCGCGCCAAGGGACGCGTCACGGGCAGCGAGGCCACCGCGTGGTCCACGCCGCTGTCGGGGGACTTCCACAACCTCGCGCGCTTCGGCACCGTCACGTTCGTGGAGTAGCTCGCGACGTCGCACGAATCGCCGACCGGAGGGAGGCTCTCGGGTGGGGGCCCCGCGTCCGGCTTCGCCGGCGGGGGGAGGGTCTGGCGACCGACCCTCCCAAGGAATCACCCGAACAGCTCCTTCACCTTGTCGAGGAAGCTCTTGTGCTCGGGGTGCACCTCGTCGCCGAAGGCGGCCGCGAGCTTCTCGAGTAGCGCGCGCTGCTCGTCGTTCAGCTCCTTGGGCACCTCGACGCGCACCTTCACGATCTGGTCGCCGCGCCCCTGGCCGCGCAGGTGTGGCACGCCCTTGCCCTTCAAGCGGAAGCTCGCACCCGGCTGTGTGCCCGCCGGGATCTTCATCTGCACCTTGCCATCGAGGGTGGGCACCTCGAGCGCGCAGCCGAGCGCGGCCTGCGGGAACGACAGCGGCACCTCGCACAGGACCTGCTCCTCGTCGCGCGTGAACAGCGGGTGCGGCTTGATGGCGAGCACGACGTAGAGGTCGCCGCGCGGACCGCCGCCGCGGCCGCCCTCGCCCTCGCCCACGAAGCGCAGGCGCGTGCCCTCGTTCACGCCGGGCGGGATCTTCACCGACAGCGTGCGCTCTTGCTCCTTCTGCCCGCGGCCTTGGCAGTCGGCGCACGGGTGCTCGACGAGGCGCCCGGTGCCGCCGCACCCCGGACAGGCGCGCGCGATCGAGAAGAAGCCTTGGCTGACGCGGATCTCACCCGCGCCGCCGCACGTGCTGCACACCTTGGGCTTGGTGCCGGGCTTCACGCCCGAGCCCGTGCAGGTGCCGCAGTCCTCGAGCCGCGGGATGGTCACGTCCTTGGCGCCGCCGAACGCCGCCTCCTCGAACGTGATCTCGAGGTGGTAGCGCAGGTCGCTGCCGCGCGCGGCGCCGCGGCGGCCGCGGCCGCCGAACAGGTCGCCGAAGATGTCGCCGAAGATGCTCTGGATGTCGACGCCGTAGGCGCCCTGCGCGGCGAAGCCCCCGGGGAAGCCGAAGTCGGCGGCGTTGTGCCCGAAGCGATCGTACTTGGACCGGTTGTCGGCGTCGGAGAGCACCGCGTAGGCCTCGGACGCCTCCTTGAATTTTTCCTCGGCGGCCTTGTCGCCGGGGTTCTTGTCGGGGTGGAACTGGTGCGCGAGCTTGCGGTACGCCTTCTTGAGCGCCGCTTCGTCGGCGTCGCGCCCCACCCCGAGGACCTCGTAATAGTCGCGCTTGGCGGAGGACATCCGAGGACCGTAGGCGCCCGATTCTGCTCGACAACTGGGGATCTCGCAGGGTGCTGAAGATGCTCGTCGGCACCCTGCGACCCTTCCGAGGGCCTGTTGCCAGACCCACCCCCACCTCGAGCAAGTCGACGTGGGGCCCCCACCCGAGGACGCCTCTGCTGGAGAGACTTCGCCTCTCCGCGGCCTGCTACCCGGTGGGCGGCCCGGCCAGGGCCGCGTCGATGGCGGCGCCGACGACATCGACGGTCTCGGGCGCGAGCCGGCCCTTCGACAGCAGGTGGTGGTCGGCGCCCTTGACCTCGAGGAAGGCGTCGGGGGCCAGCGCCTTGATGCGCATGCGGTCCTTCGCGCCGTACTGCTGGTCGTCTCCGCCGAGCACCACGAGCTTCTTGCCGGGCACGGCGTCGACGAGCGCGGCCGTCTTGCCGGTGAGCTCGATCCAGCCCTTCCAGAACGCCAGGGTGGCGCCTCCCACTCGCGCCGTGGGGGCGAAGCGCCCTGCCTTCATGGAGGCGAACTCGGCGGCGCGCGTGCTCGCGAGGTTGGTGAGCTGCCCCGCCTTCTCGAGCAGCGCCTCCTTGGCGGCGTCGTCGGGCGCGCGGCTCGCGTCCTTCTCGGCGCGGCGCGCGCGATCCCTGATGCCGGCCACGATGACCTCGTCGATGCCGCGGGGGATGGGCGCCACCAGCACCAGCGCGGCGGCGCTCTTGGCGCACGTCGACGAGAGCGCCACCTGGCCGGCCTGGCCGTGCGCGAACACCACCACGCGTCCGTCGAACGACGGCTCCGCGCGCAGCGCCGCGCACGCGGCGTCGAGGTCCTTGGCCAGGGCGCTCGGCCCGTGCTCGTCGACGTCGTCTTGGGGGTTCTTGGCGCAGAGCGGGTCGTCGTTGGGGCCGCACGTGCGCTTGTCCCACGCCAACACGAGGGCGCCGCGCTTGGCGAACGCCTCGGACCACGCGGCGCTCACGTCGACGGGCGCCGGATACACGTCGACGCCGTCGCCGGGGCGCGTGCCCTTGCGCGAGACGTCGCCGCCGCCGGGCACGATGAGGATGGCCGGGCCCGTGCCGTCCCGCGGGCGCGTGAGCGCGGCGCCGAGCGTGGCGGTGACGCCGTCCTTCACGGCCACCGTGATGGTGCGCTCTTCGGTGACGATGGCCCGCGCAGCGGGCGTGGTGCCGCCCCCGTCGCGCGGACCCAAGCGCACCACCGACGACGAGGTGCCCGGGCAGCCGGCGAGCGCCAGCAGCGCCGCCGCCGCGACCGCCCGCGGCGTCATCCGCGCGCC
>CAZONM010000426.1:0-4787 GCA_964580865.1 uncultured Myxococcales bacterium | reverse complement strand
GCGCACCCGCGCGCGCCTCCTCGAGGCCCAGGGCGATCTCGAGCAGGCCGCGCTCGCGAGCCTCGGCGCCGACCGCGAGGCGGCCGTCGACCTGCGCCGCGCGCAGTCGCGCCAGGGGGCCTCGCCCTACCTCAAGAGCAAGGCCTCCCTCGAGCTGTGCCGCAAGGCGCGCGCCCAGGGCGTGGTGTGCGGCGCGGCCGAGCAGCGGCGCTACGGGGGCACGCTGCACTACGACTACTCGCGCGAGCCCCGCGGCGCCTTCGACGCCGAGGTCAACGCCGAGGTGCTCGCCGACTACGACGTGCTCCTGCAGCAGTGCGTGCGCGACGCGTTCAAGGTCGGCGTGCCCATCACGCAGACGGTGATCGAGCTCGAGTGGGCCGTGAGCAACGCGGGCCGCGTGCGCGCCTATGACCTGCGCCCCACGCGCCTGCGCGGCACCTCCTACGACGCCTGCCTGCGCGCGGCCTTCGACGTGTTCCGCTACCCGCCGTACGCGGGCGAGCAGCAGCACGTCCGGTTGTCGATCGAGGTGGGCGGCGACCTCTGAGCGCGCGCCGTGACGATGGTGTCCACGCCGCGTCGAGCGATCGCCAACGCGGCGCCGCTGGGATAATGGTGCGCACCCATGCTCGCGGCGCGTGACCTGTGCTTCGCCTTCGCCGACCGGCGCCTGCTCGACGGCGCCGCCCTCACCGTCGACGACGGCGAGCGCGTGGCGCTGGTGGGCAGGAACGGCGCGGGCAAGTCCACGTTCCTGCAGATCTTGGCCGGCACGCTGTCGCCCGACGCCGGCGTCATCGAGCGCGGCCGCGGTCAGACCCTGGGCATGCTGGCGCAGACGCCGCAGCTCGACCTCACGAAGACCGTGGGCGAGACGGCGCGCGCCGCGCTCGGCGAGGTGAGCGCCCTCGTCGCCGAGCACGCGGCCTTGGCCGCCCGCGCCCCCGATGACCCGCGCGTGGTCGAGCTGCTCGGCCGCATCGACGACCTCGGCGGCTTCGACGTCGAGCACCGCGTCGACGAGGTGCTCGCGCGCCTGGGCGTGCGCGCCGTGGAGCAGACGGTGGCCAGCCTGTCGGGCGGCGAGCGCCGCCGCCTCGACCTCGCGCGGCTCTTGCTGTCGCCCCCCGACGTGCTGCTCCTCGACGAGCCGACCAACCACCTCGACCGCGCGGGCATCACCTTCCTCGCGGACGAGCTCGGGCGCCACCGCGGGCCGCTGGTGTTCGTGTCGCACGATCGCGCCTTCATCGACGCCGTGGGCACGCGCGTCGTCGAGCTCGAGGCCGGCCGGCTCTTCTCCACGCACAAGCCCAAGGACGGCCGCAGCCTGGTGGACTGCTACCTCGAGGACAAGCTCTTGCGCGACGAGCAGCTCGAGCGCGAGGCGCACCGCCGCCGCCGCCTGTACGTGCGTGAGCTCGCGTGGCTGCGCGCGGGCACGCCGGCGCGCACCACCAAGCAGACGGCGCGCATCCAGCGCGCCGAGGCCCTGGCCGACGAGGTGGAGGCGCAGGCGCAGCACCTGCGCGGCAAGGCGGGCCGCGTGGTCATCGACGAGGTCAGGGGCGCGCGCCTGGGCAAGACCATCCTCGCCTTCAACGACGTCACGCTGGCGCGCGGCCCGCGCACGCTGTTCTCGGGGCTCAACCTCGCGCTGGTCGCCGGCCAGCGCTGGGGCATCGCGGGCGATAACGGCGCCGGCAAGACCACGCTGCTGTTGTCGGTGCTGACGGCCGCCGGCCTCGTCGACGGCGAGCGCGCCGTGCGCCCGCAGGCGGGCACCGTCGAGCTCGGCAAGCACACCCGGGTGGCGCTGTTCGATCAGCACCGCGCCTCGCTCGACCAAGACGCCACCTTGGAGGGCGTGCTCGCGGGCGAGAACGACCACGTCGTCATCGGCGCGCCCGAGGGCGAGCAGCGCCGCGTGCACATCGCGAGCTACCTCGAGCAGTTCCTGTTCGACGGCGCCGACCGCTATCGGCGCGTGAAGACGCTCTCGGGCGGCCAGCAGAACCGCCTGGCGCTGGCGCGGCTCTTTCAGCGCGGCGCCAACTGCCTCTTGCTCGACGAGCCCACCAACGACCTCGACGTGGAGACCTTGGGTGTGCTCGAGGAGGCGCTGCTGGCGCTCGATGGCTGCGCGCTCATCGTGAGCCACGACCGGCGCTTCCTCGACCGCGTGGCCACGGGCATCGTCGCCATCGAGGACGGCGTGGCCACGTGCTGGCCCGGCGACTACACGAATTTCGAGCGCCTGCACGCGCAGGCCAAGGGCGTCGAGACCGCGGTGGCGCCGCCGATCGCGCCGAAGGACGACGTGGAGCTGCCGGCGCGCCGCGAGCGCACCGGCAAGCGCAAGCGCAGCAACAAGGAGGAGCGCGAGCTCTCCACCATGGAAGAGACCATCCTCGCGCGTGAGGCGCGCAAGGACGAGCTGACCACGTTGCTCGGCAGCGCCGACACCTTCAAGGGCGACGCCCAGCGCGCGCGCGCCCTCACCGACGAGCTGCACGGCGTGGAGGCCGAGATTCAACGCCTGTACGCGCGCTGGCAGGAATTGTCGGAGCTGTTGCCGCCATGACCGCCCTCGGCGCGCGCGCGCTGCCCACGCCCACCGATCCCCCGGGCGAACAGCTCGGCGACGTCCACGTCGTCATCGAGGGCGAGCGCGGCGCGCCCGCGGTGGCGCTGGTGCACGGCATCCCCGGCAGCGTGCGCGACTGGCGCTACGCGGGCCCGGCATTGGTGGCCGCGGGGCTGTGCGCCGTGCGCTTCGACATGCCCGGCTTCGGGCGCACGCCCGCGCGCGCGTTCCCGTCGGCCAAGGCCGAGAACCGCGGCGCCTTCGTGCGCGCCTGCATGCGCGCGCTCGGCTTCGCGCGCTTCGCCGTGGTGGGACACTCCATCGGCGGCGCCACCGCGCTCATGACCGCCGCATGCTTCGCCGACGACGTGTGGGCGCTCGGGCTCGTCAACAGCGCGGGCACGCGGCGCCACCGCGGGCTCACGGTGCCGGCCTCGTGGATCCGCGCGCTCGGCGGCGTGGCGCGCCTGCCGGTGGTGGGCGCGCGCGCGGTCGAGCGGCTCGACGCGTTCTATCAAGGCCGCGGCACCAAGAGCCCCACGCCGCTCAGCGCCGAGAGCGCGGCCCTGCACCTGGCCATCTCCGGCGACCTCGACATCGCCGCCAACAAGCGCGCCGCCGCGGTGGTGCGCTGCCCCACGCTCGTGGCCTCGGCCCACGACGATCCGCTGGTGGAGCTGGCCGTGGGCACGGCGCTCGCGCGCGACCTGGTGGCCGCGCCCATCGTCACGCACCTGGTCGAGCGTACGGGCGGGCACTACCTGCAGAAGCACGCCGCGCGCGAGCTGGCCGAGTGGCTGGCGCTGCACGCGCCCCGGTGAGCGTGCGCCTCGCGGCGCCGAGGGGCGCGGTGGCCGCGCGCCCGCGTGGCGCGGCGCGCGCGCATTCGCTATCTCGCGCACCACGCGCGAGCCTGCCCCGGGAGGACGACATGGCAGCACGGCCCACGGCGAAGAAGAGCACCACGACGAAGAAGAAGAGGGCGTCCTCGTCGACGACGAAGCTCAGCAAGGGGCGCACCGCCGCGGCGCGCGCGCCGGCGGCGAAGCGCGTGCGGCTCTTGACCGGCGGCAACCCGCAGATCGCCAAGGGCGACGGCGACGGTCCCGTGCAGGCCTACCTCGCGGCCTTGCCGGGCTGGAAGCGCGACGTGGGTCAGCGCCTCGACGCGCTCATCGCGCGCGCGGTGCCGCACGTGCAGAAGGCCGTGAAGTGGAACTCGCCCTTCTACGGCGTCCTGGGCCAGGGCTGGTTCTTGGGCGTGCATGCCTACACCAACTACCTCAAGCTCGCGTTCTTTCGCGGCACCGCGCTCACGCCGCCGCCGCCGGGCGAGAGCAAGAGCAAAGAGGTGCGCTACCTCGACGTGCGCGAGGGCGAGGCGCTCGACGAGGCGCAGCTCACCCGCTGGCTGCAGCAGGCGGCGGCGTTGCCGGGGTGGATGGGGTAGCGCGGCGCGCTCCTCACGCCTTGGTCACGACCACATGCGTGGCCGCGTCGGAGCAGCGCCGCTCGGTCACGCGGTAGCCGAGCGCCGGCAGGTCGAGGCCGAAGAGCAGCTGCTCGCCACCGCCGAGGAACACCGGCGCCATGGCCAGGTGGAGCTCGTCGACGAGCCGGGCCTGCAGGGCGGCGCGCACCGTGGCGACGCCGCCGCCCAGGCGCACGTCGCGCGCCCCGGCGGCGTGTCGGGCGCGCGCGAGGGCCGCCTCGAGGCCGTCGGTGACGAAGTAGAACGTGGTGCCGCCCTTCATCTCGAGGGGGGCGCGCGCGTGGTGCGTGAGCACGAAGACCGGCACGTGATACGGCGGCTCGTCGCCCCACCAGCCGCGCCAGCCGTCGTCGGTCCAGGGCCCGCGGCTCGGGGCGAACATGTTGCGGCCCATGACCCACGCGCCGAGGTTCTCGAAGCCGCGCGCCGCCATGTCGTCGTCGACGCCCTCGCGGCCCAGGCGGCCGGCGATGAGGTCTTGCGCGAAGGTGCCGGCGATCTTCTGAAACGTCACCGTGCCGAGCACCCACTGGTGCAGGGCCATGCCGCCCACGCCCATGGGGTCGTCGAGCGACTGCCGCGGGCCGGCGCCGTAGCCGTCGAGCGAGATGCCGAAGCCGTGCACCCGGAGCTTGCTCATGGTCCCTCCCGGTCGGCACCGCTCGGGCGCCGCCTCGAGAGCGCGACCCTCGCGGCCGAGCCCTC
>CAZONM010000425.1:0-4855 GCA_964580865.1 uncultured Myxococcales bacterium | reverse complement strand
CTTCGCCCTCACCTTCGCCCTCACCTTCGCCCTCACCTTCGCCCTCACCTTCACCTTCGCCTTCGCCTTCGCCGCTGCACGCCGGGTGGTCCTCGCAGTCGAAGTCCACGCAGTCGACGAAGCGGTCGCCGTCGTTGTCGACGCCGTCGTCGCAGCGCTCGGCGCACGACGGCGCCGCGTCACAATCGAAGTCGACGCAGTCGATGAAGGTATCGCCGTCGTTGTCGACGCCGTCGGTGCAGTTGGTCTCGCCCTCGCCCTCACCCTCACCCTCGCCCTCACCCTCACCCTCGCCCTCACCCTCACCTTCACCCTCGCCGACGATCGAGCACGCCGCCTCGCGCGCGCAGTCGTCATCGTCACAGTCGGTGTCACCGTCACCGTCGTTGTCGTCGCCGTCGTCGCACACCTCGTTGTCGGGTTGCACGGTGGTGACGCAGGCGCACGAGGGCAGGAAGGCGCCGAGGGCCAAGAGCACGGTGGGCGCGAGGGAACGGACCGAGGACAGCATGAAAGGCTCCTTGAAGCGCGGCCGGTGGTAGCGGCCGCGATCACACCTGCCAACGCCCTTCCTCGTTCTCGTGAGCGATCTCACTGGTCGCGACCCCGCTTTGCGGCGCCGCCCGCGATGGCTACGACGTTGGGCTGATGGCCCCTGCTGAGCGCTGGCCCGATCTCCCCGCCGTGCCCGAGGTGTCCGGGCGCGTCGACCTGTGCTCGCTCGGCGAGGCCGCGCTGTCCACCTTGGTGGAGGGCGAGGGCGAGCGGCGCTATCGCGCCAAGCAGCTCTTCGCCTGGCTGCACCAGCGGCGCGCGCGCACGTTCGACGAGATGACCGACCTGCCACGCGGGTTCCGCGATCGCTTGGCCGCCATCGCCGAGCTGCGCGCCCTGGCGGTGGACGACGTCAGGGTGGCGGCCGACGGCACGCGCAAGTACCGCCTGCGCACCCACGACGGGCGCTTCGTCGAGAGCGTGTACATCCCGAACGCGTCGGGCCCCGGCAAGAACGCCCTCTGCATCTCGTCGCAGGTGGGCTGCGCCATGGGATGTGCGTTCTGCGCCACGGCCGCGCTCACGCTGGTGCGCAACCTGAGCGCGGGCGAGATCGTGGGGCAGCTCTACGCCGTGTTGCGCGATCTCGACGAGGTCGCGGTGCCGCAGGTCGGCGAGGTGGTGGAGGACGCGGCCGAGGCCGACCTCGAGCGCGAGCAAGACGACGCTCCCGCGGGCGCCGCGCCGCGCCGTGTGCAGAACATCGTGTTCATGGGCATGGGCGAGCCCTTGCACAACGTCGACGCCGTGCTCGCCGCCATCGACCTGCTGACGGCGCAAGCGGGGCAGGGCATGAGCCCGCGCCGCATCACCGTGTCGACCTCGGGCCTCGTGCCCGCCATGGCGCGCCTGGGCGCCGAGACCGACGTGCACCTGGCGGTGAGCTTGAACGCCACCACCGACGAGGTGCGCGCGCGCCTCATGCCGGTCGACCGGCGCTGGCCCATCGCCGCGCTCTTGGCCGCCATCGACGCGTTCCCGTTGGCGCCGCGCCGCCGCGTCACGCTCGAGTACGTGCTGTTGGCCGGCGTCAACGACAGCGACGACGACGCGCGGCGCCTGGTGGAGCTGGCGCGCGGTCGTCGGGTCAAGGTGAACCTGATCCCGTTCAACCCGCACCCGCTCTCGCCCTTCACGCGGCCCGCGCCCGCGCGCGTCGAGGCCTTCCGCGCGCTGCTCGATCGCGGCCACGTGTCGTGCTTCGTGCGCAGCACCCGCGGCCTCGACATCGACGCGGCCTGCGGCATGCTCGGCGGCGACAAGCTGACCCGGGCGCGCGGCTGAGCGACGCAGCGGGGGCTTCCCGCGCGCGCATGCGCCTGCTACCCGACGCCGGGAGGTGCGCGTGGCCAGCGAGCGTCCGTTCCTCGGCGTCATCGGAGGCTCCGGCCTCTACGACATGCCCGGCCTCGTCGACGTCGAGCGCCGCGCCGTCAGCACGCCCTGGGGCCTGCCGTCCGACGAGCTCGTCATCGGCACCTTGGCGGGCACGCGCACGGCGTTCTTGCCGCGCCACGGCCGCGGCCACCGCTTCTCGCCGAGCGAGGTGCCGTACCGGGCGAACATCGCGGCGCTCAAGCTGCTCGGCTGCGAGATGATCGTCAGCGTGTCTGCGGTGGGCTCGCTCAAGGCCGAGATCGCGCCCGGCCACCTCGTGGTCGTCGATCAGTTCATCGACCGCACCGAGGGCCGCCCGCGCACGTTCTTCGGCGACGGCGTGGTGGGCCACGTGTCGTTCGGCGATCCCGTGTGCGGCGTGCTGCGCCCCATCCTGCTCGACGCCGCGCGCGCGAGCGGCGCGCCCACGGTCGACGGCGGCTGCTACGTGTGCATCGAGGGGCCGACCTTCTCCACCAAGGCCGAGAGCCACCTGCACCGCTCGTGGGGCGCGTCGGTGGTGGGCATGACGAACCTCCCTGAGGCGCGCTTGGCGCGCGAGGCAGGCATGTCCTACGCCACCTTGGCGCTGGCCACCGACTACGACTGCTGGCACGAGGGCGAAGAGCATGTGTCGGTGGAGGCCGTGGTGGCCGTGCTCAAGCAGAACGTCGCGGTCGCGCAGCGCGTGATCCGCGGCGTGGCCGAGCGCCTGGCGGGCCCCGGGGCGCCCGCCGCGAGCCCCTTCGCCGGCATCGCGCGCGGCGCCGTGATGACGGCGCCCGAGGCCATGCCCCGCGAGGCGCGCCGGCGCCTCGCCGCCATCCTGGGAGACGCGCTCGGCTAGCGGGCGGATCGCAAGCACCCGCGCGGGTGCGAGGGAGCGTTATGTCCATCGTCGTCGTCGGCAGCGTCGCGTTCGACACCATCGAGACCCCGTTCGGCAAGCGCGAGCAGGCGCTCGGCGGCTCGGCCAACTACTTCGCCATCTCGGCGTCGTGCTTCGCCCCCGTCAAGCTGTGCGCCGTCGTGGGGGAAGACTTCCCCCAGGCGCACGTCCAGTGGCTCACCAAGCGCGGCATCGACACGTCGGGGCTCGTCACCGCGGCCGGCAAGACCTTTCACTGGAGCGGCAAGTACGGCCTCGACCTGAACGAGGCCGCCACGCTCGACACCCAGCTCAACGTCTTCGGCATGTTCAACCCGGTGCTGCCCGAGAGCTACACCCATGCCGACACCGTGTTCCTCGCCAACATCGATCCCGACCTGCAGCGGCGCGTCCTCGAGCAGGTGCACGACCCCAAGCTCGTCGGCATGGACTCGATGAACCTGTGGATCAACACCAGGAAGGGCGCCCTCGAGCGCACCATGCGGTGCGTCGACGTGGTGTTCATGAACGAGACCGAGGCGCGCCTGTTCACGGGCGAGCACAACATCGTCAAGGCCGCGCGCGCCATCCAGTCCATCGAGGGCAGGGGCGGCGCGCTCACCGTGGTGATCAAGCGCGGCGAGTACGGCGCGCTGTGCTTCCGCGACGAGCACGTGTCGTTCGTCCCCGCGTTCCCGCTCGAGGACGTGTTCGATCCCACGGGCGCCGGCGACACCTTCGCCGGCGGCTTCATGGGGTGGCTCGACCGCCACCTGGCGCGCGGCGAGGCGGCCAACGACACGCTGTGGCGCCGCGCGCTCGTCATGGGCACGGTCATGGCCAGCTTTGTCGTCGAGGAGTTCAGCTTCGATCGGGTCAAGCGCGTCGACACCCACGAGATCGGCGCGCGCTGGCAGCGGCTACACCGCCTGACGTCGTTCGACGGCGCCGTGGACTTGGTGTGACCAGCGTCCCGGCCACGGTGGCGGCGTGCCTGCAAGGCCCGGCGTTGGCGGCGCTCGAGGCCGCGCTGGCGCCGCCAATGCCGCTGCGCGCGCGGGGGCGCTTCGAGCTCGAGATCGAGGCCGCCGGCGAGGGCACCTTCACCGTCGTGGTCGACGGTGGGGCAGTGACCGCCAAGAAGGGCTTCGCCAAGGATCCGCTGGTGTCGGCGCTCGTCGGCAGGGGCGCGTTCCCGCTGGTCCACCGGCTGTTACAGGCCGCGGTCGACGGCTTCCCAGAGGCACCGCGCCTGGCGCACGGGCTCGCCGCCGCGAAGGCGCCGCGGGTCGGCGACCTCGACGCGGCGCTGGCGGCCCTCACGCGAATCAGGGACGCGTGTCTGCGCCTCGACGTCAAGGGCGCAGGCGCCGTCGCGCTCGCGCGTGGCCCCATCGACGAGGCTACGCGGGAGCTCACCATCACCGTCGACGTCAAGGCCATCGACGCCGTGCTGGCCGGCGCGCCGATGGCCACGCTGGCGCTGTCCCTGTCGGGCGATCGCGGGGTGTTGACGTCGGTGCTGGCAGCGCTCGGCCCCATCGTCGAGCGCATGCGCTGACGGGCACCGGCGTCGTCAGTCGGCGCCGTTCGAGAAGTTGAACGGATAGGTGACCTTGACCACGCCGCCGCCGGCGGGGGCGGGGAAGGGCACGTCGACCACCTGCTTGAGCACGCAGGCCTCGAAGAACGGCGCGTTCATGTCGGTCTGGTTGACCTCACCGGCGGTGACGCCGCCGCCGCCATCGACGGCTTCGATGGTGAAGTCGACGGTGACCGAGCCATTCAGGTCGGGGTCGTGGGCCAGCGCAGACTCGTAGCACTCGGCGATCTTGGGCTTGATGGCGGCGATGGCGCCGCGGATCGCCTCCTTGTCGAGGCCCGCGGCCGGTGCGTCGGGAACCGCCTCGGCGCTGCGCTTGTCCCCTCCTTCGACGAGCACGGCGCCGCGCGCCGCGGCCGACTCGGGTGCGCGCAGCGGGCTCGGCGACGCGCTCGCGCTCGGGCTCGCGGGCGCCGGGCCGGCCGGCGCAGGCGCGGCGCTTGGCAGGGGCG
>CAZONM010000424.1:0-4884 GCA_964580865.1 uncultured Myxococcales bacterium | reverse complement strand
GCGTCGAGGCGCTCGAGGGCCGCGGGGTCGCCCTCGACGAGCGCGGCGTAGAACTCCGCGAAGGCGCGCGCGGGCGTCTCGGCGCAGCCGAGCGCGCCCGCGAGCGCGACCAGCAGGAGCGCCGCGCGCACGCTCACGGCGCCGCTCGCAAGAGAGGGGTGGGGTCGCGCGGCCGGCCGTTCTCGCGCAGCTCGAAGTACAGCTTGGGGCCGTTGGTGCTCTCGGTGTCGCCGACGAACGCGATGGTCTGGCCGCGGCGCACCTCGTCACCCACGGCCACCGCCGCCTTGGCCAGGTGGCCCGACAGCGAGTGCACGGCGCTGCCGTGGTCGACGATCACCAGGCGCCCGAAGCCGCGCATCCAGCCCACGAAGGCCACGCGCCCGTCGGCGATGGCCTGCACCGGCGCGCCCTGCTCGGCGCGGATCTCGAGGCCGTTCGACACGATCTCGGCCTTGGTCTCTTTCTCCACCACGATGCCGAAGCGGCGGATCACGGTGCCCTCGGCGGGCCAGGGCAGGTTGCGGCCCAGGCGGCCGCGCGGCCGCGCCGGCACGATGGCGCGGCGCACGCTGTCTTCGGCGAGGCGCCCGATGAGGTTCGAGATGGCCACGCGGCGCTGCTCGAGCTCGCGCTGCTGCCGCAGCGTGAGGGTGCGCTCGCTGGCGATGCGCGCCAGCGCCGCGCTGCGCTCCTCGCGCGTGGCGGCCATGAGCGTGCGCTGCTGGTCGATCTGCCGCTGGACCTGCTGCACGTCGACGGCGGCGGCGCGCAGGCGCGCGCGCTTGTCGGCCACGGCGCGCTCGATGCGCGCGACCTCGTCGACCAGCTTGGCGTCGTTGTCGGCGAGCTCGCGCACGAAGCGGCGGCGCAGCGCCAGCTCCTGGAAACCCTCGGCGCCCAAGAGCGCGCGCACCGCGCCGCCCTCGCCGCTCACGTACAAGACGCGCAGGCGCGCCTCCAGACGACGCCGCGCGTCCGCCAGCGACCGCTCGTCGAGGCCCGTCTCGGTCTCGAGCGTCGCCAGCTCCGCCACGAGCGCGTCGTGACGCGCGCGCGCGCGCTCGGCCTCGTCGCCAAGGCGGGCCAGGCTCTCGTCGAGCTCGCCCAGGCTGTTGGTCACGCTGCGCTCTTGGTTGTCGAGGTCCTTGAGCGCGGCCACGCGCACCTCGAGCTCGGCCATGATGGCCTCGAGGCGCGCCTTCTCGCTGGCCACCGTGGGGGCGGGCGCGGGCGCGGCCTGCGCGGCCACCAGGAGGACCAGCGCCACGGCCGTCATACGCGCAGGAACCGCCGCACCGAGAGCGCGGCGCCCACCACGCCGAGCAGCGCGCCGCCCCCCACGAGCGCCGCCCACAGCCACAGGGGCATGGGCTCGAGCACGAAGACGCCCAGGGCGCCCGACAGCGCCACCTTGACGATGCCCGCCAGCGACGCATGCGCCAGCGCCAGGGCCACGAGGCCGAGCGCGGCGCCCACCAGGCCCTGCACCAGGCCCGCCAGCACCAGCGGCGTCTGCACAAAGAGGTCGGTGGCGCCCACCAGCTTCATGATGGCGATCTCCTCGCGCCGCTGCAGCACCGTCAGCTTGGTGGCGTTCGACACCACCACGATGACGACGAGGGCGATGAGCACGCCCAGGAACACGCCCGCGCCGTGCAGCAGCCGCATGAGCGCGTCGACGCGCTTGACCTCGCCGCCCGGGTGCATCACCTCGTCGACGCCTTGGAGCGCGCGCAGGCGCTCGGCCAGCGCCGCGCGGTCGGTGGTGCCGCCGAGGTCGAAGCGTGGCACGACCTCGACGACCCACGGCATGCGCAGGCCCGCCGAGCCCTCGAGCGCGCGACCGGCGTCGCCCAGGCCGCGGCGCGCGCGCGCCAGCGCGTCCTCGGGCGTCACCAGCGTGGCCTCGCGCACGTCGGGCATGAGCGCGGCCTGCGCGCGCAGCTCCTCGGCGGCGCTGGCGCTGTCGACGCGCAGGAACGCCACCAGCGCCACGCTCTCGCCCACCGTGGAGGCCACGCGCGCGAAGTTCACCAAGAGCGTGGCGTAGGCGCCGATGGAGAACGCGCCCAGCGCCGTCATCAGCATCGCGAAGAAGAAGGGTAGGCCGCCCGAGCGCACCGAGCGCCCGCCGTGCCGCATCATCGAGGTGACCAGGGCGACGGCGCTCATGCGACCTTGCGTGCCTCGTCGAGGAGGGCCCGCGACAGCGGCGAGGAGGCGGGCACGTCGGCCACCACGCGGCCGTCCTCCAGGCGCAGCACGCGGCGGTTGCCGCCGAGCAGCGCCGGGTCGTGGGTGGCCACCACCACCGTGGTGCCGCGCACGTGCGCGGTGACCAAGAGCTCGAGGATGCCCTGGGCGCGCTCGGCGTCGAGGTTGCCGGTGGGCTCGTCGCACAGCAACAGCGCGGGCTCGACCACCAGCGCGCGCGCGATGGCCACGCGCTGCTGCTCGCCGCCCGACAGGCGCTCGGCGTGCTGGTGCAGCTTGTGCCCGAGCCCCACCTGCTTGAGCACGGCGGCCGCGCGCTCTTGCACCTCGTCGCGGCGGCGCCCTTGCACCTCGAGGGCCAAGGCCACGTTGTCGAGCACGCTCCTGCCCGGCAGCAGCTTGAAGTCTTGAAACACCACGCCGATGTTGCGCCGCACGTCGGGGACGCGGGCGGGGTGCAGGCGCGCCAGGTTGCGGCCGCCCACGAACACCTGGCCGCCGGTGGCGGCCTCGGCGCAAAACAGCAGGCGCAACAGGCTGGTCTTGCCCGCGCCCGACGGCCCGGCCAAGAGGCAGAACTCGCCCTTGCGGATCTCGAGCGTGACGTCGTCGAGCGCGGGGCGATCGGCGCCCGCGTAGCGCAAGGAGACGTGGAAGAGCTCGATCACGCCCGCGAGGGTAGGTCGCGAGCGCCAGGGGTGCCAACTTTGCGACCGCCGGCCCCAGGCGGCGCCGGGCCGCGCACCCACCCTGGTGGCACGCCGAGAAACCAAGGGCTCGCCGAGGCGAGCCCTTGATCTGCGGCAGTTGGTAGGCCTGGCCAGAGTTGAACTGGCGACCTCACGCTTATCAGGCGTGCGCTCTAACCACCTGAGCTACAGGCCTGCGGCACGCCTTAGGTAGCAGAGCACGCGGCGTTTGCAAGACGCGCGTCCTTGTCCCCGTGCCCCGCGGTGCAGGGGTGCGAGGGGTGCGCCCACCTCGGCAGGGGCACCGCGCCGGGCCCACTCCGGCGCCGCTGTCGGCCTGTCTCGACGACGGGGGCGACGTGACTCTCACCGGTCGCGCTCGCGTACCGTGACCCTGCTCGTCCGGCTGGACCGGTCTGACCGCGCACAGGAGGCCCGATGTTCGCGCTCGTCCTTCTCACCTCGCTGTTCAGCTCGTTCTTCGGCAGCTTCAGCTCCCCGGTGTTCAAGGAGCGCATCGAGGACAAGCTGCAGCAGATCGAGCCCTGCGCGCAGACCGGCTGCCAGCGCTAAGGGCCCGCGCGCGGGCGTGACCGTCGGGCGCCGCGCTCGAGGAGGTCGCCGTGCGCCTGATGATCTACGACGCCACGGGGGTGGGCCGGCCGCTGGTGCAGCCGGGCCTGACCGCGTCGTGGGCGGTGGGCGGCGCCCTCTACCGCGGCCTCGGACGCCTCGACGCGAGCTACGGCGCCACCTCGTGGGAGGACGCGCTGGCGTGGCTGTGCTCGGTGGAGCCCGCCCGCGTCGTCGACGAGGTTCAATTCTGGGGGCACGGGACCTGGGGCCGCGTGTGGATCGGGCGTGATCGGCTCGACGCCGACGCCGTGCTCGACCCCTCGCACTCTCGTCACGCCGATCTGGTAGCGCTGCGCGCGCGCCTGCGCGGGCCCGACGCGCTCGTGTGGTTTCGCAGCTGCGAGACCTTCGGGCGCGAGGCCGGGCACCGCTTCGCCGCCGCGTGGGCGGAGTTCCTGCGCTGCCGCGTCGCCGGCTACACCTACGTCATCGGCCCGTGGCAGAGCGGCCTGCACTCGCTGGCGCCCGGCGGCGCGCCGCGCTGGCCCGTGCGCGAGGGCCTGCCCGACGACGTCGACGAGCCCGCGCACGCGCGCATGTCGGGGCCCTTCGAGCCCAACACCATCAGCTGTCTGCACGGGCGCGTGCCCGACGGGTACTGACCAGCAGGCGGAGGCGCGGGGCGGTCACCCGCCCTGCACGGCGGGGCCGATCAACGACAGGCCCACGAAGGTCGCATGCAGGCCGTAGGTGACGGCCCACGGGATGACGCTGCGCGCGCCCGCCACCACGTTGACACCGACGGCCACGAGGCCGCAGGTCCACAGCGAGAAGAAGTCGAGGCCGCGCAGGAACGCGCCGGCCACGCTGCGGCCCGTGTCGAGCGCGAACCACGCCGCCGGGTTCGACTGCACCACGTTCTGCGCGTCGGCCAACGACAGGGGGTCCCTGATCAGGAACGTGAGCGCCACCGCGACGTCGTGCAGCGCCGAGGGCGCGCAGCCGAGCGCCACCGCGGCGAGCGTGGGGCCGAAGCGCAGCTCGGGCCTGGCGCCGCGCAAGAGCAAGAACGCCAGCGCGGTGACGACGAAGATCCACCCGGCGCGCTTGCCCACGGCGGCCACCGGCAGCACCACGTTCATGGCCGCGGCGCCCACGCTGCGCATCTGCTCGAGCTGCTCGGGCGGCACCTGCTCGAGCTTGCCCGAGCGCTTGAGCTCGCGCTCGAGCACGGCCGCCGTGTCGACGCGCAGGACGAACGTCAGCGGCGGCACCAGCGCGAACGCCAGCATGACGCCGAGCGTGAGCGCCGCCAGCGGGCGCGCGCGCGCCGCCAGGAACGCGCGGCGCGGGTCGAGCAGCACCAGGGCGCGCGGGCGCGCCTGTTCGGCGACGGGGCCGC
>CAZONM010000423.1:1422-4907 GCA_964580865.1 uncultured Myxococcales bacterium | reverse complement strand
GGCGGCCCGCGCGGCCTCGGCCGCGGCGATGGCGCCGCGCACCGGCCGCACGTCGCCCGCGAGGGACAGCTCGCCGAGCACCAGGGCGTCGTCGAGGCGGCCCCTCGGCAGGGCGCCGTGGGCCGCGAGGATGGCGAGCGCGATGGGCAGGTCGAAGCCCGTGCCGTCCTTCTTCACGTGCGCCGGGGCCAGGTTGACCGTGATGCGCGCCACCGGGAACACCATGCCCGCGGCGGCGATGGCGGCCTGCACGCGCAGGCGCGACTCGCGGACCGCGACCTCCGCCAGGCCCACGATGGTGACCGAGGGCAGCCCGGTGCCGAGGTCGACCTCGACCTCGACGGCCAGGGCGTCGACCCCGCGGATGGTGGCGGACAGCACGGTCTGTTGCACGGCGCCGACGGTTCCACGACCCGTGCCACGGCGAAGAGATAGCGGTGGCGCGGGGCATCGCAGGAGCCTTGCGTCGTTCCAGCGACGCCGGCATGGTGCCGCTCATGTTCACCGGGATCGTCGAGGGCTGCGGCACCGTCACGCGCTTCGAGCGCACGCCGGGCGGCGCGCGCGTGGTGCTGCGCCACGAGCTGCCGTGGCACGAGACCGCCATCGGCGACTCCGTCGCCGTCGACGGCGTGTGCCTCACGGTGGTGGCGCTGTCCCCCGGCGAGGTCACCTTCGAGCTCGGGCCCGAGACCCTGGCGGTGACCAGCCTCGGCGCGCTCGCCGAGGGAGCCCGCGTCCACCTCGAGCGCGCCTTGGCGTTCGGCGGGCGCCTCGATGGCCACCTGGTGCTCGGCCACGTCGACGCCGTGGGCACGGTGCGCGAGCGGCGCGAGGCCCAAGACGCGCTCTTCCTGTGCTTCGACGCGCCCGACTCGGTGCTGCGCTACTGCATCGCCAAGGGCAGCGTCACCATCAACGGCACCAGCCTCACCATCAACGCGGTCGACACCAGTGGCTTCGAGGTCTGCCTCATCCCGCACACGCTCGCGGTCACCAAGCTCGGCGCGCTGCGCGTGGGCGAGCGGGTGAACCTCGAGGCCGACGTCATCGGCAAGTACGTCGAGCGCCTGCTGGGCCCGCGCCTGGGCCAGCCCATGCAGAAATAGCTACCTACATAACCTACCGATTGTCGAAGTCGTCGCAGGGCCCTACGAGCACGTCATGACCAACAAGCAGCCCTCGCCCGCCAAGCACTTGGCCAAGCTCGAGCTCGCAAAGCCGGGGCCGTCGCTGCTCGAGCGCTACGGCGCGACCCCCGAGGAGCGCGTGCGCGCCGCCATGGACGCCCTGGCGCGCGGCAAGGCCATCATCCTCGTCGACGATGAGGACCGCGAGAACGAGGGCGACCTGGTCATCGCGGCGGAGAAGACCACGCCGGAGCTCGTCAACTTCATGGCGCGCGACGGGCGCGGGCTCATCTGCCTCACGCTCACCGACGAGCGCCTGCGCGCCCTCGACCTGCCCCCCATGGTGGAGAAGAACACGGCGTCGCTCGGGACCGCGTTCACCGTGTCCATCGAGGCGAAGACCGGCGTCACCACCGGCATCTCCGCGGCCGATCGCGCGCGCACCATTCAGGTCGCCATCGACGACGCGAGCCGGCCGACGGACCTGGTGCGCCCGGGCCACGTCTTCCCGCTGCGCGCGCAACCCGGCGGCGTGCTGGTGCGCACCGGGCAGACCGAGGGCTCGGTGGACCTGTGCCGGCTGGCGGGGCTCAAGCCCGCGGCCGTCATCTGCGAGATCTTGAACGACGACGGCACCATGGCCCGCCTGCCCGACCTCGTGGGGTTCTCCGAGCGGCACGGCACCATGATCTGCTCCATCGCCGACATCATCGCGTTCCGGCTGCAGCACGAGAGCCTGGTGGAGCGCGCGGCCGTGGCCACCGTCGACACGCCGTATGGCCCGCTGCGCGCCATGGCGTACCGCGGCCTGACGCGCGGGCCCCTCGGCATCGAGCCCGAGGCCCTGGTGCTGGTCAAGGGCGCCGACGTGGAGCTCGCCGCCGCCAGCGCGTCAGGCGCGCCGCCGCTGGTGCGCGTGCACTCGGGCGATCCGCTCACCGACGTGTTCGGCGGCATCCTCGACAAGGGCGGCCTGCACCTGCACGCATCCATTCGCCAAGTGGCCGCCGAGCCCGTGGGCGTCATCCTGTACCTGCCGAAGGAGCCCGAGCCCATCCGCTTCGTCGACGCGCTCACCGCGGTGGAGGCCGCGCGCCACGAGGGCCGCGGCCTGCCCGAGCGCGACCGCGCGCCGCAGGGCCAGAGCCCCGTGGTGCGCCACTACGGCACCGGCGCGCAGATCCTGCGCCACCTGGGCATCACGCGCATGCGCCTGCTCACCAACAACCCCGTGCGCCTGAACGCCCTGCGCGGCTTCGGCATCGAGATCACCGACAGCGTGCCCATCGACCTCGGCGGGGCCCGCTGATGCGCGCCGTACCCACGCGGCCGCCGGACCGGCAGGCCCGCGCCGACGAACGCTCCTTCGCCGTGATCGCGGGTCGCTTCAACGGCGCCATCGTCGAGAAGCTGGTGGAGGGCGCCGTGAGCACGCTGACCGAGCGCGGCGCCGCCGCCGGCGACGTGCACGTGGTGTGGGTGCCCGGCGCGCTCGAGATCCCGCTGGCGGCGCGCCGCGCGCTCGACGTGCTCGGCGTGCACGCGGTGGTGTGCGTTGGCTGCGTCATCCAGGGCGGCACCGATCACTACGAGCACGTGTGCCGCGCCACCGTCGACGGCATCCTGCGCGTAGGGCTCGACCAGGACGCCGTGGTGACCAACGGCGTGCTGACCGTGGGCACGGCGGCGCAGGCGGCGGAGCGCGCCGGTGGCGCGCACGGCAACAAGGGCGCCGAGGCCGCCGCTGCGGCCGTCGATCTGCTCGCCGAGCTCGAGCGGCTCGAGGAGGGCGAGGACTGATGGGCACCAAGCGCCAAGCCCGGGAGATCGCGTTGCAGGTCCTCTACCCCGTGGACATGACCGAGCTCTCGGTGGACGACGCGCTCGCGCGCTTCTTCGCCAACTTCGACGCCGAGCCCAAGGCACGCGCCCGCGCCGAGGAGATCGTGCGCGGCGTGCACGAGCATCGCGCGCGCATCGACGAGCTCTTGGCGCAAGCGAGCCCGAGGTGGCGCCTCGAGCGCATGGCGCTCGTCGATCGCAACCTCCTGCGGCTGTGCGCGCACGAGCTGCTCTTCGATCGCGACACGCCGGCGCGCGTGGTCATCGACGAGGGCGTGGAGATCGCCAAGCGCTTCGGCGCCGAGGAGAGCGCGCGCTTCGTCAACGGCGTGCTCGACGCGGTCGCCCGCGCGCTGGGGCGGCTCGGCGGTGGGGGGAGCGAGGGATGACCACGGGCGACGGCACGAAGAACCACGGCAAGCCGGGCGGCGAGCCCAGGCCCCACGAGAAGAAGGCCGACGAGAAGAAGGCCGACGAGAAGAAGGCCGACGAGAAGAAGGCCGACGAGAAGAA
>CAZONM010000423.1:0-1322 GCA_964580865.1 uncultured Myxococcales bacterium | reverse complement strand
GGCCGAAGCGTCCACGCCGAAGAAGGCCGAGACAGGTCTGCCGGGCAAGAGCCTGTTCGTCGACGCCACGCTCCAGGTCATCGACACGCTCGACGTCGAGACCATCGCCATCGGCCTGTGCGCCGACGTGCGGCCGCTGGGCGGCGCCGCCGGCTACCTCGACTGGCGCATGTGCGGGCTCCTCTCGAGCTACCTGCGCAGGGGCACCATCACCGGCGCGGCGGGCGAGAAGGTGCTGCTGCCGTGCACGGGCATCGCAGGCGCCAAGCGCATCCTCGTGTTCGGCTGGGGCCCAAAGGGGTCGCTGCTCGACAACGCGACGGCGCGCTTTGCGTGGATGGTCGATGTGCTCAACCGCGCCGGCGCGCAGCGCGTGGCCGTGGCGCTGCCCGAGCCCGCCGGCATCCTGGTGGGCCTCGTCGACGCGCACCTGAAGAAGCCGCTGGGCGACCGCTTGGTGACGGTGTTCAGCCCCGATCCGCTCATGGCCGATGCCAAGGACACGCGCCCGATCCCCGCAGCGCCGCGCGCCGGGGCACCGGCGGGTGGGTCGTAGGCGCCGCGGCGCGACCGCGCCCCAGGCGGCACGACCGAGCTCGCGCCGCGTGGAGCGCGCGTCGCCGTTCCGCGCGCTGCCTCACTGCGCGCGCGCCTTGCCGAACAGCTTCATGACCTCCTGCAGATCGCTCCACGCCTCGCGCTTGCGCTTCTTGGCGGGGTCGGCTTCCTCCCGCAGCAGGTAGCTCGGGTGGTAGGTCGGCATGAGCGGGACGCCTCGGTACTCCTGCCACGCACCGCGCAGGCGTGTGATGGGCGTCTTGCTGCGCAGGAGCGTCTGCGCGGCGTGGCGCCCGAGCGCCACGATGGCCCGGGGGCGCACGATGGCGAGCTGCGCCTGCAAGAACGGCTCGCATGCCTCCACCTCGTCGGGCTCGGGATCGCGGTTCGAGGGCGGGCGGCACTTGACGACGTTGCAGATGTACACGTCGTCGCGCGCGAAGCCCATGGCCTCGATCATGCGGGTGAGCAGTTGGCCCGCCTTGCCCACGAACGGGACACCCTGGCGATCCTCGTCGGCGCCGGGGCCCTCGCCCACGAACACCAGGGGCGCGTTCGGGTTCCCGACACCAAACACCAGCCGCGAGCGCCCGCGGTGCAGCTTGCACCGGGTGCACTGGCCGATGACCTCGAGGCGGAGGCGCTCGAGCTTGTGGGCGTTGTCGTCGTCGGACGCGAGGATGGCAGCCATGGCGGCGGCATCCGCGCCCGACGCCATCGCGGGCGCGGCGGTGACGGTGGCCTGGGGCGCGCGCGCCGCGGGC
>CAZONM010000422.1:0-4947 GCA_964580865.1 uncultured Myxococcales bacterium | reverse complement strand
GGCGACGGCCTCGCCACGCAGCTCGGGCACGCCGAGGGCGCGGTGGGCGCGCACGAGGGCACCGCGGTCCACGACGCCGGCGCGTTCGACGAGGGCGGCAACGCCCCCGCCGGCGACGACGACGTCGACGATGAGCGGCGCGGTCACGCCAGCCTCGATGACGGTACCGACGCCGAGGCCGGGCACTGGCGCGCGCCGAGCCTCGACGAGCAGATCCGCGCCGGCCTCGAGGCCATCGTTCGCGACGACCAAGGCGCTGGCGCCGCCACCTACGCGTGGGACTTCACGCTCTATCGCCCCGGGGTCTACGGCGCGCGCCAGCCCGGCGAGCGCCTGTTCCACCTCGTGGTCGAGCGCGCCGGGCCCTTCGATCCGCTGTGGGAGCAGGCGCGCCTGGCGCTCAACGACAAGCTGGCGGCGCTCGAGCCCGAGACGCGCGCGCTCGAGGCCGGCGACTTCGAGCGCGCGCTGCGACGCGCGCGGGTGCGCTGACGCTCGCGCCCGATCAGCGTCGGCGCGTCACCACGCCGAGGAGCGCGCGCGCCTTGCGCGCCAGGGCCACGTCGCGCGGGCCCATGTGCTCGAGGGCGCGCCGCAGGTCGGCGGCCGCCTCTTGGTGGTGCTTGGTCGAGATGTACACCTCCGCGCGATTGACGTACGCGGCCGGCGAACGGCCGTTCACGCGGATGGCGTAGCCGAACTGCTTGAGCGCGCGCTCCTCGTCGCCGAGCTTGTGGAAGATCACGCCGAGCGCTCGGTAGTAGTAGTCGTTGCGCGGATCGATGGCGACCAGCCCCTCGAAGAGCGTCTTCGCCTCGGTGTTCTTGCCCTGCATCATGAAGAAGTAGCCGGTGTGGGCGATGGCGTAGAGCTCATCGTCCGAATAGCCCTTGAGCTCCTTCAGGGTGATCTGGCCGGCGGCCCATTTGGGCAGCAGGGACGGCAACTTGCTGGGATCGACCGGCTCGGGCACGGCTCAGGAGTAGCGCGGCGCGCAGGCCGAGGGGAAGCGGCGGGACCGGATGATGCAATGCGGCAACGCCAAGAAATGTAGGACATGTCGGGAGTTGGATCGTGTCTGGATCACCGCCATTCGCCCGACGTTCGCAACCAGCGACGTCGGCCTACGATAACCTACCCGGGCCGCTCGGAACCCCTCCGAGTGGCGTTCAACGGCAACAACAGGAAGGCAGGTTCATCATGGGTTTGGTTGGCGATATCGCTGGTGCCTTTGGCATCTCCAAGACGGGCATTCTCGCGTGGGGCCTCAAGAAGATCGGCGTGCCCGATCAGGCGGCGCACGCCATTGGCTTGGCGGCCGAGCTCGCGCGTGGCTTCACCAAGGACGGCTTCGACTTCGACAAGGTGAACAAGGGCGCGGTCGCGCGGCACGCGCTGCGAGCCTTCGGCGTCAACTCACCGGTCGCTGCACTGGCTGCAACGGCTGCGCTCAAGATGCTGCCCAAGGGATTCTGCGGCGGGGCCCTCGCCACCGTCGGCGCGCTCGCGGCGCCCGCGCTGGCGCTCACCGCGCTCGGCAGCCTCGGCAAGTCCCAGCTCAACCTCGCCTCGCTGCTCACGGGCGTGGTGGGCAGCCCGAACGATCTGGCGGGCGGCGGCATGAAGTTCCTGTTCGGGAACAAGACCGCCGAGATGCGCCAGGCGCTCGGCATGACGCGCACGAACATGGGTCCAGGCTCGATGGTGGCCGCGCTGCCGAAGCCGGCGATGTTCGAGGACATCGTGGCGGCGTTCATGATCGACGTCATCAAGGACAAGCAGGAGAACGTCGAGGGCCGCTTGAAGGAGCTCGACTCCAAGGACAACAAGGGCAAGACCGCGGGTGCTCAGGGCAGCGGGTTCGTCAGCGGCCTCATGAGCAAGATCCCGATCATCGGTGGCGCCTTCAAGCGCGGCACCGAGGCCGCGCAAGATGGCAACTCCGACAGCCGCAACATCCAGTTCGAGATCATCAAGAACGAGATCCAGAAGCTGTCGCAGATGCAGCAGGCGATGTCGAACGTGCTCAACACCATGCACGAGCAGGCCATGGGCGCGATCCGTCACATCAAGGCCTGATCGCCGCCCGCGCGCAGCCTGATGGCTGCTCCGGCGCAGCCTGATCGAGGCGAGGAACGGCGCCACCGTGGCGCCGTTTCTTTTTGCGTCGGAGCCGTGCTACCACCGTGCCGCTTTCCTTGAGGCAAACGATGGCGAAGACCCCCCCGCCCGACCAGAAGATGACTCGCGAATCCGGCAAGGCCGCCGCGCTCGACAAGGCGCTCGCCGAGAAGAAGGCCAAGGAGAGCGACGCCAAGAAGAAGATCTTCGACCCGCGCCGCGACCCCAAGAGCTACACGCAGGACGAGATCATCGACATGGTGAAGGGCGGCGAGATCACGCCCACGTTCACCGACCAGAACCTGACCAAGTTCGTGCTGGGCGAGATTACGTGGGCCGAGCTCACGGGCCTCACCATGCAAGACGCCTACGCGTTCGCCGAGATCGCGTACAACCTGTTCGAGCAGGGCAAGTACGACCAGGCCCAGACGGTGGTCGAAGGCTTGGTCATCTCGAACCCCTACGACGGGTACTTCCACTCGCTGCTCGGCTCGATCTACGGGCGCAAGGGCATGCACGAAGAGGCGCAGGAGGAGTACTCCATCGCCCTCGAGCTCAACCCAAAGGACCTCGCCTCGTACGTCAACCGCGCGGAGATCCTGCTGCAGCACGGCGAGATCGAGGGCGCCCTCGAGGACCTGACCAAGGCCGTGGAGCTCGACCCCAGGGGCGAGCAGCCGTTCGGCATCCGCGCGCGCGCGCTGGCGCAGGCCACGGTGTCGGTGCTCGAGGAGACCATGCGCGAGGCCGGCATGGACGTCGCCAAGCTCAAGGCGCAGGGCGAGAAGATGGTGCAGAAGGAGCGCGCCGCGAAGGCCGGCGCCAAGCACCCGTCGAAGCCGGCCGCCAAGGCCGCGCCCAAGAAGAAGTAGGGGCCCTGGCCGTCGACGACGACGCCCCGTACTCCGTCTCCGACTGGCGCGAGCAGCTGCGCCAAGCGGCGCGCACGCGCGACGAGCTCGACGCGGCGCTCGGCCTGACCGACGACGAGCGCGCCGCCATCGACGCCGTGGTCGCGGCGGGCGGATTGCCGCTCGCCGTGACGCCGCACTTCCTCGCCCTCATCGATCGTGACGACCCGAACGATCCCCTGCGCGCGCAGGTGGTGCCGCGCGGCATCGAGCTGTTGGGGTCGTCGTGGGACCTGCGCGACCCGCTCGGCGAAGAGGGCCTCGAGGCGGCCCCCTTCCTGGTGCACCGCTACCCCGACCGCGCGCTCCTCCTCGCCACCGATCGCTGCGCGGCCTACTGCCGCTTCTGCACCCGCAAGCGTTGGGTGGGCCGCGGCCCTGCGCCGAGCGCCGACGAGCTCGAGGGCGCCGTGCGCTACCTCGAGAGCCACCCCGAGATCCGCGAGGTCATCGTGTCGGGCGGCGACGCGCTGGTGCTCGGCGACGACAAGCTGGCCGCGCTGTTGGCGCGCCTGCGCCGTGTGCCGCACCTCGACGTGGTGCGGCTGGCCACGCGCATGCTCGCGTTCGCGCCCATGCGCGTGACGGCCGAGCTGGTGGGCGTGCTGCGCGCTCACCTCGACGTGCCGGGCGCCCCCGCGCTCTACGTGCTGTCACACTTCAACCACCCGCGGGAGCTCGCGCCGGCGGCGCGCGCGGCGATCACGGCGCTGGTCGATGCGGGCGTGCCCGTGCTCAACCAGACGGTGCTGTTGCGTGGCGTCAACGACGATCGCGACGTGTTGGTGGCGCTGTTTCGCGCGCTCACGCGCCTGCGCGCGCGGCCCTACTACCTCCACCAGTGCGATCTCGCGCCTGGCACCGCCGCCTTCCGCGTTCCGCTCGCGCGCGCTCAGGCGCTCGTGGGATCGCTGCGTGGCGAGCTGTCGGGCCTGTCCGTGCCCACCTTCGTCATCGACGTGCCCGGCGGCCTCGGCAAGGTGGCCATGGCGCCGAGCGCCCAGGTCGACGAGGACGACGACGCCGTGGTGCTGCGCGGTTTGCGCGGCGAGCGCGGGCGGTACCCCAAGCGCTGATCGGCCGCGCCCTACGACAGGAGCCAAGCCACCAGCGCGCCGACGCCTGCCATGGGCGTGAGCGCCAGCCAGCACAAGCGCACGCCGACGCCGGGGGTCAAGGTCGGCAACAGGTTACGCACCACCACGATGAGCGCGAGCGCGAGCGCGAGCTTGACGACCGTGACCACCGCGCCGGCGTCGCCGAGCCCGGGCACATGTGCGCCGCCGAGGAACAGCACCGCGACCAGCGCGGCGCCGGCGAGCAGGTCGAGGCTCTCGAAGATGCGGTGGCCGAGCAGCACCGGGCCCGTGGCCTCGCCGTGCCACGGCTCGGAGAGCGAGGCCACGGTGCGCGCGCGCACCACGCGCTGCGCGTGCACGGCCAAGGCGATCACCGTGGCCGCGAACCCCGGCAGGTCGACCACCAGTCCCCAACGAGGCAACGCACCCACGAAGGGGCGCGCCTGCGCCCCGACGATCTCCGTAAGATCCAGAGACCCCGCCGCCAGCGCGCTGCCGAGCGCGCCCACCGCGACCACCACAAACACGCTCAGGCGCAACGACACCAGGCGCAGCGCCGTGTGCAACGCGAGCTTGTTGCCGCCCCCCACGCCCGCGAGCGCGATGGCGCCCGTGCTGAGCAGCGCGAGCGCGAGCGGCACCGGCAGCGACGCCGCCACCGGGTCGCGCGCCGTGAGGGGCACCACCGCGAGCGTGGCCACGGTGGGGATCAGGCCGAGGACCGGCGCAATCGCGTGCAGCAGCCGATCGGTCTCGCGGGTGCGCGGCGCGCGCTTCTCGAGGAGCTTGACGGCCGTGGCCAGGGCCGTGAGCGCGCCGCGCGGGCCGCGGCTGAC
>CAZONM010000421.1:0-4958 GCA_964580865.1 uncultured Myxococcales bacterium | reverse complement strand
GTCATGGTGCGCGCGAAGGGATCGCCGGCGCCTCCGAAGGGCGACGAGGGCGGCGGCGCTGGGGGCGGCGGCGGGCCCGGTTGTGGGA
The DNA here is from genome assembly GCA_964580865.1 of uncultured Myxococcales bacterium. Classification (GTDB taxonomy): domain Bacteria; phylum Myxococcota; class UBA727; order UBA727; family VGSZ01; genus JACOUT01. Next base: position 4,870 of record CAZONM010000421.1, on the reverse strand, counting down.
ATGCGGGCGCCGTCGGGGAGAACCCCGGCGGCGACGAGGAGAACCCCGGCGGCGACGAGGGGAACCCGGGCGGCGACGACGGCGCCGGGAAGCCCGGCGGCGACGACGGGAAGGCCGCCGAGGGTGGCGACGAGAAGCCCGGCGGCGACGACGGGAAGGCGGCCGACGGCGGCCGCGAGGTCGGCGCCGGCGGCGCGAGCCCGACGCTGCCCGGTGACGGAAACGACGGCGCGGGCGCGGGCCCGAGGCTGGCAAAGGGGTCAGCGGGCGCGCGGAAGTCGCTCGAGGGCGCGCGGAAGATGCCGCTCCGGTTCGACGACGACGCAAACCCCGAGGGCGCGGGCGCGTCGGGCGGGGCGCCGAACGCGCGGAACATGCCCGTGATGGGGCCCGCGCTCGGCCGGGGGGTGGGGGAAGACGGCGGCGGCGCCGCGGCGAACGACGGGGGCGCCGAGGTCACCGGTGACGTCCCGGCGGGGGGCGCCGCGGGGGCGCCGCTGGCCATGAAGACGAAGTTGCACTTGGAGCAGCGCACCCGGATGGGGCCACCGGCGAGCTTGTCGTCGCCGACCTTGAAGCGCGTGTTGCACTGCGAGCAGGTGATGATCACGCGGGTCTCCCACGGCGACGACGCACCGCTTCCACGCGCACGGGAGTCTATGCGCCCGCGCGGAGGGCAGGCAAACCCACACCGGCCAGCGCCGCTTGCTGGCGCGTTTTCTGCGGCGGTGTCCCCGGATGGTGCGCTGCGTTGACAGGGGGAAGGCGCATGCTCCACTCTGGTTTCGACGCAAAGCGGCAAATGCGGAGGCGCTGATGACGACGAGCACGACCGGTGGTGGAGCAGGTGGAGCGGGCGGCGCCGGCGCAGCGGGCGACAGCGCGTCACCGGGCAAGGCCACCAAGGTCATCAAGCGCTACGCCAACCGCAAGCTCTACGACACCGAGCGCTCCTGCTACGTGACGCTCGACGAGATCTCGCAGATGATCAAGGAGGGCGACGACGTCAAGGTCATCGACAACAAGTCGCGCGACGATCTAACAGCGGTCACCTTGGCGCAGATCCTCGTGGAGGAGGAGAAGAAGGTCGCCAAGATGCCGCTCAAGCTGTTGCGCAGCATCATCCAGAGCGGCAACGACGCGGTCAGCGACTTCTACGAGAAGCGGGTCGCTGATCCGGTGAAGAGCTTCAAGGACGACGTGGAGCGGCGCGTGGAGTCGCTGCTCAAGCGCGACGGCAAGGGCGACGGCAAGCCAGCCGGCGACGAAGCCGCCGGCGGCGAGCGCGCGGCCGAGACCGATGAGGTCAAGGCGGGTGTCGTGCGCGAGCTGGTGTCCGGCACCACCGAGGCGTTCGAGAGCTGGCAGCGGCGCATCGACGAGCGCGTGCGCGAGGCCATGCAGAAGATGACGCCGCAGCGCCCCGACCTCGACGCCATGCGCGCGCGCATCGAGGCGCTCGAGGCGCGCATCCGCGCGGTGGAAGCCAAGCGCGCGAAGGGCTGACGGCCGTCAGCGCTTGGCGCCGCGCCCCTTCATGCGGCCGACCCGCTCGGCGATCTCGCCGATGGTCTCCTCGAGCTCGTCGAGCTTCTCTTTGACCTTGTCGATGTCGTCGAGGGTTGGCACGTTCACCAGCGACAAAACGCTGGAGACGCCCTTGTCGAGGTTGCGCTTGGCGCCGATGCTCCCGGAGATGGCGCGCTGCATCGCCTGCACGAAGACCTCGTTGGCGAGGAGCTGGTTGACCACCTCGCCCATCTTCTCCTCGCCGAGCCCGAGGATGGTGCGCACCGCTCCGTCGTGCTTGTCGCCCTTCTCCGCCATCGCTGACCTCCGCGCCGGCACGCTAGCCGAAGGGCGGCGCCGAGACGAGCGCAATCCGTGACCGGCCCCGCGCTCGCCCTGTGGATCGCCGGCGGCGTCGTCATGGGCGCCGCGGCCCTGCCGCTGGTGCTGGCCGTCGGCATCCTGCTGGCGTGGGCGCGACGCGCCGCGCACTTCGCGCGCAACGCGCTGCCGGCGCCGCCGCGCCGCCTGCCCTTCGCCGCGAGCCTGCTGCGCGAGGTCTGGGCCCAGCTGGTGATCGTCGGCTGGACGCTGACCCGCCGCGGCCGACGTCTCGCCGCGGTGGGCGGAGGGCCGCCGGTCGTGCTGGTGCACGGCCTGATGGCCGACGGCCCGAGCATGTGGGGCATCCAGCGCGCGCTGCACGCCGTCGGGCGCGTCACCACCGCGCCGAGCCTGGGCGGCGCGCTGCGTCCCATCGCCAGCTATGCCGCGCGCCTCGAGCGCGTGCTCGACGACGTCGAGGGCCCCGTCGACGTCGTGTGCCACTCCCTGGGCGGCATCGTCCTGCGCGCGTGCCTCGAGAAGCACCCGCGGCTGCGCGCGCGTATCCGGCGCGTGGTGACCATCGCGAGCCCGCACCTCGGCTCGGGCGCCGCGCGCTGGCTGCCGATCCCCGAGGCGCGGGCGCTGGTGCCCGGCGGCGCCTTCATCACCGCCCTGCCCTCGCTGCGCGCGCTGGTGCCCGACGCGCGCATCACCACCATCGCGTCGCGCCACGACTGCGTGGTGTATCCCCACCACACCAGCCGCGTCGACGGCGCGCGCACCCACGAGCTCGACGACGTGATGCACGCCGAGCTCGTCGTCGACGAGGCTGTGGTGCGCCTGGCGGTCGACGCGGTGACCGCCGAGGACCCATGAGCGCGCCTCCGCCCCTCCTGGCGCGCCAACTGCACTACGTGTGCGGCAAGGGCGGCGTGGGCAAGAGCGTGGTCGCGTGCGCGCTGGCGCGCGCGTTGGTGCGCCGCGGCGAGCGCGTGCTGTTGGCGCAGGTGGCCGCCCCCGACAGCCACGGCCCGCTCCTCGAGATCGGCGCCGTGGGGCCCGAGGTGCGCGAGGCCGAGCCCGGGTTGTTCGTCGTCGACATCGACCCGCACGCGGCCATGAAAGAGTACGCGCTCATGACGCTCAAGTTCGAGGCGCTGTACCGCACGGTCTTCGAGAACCGCCTCACCAAGGCGTTCTTGCGCTTCGTGCCGTCGATGAACGAGCTCACCATGCAGGGCAAGATCTGGTGGCACGCGGTGGAGCACCACTACAGCCGCATCGTCGTCGATTGCCCCTCCACCGGACACGGCATCAAGCTCCTGCGCACGGCGCAGGTGATCGCCGACGCCGCGCCCGTGGGGCCGTTGGCGGAGAAGACGCGCAAGATGGCCGAGCTGGTGCGCGACCCCATGCGCGCCGCGGTGCACGTCGTCACGCTGCCCGAGGAGCTGCCGGTCAACGAGGCGCACGACCTGGTGGCCGAGGTCAAGCGCACGGGCGTGGCGCCGCTCGGCTTCGCCTTCGTCAATCAGGTGCTCGGCCCCTTGTTCGACGACGAGACCCGCACGGCGCTCGCCGCCGTGCGCGCCCACTCGAGCGGCGACCTGGCGCTGGCGCACCTGCTCGACGTGGCCGAGCGCCGGGTGGAGCGCGAGCACCAACAACGCGCGCAGCGCGCGCGCGCGCGCGACCTCGGGCTGCCGGTGATCGAGCTGCCGTACCTGCTGCAGCCCCACCTGGCGCGCGCCGACATCGAGCGCCTGGCGGCCGTGATCGCGGAGGCCGCGTGATCGAGGTGCTCGAGCGCCCCGTCGACGACGACGCGCGCCGCGCGCTGCGCGGGCACGTGGCGTCGCGCCGGGTGCTGGTGGTCACGGGCTCGGGCGGCGTGGGCAAGACCACCAACGCGGCGGCGCTCGGCTTGTTCGGCGCGCGCCTCGGCCGCCGCACGCTGGTCATCACCATCGATCCCGCGCGCCGCCTGGCCAACGCGCTCGGCCTCACGGCGCTGTCGCACGTGCCCCAGCGCATCGACGCCGCGTTGGCCGACGCCGGCGCGCCGCCCCTCGAGGGCGACCTGTTCGCCATGATGCTCGACCTCAAGGCCGCGTGGGACGACATGCTGCGGCGCACGGCGCCCAACGAGGAGACCGCCGAGAAGATCCTCGAGAACCGCTTCTACGCCACGCTGTCGCGCGATCTGCCGGGCGCGCACGAGTTCATCGCGTGCGAGTGCCTGCACCACCTGGCGTCGAGCGGCGACTGGGATCTGGTGGTGCTCGACACGCCCCCCACGTCGAACGCGCTCGATTTCCTCGAGGCGCCGGCGCGCATCCTGGCCGTGCTCGACAACGACGCCTTCCGCTACTTCGCGCAGCGCAAGGCGAGCTTGGGCCTGCGCTTTCTCGACGCCTCCATCGTGCAGGGCGCCGCCGGGCGCGCGCAGAGCGTGCTGGCGCGCTTCACGGGCGCCGAGGTGCTCGAGGAGCTCGGCGACTTCATCGTGCTGTTGCGCGACCTGTACGAGCCGCTCACGCGCCGCACGCGCGAGCTGCAGCAGATGCTGCGCGGCGACGGCACGCGCTTCCTCGTCGTCACGTCGCCGGCGCCGCCGGCCCTGGCCGAGGCGCGGCTGTTGCTCGGCGAGCTCGAGCGGCGCGGGCTGCCGCTCGGCGCCATCGTGGTGAACCGGGTGACGCCCACCGCGGGGCGCGCCGTGGGCCTGCTCGCCGAGGAACACTGGGAGCGCCACCTCGAGCGCGCCGGCGTAGCGCCCGCCGCTTGCGCGCGCCTGGCCGCCGCGCTCGACGAGGCCGTGCGCCAGCAAGACAAGGTGGCGCGCGTGGAGCAGGCCAGCGTGGCCGAGCTGCTCGAGCGCCACACGCGCGGCGCGCCGCTGGTGCGCATCCCGCGCCTGGCCGACGCCGTGCACGACGCCAAGCGGCTGGTCGAGCTCTTACCCTGGCTCGGCGACCTCGCCGCGCGGTGAGCGCGCGCCCGCGCGACGTCGTCCGAGCCGCAGGCAGCGGCC
>CAZONM010000420.1:0-4967 GCA_964580865.1 uncultured Myxococcales bacterium | reverse complement strand
GGGCCCGGCGCCGCGGCCCGGGCGCCCAAGCGCGCGCTCCGCTGCCGCCAGGGCCCAGGCGCGGTACGACTGCACGCGCACGCCGGCGACGTCGAGCGCCGGCAACAGCTGCTCCACGTAGCGCACCAGTTGCGGCTGCGCGACCACCACGACGACGCGATCGGGGCGAAAGCGCTCGCGGTGCTCGAAGCACAGCCACGCGACGCGGTGGAGCGCGATGGTGGTCTTGCCCGAGCCAGCCCCGCCTTGCAGCACCACCACGCCGCTGTCCTTGGCCGTCATGGCGTCGAACTGCTTGGCGTCGATGAGCGCCGTGATCTCGGGCAGGTGCTTGTCGGCGCGCAGGTGGGCGTCGCCGAGGCCGAGGGGACCGCGCGGCGCTCCCGGGCGCGGTGCGCGCTCGGCCTTGCCGACGCCGCCCTTCAGCTCGGAGGAGGCGCCGGCCGGTGCCACCACGCGCCACTCGTCGCGCTCGCCGGTCGTGCGCACGAAGGTCCCGGCGGGGCAGCGCACGCGCACCACGCGCCCGGCGTCGAAGCTGACGGTGCGGCGCGCGCGCACCGTGCCTTCCACCAGCTTGTCGCCGAGCTCCTCCTCGTACTCGTCGCCCTCGTCGTAGCGGTAGTAGAGCCGACTCACCGGAGCGTCGCGCCAATCGACGATGACCACGCCGGCCTCGCGATCAATCATGCCGCGCTTGCCGATCAGCACGTCGCGGGTGCGCGCGCCCTCGTGGAGCTTGAGGTGGCCGAAGTACGGCACGTCGGGGTCGACCATGCCCACGGCGCGCGGCCCGCCGACCGTGGCGACGCCGGCGGTGCGCAGCATGGCGGCCACCAGCGCGGGCACGTCCTCGGCGCGCGCCTCACCGATCTGGTCGCGTAGCGCGATCAGGTCGACGTCGTGACGCACGCGTTGGTCCTCGGCGCGCGCGGCGCTGCGCTCGGCGAGGCTGCGCGCCACGCGGCGCCCGACGCGCGCCGCCATCTCGACCTCGTCGTCGACGATGAGGCGAGCGGTGGGGTCGATCGCATCGGTCACGTCGTCACCGCGGTGGCGCGATCGCGGACGCCTGGTGCCTACCGACGGCGCCGTGGTCCTGGCGCGTGCTCAGTACTGCGCGTTGGTCGCCAGCAGGTTCGGGTCCTTGGCGATGTTCGCCTTGGCGCGCATCGCCTTCACGGCCGCCTCCACCACCTCGATGCGCCGGCCGGCGAGCAGCATGCCCTCGATGCCCGCGCGCTCCTCCTGGAGCTTCGCGGCGTCGGCCTGCTCACGCGCCTTGAGGCGCACGGCGAACAGGCGGTTGTTGACCTCGACGATCTCACCGTGCACCGGCGCCTCCTTGGTGAGGGCGAACGCGATCTTCACGAGATCGGGGGATACCCCCACCTTCGGGATGACGCGCGCGTCTTGGCTGAAGAAGCCCGTGGCGTCAGCGCGCGGCGCGAACGGGTCGACCTCACCGGGCTTGGGCGGCGCTGCGCCCGCGGCCGGCGCCTTGATGACGTCGGGGGTCTTGAGCGCGTCGATGGCGGTGCCGGCCTTCAGCTCCGCCAGCACGGCGTCGGCGACCTTCTTGGCCGCGGCCTTCTGCTGACGCTCCTTGCCGAGCTGCTTGGCGATCTCCGCCTCGACCTCGGCGACCTCCTTGACCACCGCCTCTTGCACGTCGTCGACCTGGATGACGTGGTAGCCATAGCGCGACTCCACGACGCCCGAGCGCTTGCCCTTCTCGAGCGCGAACGCGGCGTCCTCGAAGGGTTTCACCATCGCGCCGGGGCCGAACCAGCCGAGGTCGCCGCCGTCCTTGCCCGACGTGTCCTCGCTGACCTCCTTGGCCACCTTGGCGAAGTCCTCGCCGGCGTCGAGCCGCTTGATGGCGCCCTCGAGCGTGGCCTTGGCCTTGTCCTTGTCGGCCTGGGGCGCGTCCTCGGCGGCCTTGACGAGGATGTGCCGCGCCTTGACGCGCTTGGGCTGCCGATAGCGGTTCATGTGCTCGTTGTAGAATTTCTCGACGTCGGCCTTGTTGGCCGCCGCCCAGGCCTTGGCGTCGGCGTCGCTCAGCTCGCTGATGCCCTTCTTGAAGAAGCTCGGATCGACGCGCACGAACTCGATGTCGGCCCGGTTGTTCTGCGACTCGAAGCGCTCGCGGATCTCGGCCTCGGAGACGTGCTGGCTGTCGGCGAGGATCTGGCGCATGCGCTCGGCCATCAGGTCGCGGCGCAGCTGCTCCTCGAAGCGCGCCTCGGTGGTGCCGTACAGGCCGTTGACGATGCGCTTGTACTCGTCGGCGTCGAAGCTCTTGCCCTTGCCGCCGAAGAACTGCTCCTCGATGACCTTGGCGATCTCGTCGTCGGGCACGGCAATGCCGCGCTCCTCCGCCGCCTGCGCCAACAGCTCGTTGCTGATCAGGCGATCGAGCACCGTGTCGGCCAGGCCCTCCTCGCGCGCCATCTCGGGGGTGTAGCCCGGGCGGCGGCCGGCCATCTGCTGATAGTAGTTGGAGTAGCTCGTCTGGAACTGGGAGCGCGGGATGACGCGGTCGTTGACCGTGGCGGCGGTGGGCACGTTGCCGCTGACGTTGCCGCCGCCCCACGAGCCGAACGTGAACACGAACACGAACGTGATCGCGCCGAAGATGACCCAGTTGAGGACGTTGCGCTTGTTGTTACGAAAGACGCTCAGCATGACGCCGCTTACCGAGGACCGCAGCGCCTTTCAACCGCGTCCGGCGGCGGGGCCGGGCCGACCTGGCGGCATTCGATCGACGCCGGCGGTCGTTTCGGCGTAGGTTCCGGGCACCTCATGGCGATGTTCAACGGCCTCTACGGCTTGTTCTCCTCGGACCTGGCGATCGATCTGGGGACGAGCAACACGCGCATCTTCGTGCGCGGCAAGGGCATCGTGGTCAACGAGCCCAGCGTGGTGGCCGTGCGCACCTTGGCGGGCGGCAAGCGCGAGATCGTGGCCGTGGGCCGCGAGGCCAAGGACATGCTCGGTCGCACGCCCGACCAGATCGCGGCGATTCGTCCGGTCAAGGACGGCGTCATCGCCGACTTCGACGGCACCGCCGAGATGCTGCGCCACTTCATCCAGAAGGCCATCGGCAAGAGCATGCTGGTGAAGCCGCGCATCATCATCGCGGTGCCCGTGGGCGTCACCGAGGTCGAGAAGCGCGCGGTCAAGGAGAGCGCCGAGAGCGCGTCGGCGCGCGAGGTGTACCTTATCGAAGAGCCCATGGCCGCCGCCATCGGCGCCGGCATGCCGATCACCGAGCCGTCGGGCAACATGATCGTCGACGTGGGCGGCGGCACCTGCGAGGTCGCGGTCATCTCGCTCGGTGGCATCGTCTACAACCGTTCGGTGCGCGTGGGCGGCGACAAGATGGACCTCGCCATCGTCAACCACATCAAGAAGCGCTACTCGCTCCTGATCGGCGACCGCACCGCCGAGCAGATCAAGATCCGCATCGGCAGCGCCTACCCCGACGACGACCTCCTCACCATGGAGGTGAAGGGGCGCGACCTCGTGGCGGGTGTCCCCAAGACCATCGAGTGCAACTCCGACGAGATCCGCGAGGCCATGGCCGAGCCGATCAACGCGTTCACCGAGGCCGTGCGCATCGGCCTCGAGCGCACGCCGCCGGAGCTGGCGTCGGACATCGTCGACCGCGGCATCATCCTCTCCGGCGGCGGGTCGATGCTGCGCAACTTCGACGTGCTGTTGCGCAAGGAGACGGGCCTGCCGGTGTTCCACTCCGAGGAGCCCATCTCGGGGACCGTGATCGGGGCCGGTATGGCGCTCGAGAAGATCGACCTGCTCCAGCAGGTGGCGATGTCGAACTGACGCGGCGGTGCGCCGGGCTGGGCGCCGCCCGAGCCTCCGGCGACGGCTCTCGGCGCGGCGCGCCGAGGCTCCGCGCACCCGTGCCTGGGCTTGCCACGGTCCGCCGGTACGCCCCTCGGGACATGCGCGCCTGCGCTGCCGCTGACGGGCGCGGATCGACGGCGCGGCCCGGCTCTCGTATGTTTCCCCCGTGCTCCAGTTGCTCGCGCGCTACAAGGGCATCGTCGTCGTCGGCCTGCTGCTGCTGATGCCGCTCATGTTGCTCTACGCGCAGACCAAGCGCCCCGGCGCGCGCGGCCCCGTGGTCGGCGTCATCGTCGACGTGGCCGCGGGGCTCGAGCGCGCCATGCTCTGGGCCACGGGCGGCATCCTCGACGGCATCGAGCACTACGTCACCAGCGTGGCGTCGTGGGGTGAGCTCGTGGCGCTGCGCAAGGAGCGCGGCCTCGCCGCCGCGTGGTGGGCGCGCGCCGAGGAGCTCCAGCGCGAGAACGACGAGCTGCGCGCGCTCGCGCGGGCGGTGGCGGCCATCGATGGGCCACGCCCGCTCGGCGCGCGCGTAGTCGCCCGCACCGGTGCGCCGCTGTCGTCGCTCATCACCATCGACGTCGGCAGCGCCGATGGTGTGCGCCGCGGCGATGGCGTCATCGACCGGGCCGGCGTGGTGGGCGTGGTGCTGGCGGTGGGGCGCCGCGCCAGCGACGTCCTGATGCTGAGCGACCCGCGCTCCGCCGTCGACGTGGTGGTGCTGCGCACGCGCGCTCGCGGCATCTTGCGTGGCACGGGCTCCGACGAGCGCTACGGCGTGCGCGTGGAGGACTTCGACAAGCTGCGCGACGTGAAGCCCGGGGACGCCGTGGTGACGAGCGGGCTCGGCGCGCGGTTCCCGCCGGGCCTGTTGGTGGGCACCGTGCTCGAGACCAACGCGCCCGACGACAGCCTGTACCTCGAGGCCGAGGTCCGACCCGCGGCGGCCTTCGACCGCGTGGAGCACGTGCAGGTGCTCATCGATCGCCCGCCGCCGCGCGCGCCGCGCTTGGGCGAGGAGCCCCTGCTCGACGACGTGGATGCGGGCCCCGCCGACGCGGGGCCGCCCGCTGCGCCGCCGAGGCCGAAGC
>CAZONM010000419.1:0-4977 GCA_964580865.1 uncultured Myxococcales bacterium | reverse complement strand
CCTCACCTTCGCCCTCGCCCTCACCTTCGCCCTCGCCCTCACCTTCGCCCTCGCCTTCGCCCTCGCCCTCGCCTTCACCCTCGCCCTCACCCTCGCCTTCACCCTCACCCTCGCCCTCACCGCCGGAGTCGCACACGTCGCCGATGCCGTCGTCGTCGGCGTCGGCCTGGTTGGTGTTGGCGGCGTTCGGGCAGTTGTCGCAGCCGTTGCTGACGGTGTCGCTGTCGCTGTCGGGCGCGTTGGGCGTGGTCGAGGTACTGCCAGAGTTGCCCGGGTTCGAGATCTGCGCCGAGCGCGCGGGCGTGCTGCCGGAGCTGAAGGCGCCGCAGGGATCGCCGAGCTCTTGGCCGTTGGTCTGGCCGTCGCCGTCGGAGTCGTCGTCGAAGACGCGGCTCCACGCCTGCACGATGCCCACGGAGCCCTTGGCCGTGGCCCACGCGGTGCCGAAGGTGTTGCGCGGCGCGTTGCCGCTGGTGTTCGAGTGGCACGCGTTGCAGGAGCCGCCGGCGCTGTAGTTCGGGATGTCGTCCGAATAGGTGCCCAAGGCGAGCGCGGCGGGCGACGCGGCGAGCACGAGGACGGCGAGGGCAGGCGACCGAAGCAGCGACATGAGGACTCCCGGTGATCACGGCGCCGACGATCGGCGCCCCGGCAGCGTACCACCAGTGCGCGCGCGCGCTCGCGTGCGACACCCTGCTACCTCGCTACCTCGGGGTCGCCTTCATGAGCGCGCGCGTGGCGGCGAGCGCTTCGGCCAAGAGCGCGCGCGCCTTCTCGCGGGCGCCCGGATCGTTCAGCCAGCGCCACACGCCGCCCACGGGCTCCACCAGGTACCCCAAGCGGCGCCGCTCGAGCGCGTCCTTGATCTCGCCGGCGGCCTCGCTCGAGAGCCACTCGCGATCGCGGTGCGCCGACACGCGCGGCCCCTGCTGGGCGCGCGCCAACAGCTCGCGCGCGTCGCCGCCGCGGGCAGTGGTGAGCCAGGCGAGCAGCTGCAGCGCGCGCCAGGTGGTCTCCCAGCCCTCGGCGCCCAAGGTCAGCGTGTCGACGTGCTGCACCAGGTGCGCGGCCACCTGCTCGGCCTCGGCGTCGCGGCCGAGCGCCTGCAGCATGAGCGCGAGCTGCAGCTGCGACTGCAGGCTGGTGGTGCTGGCGAAGTCGAGGCGCGTGAGCCAGCGGGCCTTGAAGTCGCGCACGAACGCGTGCGGCTCGACGTCGGCGCGAAACAGCGCGGGCAGGGGCGCAGCCTTGGGAGCCTTGGGCACCTTGGGCGCGCTGGGCGCCGGCGCGGGTCGCGACGTCGCCCGCGCCGAGGCGGCGGCCTTCGTGGGTGTGGCCCGTGCGCGCGCCGCCTTGCTCGACGCCGTCGGCGCCTTGGCCCTTCCTGCCTTGGTCGGCTTCTTCGCCGTGGCCGCCCCTCGGTCGCTCTTCGCGCTCCTGCTCTGCTTCGCCTTCGCCTTCGTCGCCACGGCACACCCTCCCGCGCCCGCCGCAGCGTAGCAGGAAGGCTCACCGCGCCGCGCGCACGCGCTCGGGAGCGGAGTACACGTTCATGGCCTCGCCGCGCAGGAAGCCCACCAGCGTGAGCCCCAGCGCCGCCGCCGCGCGCACCGCCAGGCTGGTGGGCGCCGACACGCCCGCCAGCACCGGCACGCGCGCGCGCGCCGCCTTGTGCACGAGCTCCCAGCTCACGCGGCCCGACACCAACAGGCACGCGCCGGGCGCGGGGGGCGGGCGCGCGATCACGGCGCCCACCACCTTGTCGACGGCGTTGTGCCGTCCCACGTCCTCGCGCACCAGCAAGAGCGCGCCGTGGGCCGAGAACAGCCCCGCGGCGTGCAGGCCGCCGGAGCGTGCGAAGCCCGCCTGTGCGTCGCGCAGCCGCGCGGGCATGGCGTAGAGCGCGGCGGCGTCGAGGCGCACGTCGTCGACCAGGGGCGACAAGCGCGCGCGTGCCTGGTCGATGGCGGCCTTGCCGCACACCCCGCACGACGTCGACGAGACCGTGGCGCGGCGCAGGCGCTCGACGTCGAAGCGCACGCCGGGGGCCAGGCGCACCAGCATGACGTTGTCCTCGGCCTCGGCGTGCGGCGCGGTGGAGCAATGGCGCAGGCTCGCGATGTCGTCGGGCGCGTCCACGACGCCCTCGCTCACCAAGAAGCCGCGCACCAGATCCTCGTCGTCGCCGGGGGTGCGCATGACCACCGCGAGGGAGGCGCCCTCGACGCGGATCTCGAGCGGCTCCTCGTGGGCCACCTGGTCGACCTGCGCGTCGCGCGCGGCGCCGCGAAAGCGCGTCAGCTCGACGGTGCGGCTGTCGTCGACCATGGGGAGTGAGAACGACTTGGCCGTGACCATGCAAGCGCTCGCGTAGAGGGTGCTCGCGCGGGTCGGCGCCGCGCGACTACAGGTCGATCTGCGCCCCCACCTCGATGACCTTCTCGGCGGGGATCTGGAAGTACCGGTCGGCGTTGACCGCGTTCCTCGACAGGAAGCTGAAGAAGCGCTCGAACACCACGTTCATCTCGCCGCCGGGCCGCGCCAGGATGCGCTCGCGCGCCAGGAAGTACGTGAGGTCGTCGAGGTCGATGTCGAGCCAGCGCCGCTTTACGGCCAGCTCGAGCGCGCGTGGCACGTGCGGCTGCTCCATGAAACCGTAGCGCACGTGCACGCGCCAGAAGCCGTGCCCGATCTCGGTGACAGCAAGGCGATCGCGGTTCTCCACCTTGGGCACGTCGAGCGTCACCACGGTGAGCAGGATGATCTCCTTGTGCAGCGCGCGCATGCGGTCGACGATGTGCATGAGGATCGGCGGCACGCCTTGATCGGCAGACGCCATGAAGACGCCCACGCCGCCCACGCGCTGGCTCACCTTGCCTTGGATGATGCCCCAGGCTTGCTCGAACGACGGGTAGCGCAGCGAGTACACCTTGCCGACCAGCTGGCGCCCCTGGTGCCAGACCAGCATGATGACGACGACGGCGAGGCCGAGGAGCAGCGGCACCCAGCCGCCGTGCGGGATCTTGAAGGCGTTGCCCACCACGAAGGGCAGGTCGAAGAACAGGAACAGCCCGACCAACGCCCACGCGCGCCAGCGCGGCCAGTTCCTGTGGTGGATGAGCACGAACAGGTACACGATCGAGGTGATGGTCATGGTGCCGGTGACGGCCACGCCGTACACCGCCGCCATCGCCGACGACGAGCGGAACTCGAGCACCAGGAGCACGCACACCACCGCGAGCGCGGCGTTGACCTCGGGGATGTAGATCTGCCCCTCCTGGTCGGCGGCCGTGTGCCGGATGGTGACGCGCGGGAACAGGCCCATCTGCATGGCTTGGCGCGTGAGCGAGAACGAGCCCGAGATCAACGCCTGGGACGCGATGATGGTGGCGCAGCTCGACAGCACCACCAGCGCGAAGGTGGCGGCGCCCGCCGGCACCATGCGGAAGAACGGGTTCTCGATGGCCGTGGGGTCGCGCAGGAGGAGCGCGCCCTGGCCGAAGTACGCGAGCACGAGCGCGGGCAAGACGAAGGCCAGCCACACGCGCCGGATGGGCGCCAGGCCGAAGTGCCCCATGTCGGCGTAGAGCGCCTCGCCGCCCGTGACCGTCAGCACCACCGAGCCGAGGATGATGACGCCGTGGGCGCCGTGGTGCGCGAAGTACGCGAGCGCGTAGTGCGGCGACAGCGCCTGCAAGACGGCCGGCGACTGCGCGACGTGCCAGGCGCCGAGCAGGGCGAGGGTGCCGAACCACAGCACCATGACGGGGCCGAACAAGCGGCCGATGAGCGCGGTGCCGCGGCTCTGGATGGCGAAGAGCGCGACGAGCAGGCCGAGCGTGATGGGGATGACCCACGCCTGCAGCCCGGGCCTTGCGACCGTGATGCCCTCGACCGCCGAGAGCACCGAGATGGCCGGCGTGATGGCGCCGTCGCCGTAGAGGAAGCTCGCGCCCACCACCACCAACACGGCCACGGCGGAGAGCGGCACCAGCGGGCGCGCGCGCAGGTGCTCGGGCAAGAGCGCCAACAGCGCCATGATGCCGCCCTCGCCCTTGTTGTCGCAGCGCATGATGAACAGCAGGTACTTGACGGTGACCACCACCACCAACGACCAGAACATCAGGCTGAGGATCGAGAACAGGTCGTCGGTGGCGAAGGTGGTGCCGCCGCCCGACGCATGCAGCACGCACTCCTTCAGCGTGTAGAGCGGGCTCGTGCCGATGTCGCCGAAGACCACGCCGAGCGCGGTCAGCATCATGCCGGCGCCGGCGGCGCGCTTGATGGGGGCGGTGTGGGCGCCCGAGCGGGAGGGGTCGCCCACGCCGTTTGGCGCCGGCGAGCCACGCGCGGGGGTCCCCTCGACGGGCGGCGCGGAGTTGGCCACAGCGGGCTCACACTAGCCGAACCTCGGGGTCGGCCGCGTTTCGGCGTGTAACCGCCCGCGAACCCTCCGGTTTTCGGGATGGGCGCGCTCAGCGGCTGCCCGCGCGCCCCTGGTCCACGCGCCAGCGGATGCGGCGGCCGAGCTCCTCGCGCTCGTCGGCCTCGTCGTCGCCCTTGGGCGTGAGCGCCACGGCGAATTCCTCGGGCTCGTCGTCGCCGCGGGCCCAGCCGAGCACGCTCTTGCCGTCGTCGGCGTACTCGCCGAACACCGAGCTCTTCTGCAGGTCCTTCATCAGGTCGCGCGTGTCGCCGTGCACCTTGCCGAAGACGAGGCACGGGTACTCGGTGCAATCGATGTGGCTCACCTCGGCCTTCATGCCCACCTCGGTGAAGGCCTGCTGGAAGTTCTTGAGGAGCGCTGCTTGGGTGAAGCGCGGCGGCAGGTCGTCGGGGAAGGGCCGGGCGGCGCCGCGATCCTCGGCGCGCTCGGCCTGCATCACGGCGACCTCGGCGCGCTGGGCCGACAGCTCGGCGCGCAGCTGAGCGTTCTCGTCGAGCAGGGCGCGCACGTCGCCGGCGCTGGCGGCGCGG
>CAZONM010000418.1:0-5004 GCA_964580865.1 uncultured Myxococcales bacterium | reverse complement strand
GGGCATCAAGGCGCGCCTGCTCGCGCAGACGGGCGCGCGCGTGGTGGCCGCCGACGTCAACGCCGCGCGCGTGCTGCATGCGCCCGTCGCCTGCGCGCGCGTGGTCACCGACGGCACCCGGCCGGGGCTGCGCGCGCGCTCGTTCGATCGCGTGCTGCTCGACGCGCCCTGCTCGGGCACCGGCACGCTGCGGCGCGCGCCCGACCTCGCCTACCGCTTGCGCGAGGACGACGTGGCGCGCTTGGCCGGGCTGCAGGGGCGTTTGCTCGACGCGGCCATCGCCCTCGTCAAGCCCGGCGGCGTGGTCGTGTACGCGACCTGCTCGCTGTTGCGCGCCGAGAACGAGGCCGTGGTGGCGGCCGCGCTCACGCGTACGCCGGGGCTCGCGCGCGCACCGCTGGCGGCGCTGTGGGGCAGCCACGTCGCCCTCGACGACGAGGGCGCGGGTGAGCTGCGCCTGCTGCCCCACGTGCATGGCTGCGACGGGTTCTACCTGGCGGCGCTGCGCGTGCCGTGACTGGGCGGCCAGCGCCGCGAGCCACGCGCAGCAGGCGCGACGCGTCGGCCGCGACGTCGACGTCGCAAGGGCCGGCGCAGGGCGGCAGCGGCGCGGGGCCGCCCTGGCAAGGACCTTGCGACCGGCGCGCCCGTGGATCGGCGTCCGGTCGTCCCTGCTCCTTGCCCGCTGCGTCGGCTCGCGCTCGCACCGATGACGGTCGCGCTCACGGCCTGCCCGACCACCGTCGAGCGGGGCCTGCCCGCGTGCGACGCCGCGCCGATCGACGACCTGGGCGACGTGGACTGCGAGCGGCTGCCCGCGCTCTGCCACCTGCCGGTCGAGAGCGAGCCCGATCCGGGCGGCGACCCCATCGACCTCGTGTTCGTGGCCGCGGGCGGCCTGCGACGAGGCGATCTCGGGCGCGTGGTCGCGCAGCTGATGGCGAACCGGCGCGCCGACCCGGCCTCGATCATCGGGCGCGATCCGACGCTCTTTCGCGTCCACGTCGTCGACGTGGCGCCACCGCCGCTGTGGGGCGACGACCCGCTCCCGGCGTGCGTCGACCGCGGCTCGCGCATCGTGAGCGTGTCCTTGGAGCGCGCGGCGCTGGCCGCGCGGAACGCCCCGGCGGTCGACGCGGTGGTGGTGATGACGCCCGAGGTTGGCTTCGACCTCCGCGAGTCGGCCGCAGGCTCGGTCGCGCTCGTCGCGCTCGGCGGCGATCCCCTGGTGTTCGAGCACGAGCTCGGCCACGCCTTGATCGGCCTCGGCGACGAGTACGTCGAGCTCGAGGCGTGCTGCGACCAGGCGACCAGCCCGCCGGGCGAGGTCCTCGTCGTGGGCGACGAGGCGCTCACGTGGTGGCCGAACCTGAGCGCCGATGAGCGCGCCCCGTCCTGGCAGGGGCTGGCGAACGCCGAGGAGGGCGGGGCCCGCTGCGCGCGCTGCGTGTTTCGCCCGGCCGCGCCGTGCCTGATGCACACGCACGAGGTCGGGGGCTACTGCCCGGTGTGCGAGCGCGCCATCGAGGCCCGCCTGCACCGCCACGCGCCCGACCGCCACGACGACCGCCTGCCCTCGCTGTGCGCGCTCGCGGTCGAGGGAGCGGCGGCCCCGGCCCGCGGTGACGACGTCAGTGGCGTGGCCCGCGGCACGCTCGTCGACGAGCCGGTCGAGCTGTCGCTGGTCGTCGACGGCGCGGCGCAGCACATCGACACCGGCCTGGGCATGGCCGCGTTCGCGGTGCCGGGCGCGGCGACCCGCGGCGCCACCACCGCCGAGCTCGTGCTCCGCTGCGCGCGCGGCGCTGACGCGGTGGAGCGCCGCCTGGCCTTTCGGTAGCGCGCGCGTCGCCGCTCAGAAGAAGGTGCGCACGGCGCCCATGACCCGATAGCGCTCGTCGACGGTGAACAGGGCGCGCCACTTGTCGAACGTGGTGCACGGGTGCGAGATCCCGAGCACCACCACGTCGCCCACGCAAAGCGGGCTCGCCGCCGGCACGCGCACGTGGGCGTGCTGGTCGTTGAGCTCGACCACCGCGTGGTCGGTGAGCGGCGTGGGCGCGTGCCCGCCGCGACTCATGGCCAAGACCACCGGCGGCCCGTAGTCGTGCCCGACGTCGCGCTTGCCGAGCCCGAGGATGGCGCGCTCCTGCTCGGGGCGCGACAGCACCACGGCGAGCACCTCCAGCGCGGGCACCAGCTCGCCCTCGACGTGGTAGCGCCCGGCCAGGCGCTGTCGGGCGTGCGCGTGCGCGCCCGCGTACACCGCCGCGTCGTGCGTGAGGTAGCAGCCGCTGCGCAAGAGCACCTGGGCGCCCGCGACGCCGCTCGCTCCCAGGCGCTCGGCGACGAGGTCGTAGTAGGCCGAGCCGCCGGCCGACAGCAGCACGGGGCCCGGCGCGAACAGGCGCTCGGCGGCGCAGGCGCGCGCCACCGCCACCACCTCGTCGAGGAAGGCCTTGACCGCGCGCACGTCGGCGGCCACGTCGCTGCTGTGGATGAGCCCCTCGAAGCCCTCCACGCCGACGAGGGCGAGCGCCGAATCGCCGGCGACGGCGCGCGCCACGTCGAGCGCCTCGGCGCGCGTGCGGCAGCCGGTGCGGCCACCCGCCATGCCCACCTCCACGAGCAAGCAAAGCGGCCGCCCGAGCCCCGCGGCGCGCGCGGCCCGCGCGGCGCGCCGCGCGCCCTCCTGCGAGTCGACCAGCGCCACCAGCTCGAAGCTCTCGTCGGCCGCGAGCGCGCCCACGACGACGTCGAGCGCGGCGTCGTCGATGAGCTCGTTGGCGAGCACCACGCGCGAGAAGCCGAAGCGCCGGCACACCTGCAGCTGGTGCACCGTGGCCACCGTGATGCCCCAGGCGCCGTCGTCAAGCTGGCGCACGAAGAGCTGCGGGCTCATGGTGGTCTTGCCGTGGGGCGCGAGGCGGGCGCCGGTCGCCTTGGTGAAGGCGCCGATCCAGCGCGCGTTGTTCGCGAGCGCCGCTTCCTTCAGCACTGCCACGGGGAAGCACAGGTCGCCGCGCAGCAGGTCGAGGCCGAGCGCGCCGACGTCGCCGAGGCGCGCGGGCGCGCGCGTCGCGGGCCAGCCCTTGTGGGTGTCGTCGATCAGCGTGTCGTCGAGCGCGGCCACCAGGCGGCGCGCCGCGGTGGCGTCGGGGGGGTCCATGAAGACCATCGAGGCCGTGCCTTCCCTTTGCCGCCGAATCGGGGCAACCAGGGGACCATGAGCGACCCGCAGTCCCGCGAAAACCCCTTGCTGTCTCCGCCCGCCCTGCCCCGGCCGAGCACCATCGCCGTCATCGGCGCCGGCACCATCGGGCCCGACATCGCCTACTACCTCGCCTCCACCTTGCCCGGCGCGCGGCTCGTGCTGGTCGATGTCGTTGAAGAGGCGTTGCTGCGCGCCAAGGAGCGCATCGCCAAGACCGCCGACAAGGGCGTGAAGAAGGGCAAGCTCAAGCCCGAGGACGCCGCGCGCATCAACGCGGCCTTCACGTACACGCTCCGGTACGAGGATCTCGCGGGCGCCGACTGGGTGCTCGAGGCCGCCACCGAGCGCCTCGAGCTCAAGCGCAAGATCTTCACGCAGGTGGAGGCGCTCATCCGCGACGACGCCTGGATCACGTCGAACACGTCGTCGCTCCCGGCGTCGCGCCTGTTCTCGCACCTGAAGCACCCCGAGCGCGCCACCGTCACGCACTTCTTCGCGCCCGCGTTCCAGAACCCCGCCGTCGAGGTCATCCGCTGGGGACCGGTGCGCGGCGACGTGCTCGAGGCCCTGCGCGCCCTGTTCGCGGCCACCGGCAAGGTGCCGTTCGTCACCAGCGACGCGCTCTGCTTCATGCTCGATCGCGTGTTCGACAACTGGTGCAACGACGCGGCGCTGCTGCTCTCCGACGCCACCGCCGCCGAGGTCGACACGGTGGCCCACGCCTACGTGCACGCCGGGCCCTTCGAGGTGCTGAACCTGGCGCACGGCAACCCCATCATCGTGGAGACCAACACGCTGCAGATGGAGGAGGGGCCCGCCTATCGGCCGGCGCGCGTGTTCGAGTCGGTGCGCGAGTGGCACACGGTGGCGCCCGGGCGGAGCGTGCCCGTTGCCGACGACGTGGCCGCGCGCGTGCGCGATCGTTTGCTCGGCGTGTTGTTCTCGCAGACCGTCGACATCCTCGATCGCGGCATCGGCGCCCCCGCCGACCTCGACCTCGGCTGCGTGCTCGGGCTCGGGTTCAAGAAGGGCCCGCTCGAGCTCATGCGCGAGCTCGGCGACGTGGAGACCGGCCGCGTCCTCGAGCGCTTCGCGCGCGAGCGGCCGGGCATGCCGCAGCCGAAGCGCGCGCTCTCCGAGTACCAGCGCTTCTCGCGCAAGGTGCTGATGGACGTGGTCGACGGCGTGGGCGTCATCACGCTGCGCCGCCCGCAGGCGCTCAACGCGCTCGACGACGAGATGACCGACGAGATCCTGGCGCTCATCAAGGCCCATGAGGGCGACCCCACGGTGCTCGGCTTCGTGCTCGTGGGCTACGGCGAGCGCGCCTTCTGCGCGGGCGCCGACATCGGGCGCCTGGGCGAGACGCTCGGCGACGCCGAGGCCGCCGCCGGCTTCGCGCGCGAGTGCTCGCGGCTCCTCTTGCACCTCGATCGCATGGACAAGCCCGTGGTGGCCGCGCTCAACGGCATGGCGCTCGGCGGCGGGCTCGAGCTGGCGCTGCGCTGCACGTCGCTGGTGGCGCACCAAGGCGCGAGCTTGCAGTTGCCCGAGGTGACGCTCGGCATCGCGCCCGGCATCGGCGGGCTCGTGGTGCCCTATCGCCGCTGGCCGAGCGCCGCGCCCGTGCTGCACGACATGCTCGCGTGCGGCAAGCGGCTGAGCGCCCGCGAGGCCAAGGAGCTCGGCGTCGTGAGCGCGCTCGGCGGCAGCTACCAGGAGGTCGTGCGCCTCGCCCTCGACGAGGTGCGCGCGCGCGCGGGCAAGCCGCGCGGCTCGCTCGAGCGCCC
>CAZONM010000417.1:0-5007 GCA_964580865.1 uncultured Myxococcales bacterium | reverse complement strand
GTGCTCATGGTGGCCCTCGCCGCGGCGAGCGCGTGCGACCCGGTGGAGCCGGTCGCGCGCGACGACGCCGGCGCGAGCGACGCCGGCTCAGCCCCGGACGCCGGCGCGAGTGACGCCGGCTCAGCCCCCGACGCCGGCACGCGGCCAGACTTCGACCTACCACAGTACGACGCGGGCCCGCCGGTCGAGGACGCCGGCCCGCCCGCCGACGCCGGCCCCACCTGCGTCTTCGACGACAACCCGATCGTGCCCTTCGCGTGCGAGGGCGACGAGGACTTCTGCGCGCCCGTGCCCGACCGGCCGGAGCCGTCAGGTGACCTGCTCGCGGGTTGGTCGCGCATCGAGGGCGACGACGTGGTCATCGACTTGCGCTTCTTGGCTGCGCCGTTTCGGCTGGCGCCGGCGTCCGAGGTCGTCGTCGTGCTCTTCGAGCACAACACGTTCCCCCCCTATGCGGTGGCTGCGGACAGCACGGATCCCCCCAATACGAGCGCGCAATTACTCTGGGGTGGTCTGATGGTGATGGTCGCGACAGACACCTACGAGTGCGTTGGCTACCCGCCGCCCTGCGTGCAGTCGTTTCCGGAGATGCCCTACGAACGCTGCGGTGTCATGCTCGGCGTCGCGTCTCCCGCGATGCGCCTTCGGGTACCACTCGACCTCGCGGCCAACGCCGACGGAACCGCGCGGTACGCGGTGCAGGTGGTCTCACCGGACGTGCTCCGGGGCGCCGACACCAACTGGTACGGTGGCCCCAAGCACTTCGAGACCCCGCAGGGCGGCGCCCCCGACGGCCTCGACGACCTGCTCGGCATTTGCGACATGGACTGCAGCGACGGCGCGCTGCCTTGACGCGACGGGCATGCCTTCGCGTGATGAGCGGCGCAGCTGGGTGAGCTGTTCATCGCGTCGACCGCGCCGGTGGAGTGACGACGCGCGGAACCTGTCGGTGCCGCGGGTACATCCACCCACACGGGACGACATGGACGGACACCTCCGCCCGCGACCTCCATCACAAAGCGCCCCGCCGATCGTCGTAGAAGCGCCCACGGGTCTGCCCGAGGTGGGGATCAGCGCCGAAAACCCACCCGTCGTACCGGCTCCGGCCGGCCAACCATCGAGGTTCCCGTGACCCGCATCGATACCAAGATCCCGACCAAGCTCCGCGGCATCGACGACCTCGAGGAGCTGGAGAACGCCGCCGCCGACCTCCGCGCGGACAAGGAGGAGGCCGAGGCCGAGCAGATCTCCATGCGCCAGGGCGGCCTCACCAGCGCCGACCTGCAGGAGCAGCTCGCCGCGCGCCAGCGGGCGCAGAGCGGCGAGGCGACCATGGCGCGCAGCGTGCAGTCGTTCGCCGCCGGCCTCGAGCGCGCGCTCGAGTCGGTGGGCATCCACGTGGACCTCACGCCCGAGGTGGACCCCGGCGATCCGGCCGCGCGCAGCCTGCTCTCGCCCGACGACGTGCTCGGCGCGCTCAAGGGCATGGGCCTGGAGGTGGGCGAGACGCTCGACGACCCGAAGACCAAGGCCGCCATCAAGCAGTTCCAGGGCGCCGCGGGCCTCGAAGAGACCGGCGAGCTCGACATCGAGACGCTGCTCGCCATCCTCGAGTCGCGCCTCAACAACGACCGCCGCGCGCGCGCCGGCAGCGGCAGCGGGTCGGTGCACGGCACGCAACGCCCCGCCGGCTCGCAGGGCGCCGACATCCCGCCCACCGAGGCGCGCAAGACCAAGCCCGTCGACACCTCCAACTGGAAGGCCGGCAAGGGCGACGTCACGCCCGACCAGCTGCAGAAGATCGTGCCCGGCCTGAGCGCGCAGCGCGCGGCCGAGGTGGCGCCGCACCTGAACCGCGCCATGGCCGAGGCCGGCATCGACAACCCCAAGCGCAAGGCCGCGTTCATCGCGCAGCTCGCGCACGAGTCGGGCGGCTTCAAGTACATGGAGGAGATCGCGTCGGGCAAGGCCTATGAGGGCCGCCGCGACCTCGGCAACACCCAGCCCGGCGACGGCGAGCGCTTCAAGGGCCGCGGCTTCATCCAGGTCACCGGCCGCGCCAACTACACGGCGGCCTCGAAGGCGCTCGGCGAGGACTTCGTCAAGCACCCCGAGCGCGCGGGCACGCTCGAGAACGCCGCGCGCATCGCTGCCTGGTACTGGAACTCGCGCGGGTTGAACGAGAAGGCCGACCGCGGCGACTTCGACGGCATCACCAAGAGCATCAACGGCGGCTACAACGGCAAGGCCGATCGCGATCGCTACTACGCCCGCGCGCTCGACGCGCTCAAGGACTGCGACGGCCTGCCCTCCACGGGCCAGTTCGAGGAGCCCTCGGCGCCCGGCGCCGTGGACCTCGGCGGCGTGCGCACCGGCAGCTTCGCGTCGCGCATCGCCGACGAGGCCGAGCGCGAGGCCAGGAACACCGACACCGTGGGCTACTGCGCCAAGAGCGTGAACAAGGTGCTCAACAAGCTCGGCGTGGGCGGCTACGGGCACGCCTACCAGAAGGCCGAGCAGCTCGCGAAGAACCCGCGCTTCAAGGAAGTGAGCGTGAGCCCGAACCAGCTCAACCAGCTGCCCCGCGGCGCCGTCGTCGTGTGGGGCGCGTCAGAGCAGAAGCCCTACGGCCACGTGACAGTGGCGCTCGGCAACGGCAAGGAAGCGAGCGACCACATCCAGAACCTGATCACGCGCGGCGCCTACGGCACCGACTGGGGCGGCGGGCCGCGCGGCGGCAGCAACGTGCGCGTGTTCATCCCGCAGGGCTGAGGCGGGGCCACAGACCGCGCGCAGGATCGGTGGTAGAAGGCCTCCGCCATGGACGCCTTCTCCACCCTGCTCAAGGTCTTCATCGATGAGCAGGGGGCGTTGCGCTACCCTGTGGGCGACGTCGAGCACGTCATCCCCTGGATGCTCGTGAACCTGCCCGTGGACCTGGGCGTGCTCGATGAGCCCACGCTCATCCTGTTCGCCAAGGCCTCGGAGCAGGCGGGCATCAAGGACGAGATGGACGCCCAGCAGATCCGCGAGGCGTTCGACGCGTGGTACCTGAAAAATCCCCCGTCGCCGGCCGTGGTGGCGGCGTTGCAGGAGGCGTGGCGGCAGGTGCACGAAGGCCCAGGGGCCGCTCCCTTCGCCGGTTTCCTCGGGGAAAAGAGCAGCACGGGCGTGCTCGGCGGCGGCGTGCGCCCCGAGGGCACGGTGCCGGGGGCCCTGGCCCGCCTGGCCGCCATGACCAAGAGCACAGGGCCGAAGAAGCCCTGACGGGCCAATGTGCCGGGGATCGCGCTAGCACGGGTGCCGCACGCTTGGCACCCGGAGGACACCCATGACCGTCAACAAGCTCAAGACCACGCTCACCGAAGCCCGCCACGTCACCAAGGAGCTGCAGGTCCACGCCCAGGGCGCCCACAGCCTCGACGTCGCCCGCGGCAAGCAGCTGCTCACGGCGCTCACCACGCTCAAGAAGACCACCTCCGGCCACGACGCCGAGCTTGGGCGCGTCATCAACTCGCTCAGCAAGGCCATCGAGAACGCCAAGATCGACCCGAACGCGCGCAGCCTGCCGCCGGGCGTCGGCAATGGCGGGTGGGAACCGCGCCTGCCTCCCGAGGGCCAGCGCGTCATCTACAAGATCCGCGCGGACGACCCCACGCCGGGCACGAACTTCCACAAGAACCAGGTCGACCAGCTGCGCCTGGCCATGGAGCTCGGCGGCCTCAGCGGGCAGCTCAAGAACAGCGGCGCCTTCAGCCCGCCGGTCGGCGTGCGCTACGAGGCGGTGACGCTCGAGAACCGCATCCCCGTCGACGGCGCCAAGGTCACGGCCTACGTGGCGCAGGGCGCGGTGGGCTCGCCGCAGCAAGACAAGCTCGACGGCAAGACCAAGTTCTTCCTCGAGAGCGAGCACATCGATCGCCGCAACGGCAAGACGGTCAAGACCTGGGGCGGGCCCTTCGAGCTCGGCGTGGCCGCGCACCCGCTCGCCACCACGGCGCAGGCGCGCGCGCGCGAGTACGCCATGGCCGTGAGCTTCCCCCTCTCCCGCAGCGACGGCGTGAGCCTCAAGGCCATCGGCCCCGAGCGCAGCGACGGCAAGGTGGAGATCAAGCTCGACGTGCACCACTTCCTGGACGGCAAGAACGTGCGCGCCACCATCACGGCGCTGGTGCAGGCCGGCAGCGGCGACTTCGTCAAGGGCAGCTACACCGACGCCACCACGAAGCCGCCGAGGCCCGGCGCGTTGCCGCAGGCGCTGCAGAAGAAGCTCGAGGGCTCGGCGCACGAGTTCGCGCGCAACCTCGGCTTCCCCATGCTCATCGGCAACATGGGGCCGAACGCCAAGAACACCACCGTCGAGCTGCGCGGCGGCAAGAAGGTGGGCGACGGCTTCGAGGTCACCTTCGACTGCAAGAACCCCACGGGCCAGATCCACGCCAGCGTCGACAAGAACGGCAAGCTCCAGAGCGGCTGGTTCGAGGTCGGCAAGGTGCCGCAGCGCATCGAGAAGAAGCTCGACGAGTACGGCGAGATCTGGGCCTTGGCCGACAAGGCCGGGCAGGGCAGCGGCCACCGCATCTCGCGCTCGCACACCGTCGACCTGGTCAGCGTCATCGACGACGGCAACGGCACGTTCCGCGCCACCTTGCACGTCAACCACTGGCGCACCGGTGAGCAGGCGTGGATGGCGAACGTCACGCTCGACAAGGACGGCAACTTCAAGAACGGCGCCGTCTCCCAGAGCTGACGGACCGCGTGGCCCGCCGCCCGCTCGTCCTCGTCGTCGGCGACGACGCGCACGCGCGGGCGCTGGCCGCGGCGCTCGATGGTGAGGGCGCCGACGGCCGCGTCATCGACCTCGATACCCACGACGCCCTCTCGCTCGACGAGCGCGGGGGCGTCGCCGTCTCGGGCCACGACGTGACCCGCGCGCGCGCCGTGGTGGTGCGCAAGCTGCCGCGCGTCGCGCCGCCCGACGACGTGGGGGCCCGCGAGCGCGCGGCG
>CAZONM010000416.1:0-5018 GCA_964580865.1 uncultured Myxococcales bacterium | reverse complement strand
TGCCCCTGGGCACCAGCCGCCGAAAGCACAAAGGCCACCCCAAGGGGGTGGCCTTTGTGCGCTGCCGACCCGCGAAGCGGGGCGGCATTCGGCGGCTGGTGCCCAGAGCCGGAATCGAACCAGCGACACGCGGATTTTCAGTCCACTGCTCTACCAGCTGAGCTATCTGGGCGCGCCGCCGACAATGCCCATCGCTCGGGCCCTCGTCAAGGAGGAGAACGCGGCCACGTCACGGCGCGATACCGGCGTCGGCGCCGTGCGCGGCGGCTGCCGCGTCGACCCGCGCCGACAGCTCCCAGCCGACGGCGCCGCCGCCGGCGAGCGCGATGATGAGCCCCAGGCGGCGCACCTTGCGGCCGAAGATCGCCATGTCGGTGGTGAAGCCCACCTTGAGGTTCCGCCGCTTGCGCTTCTGCGCCATCGCGCCCTCGGGGCGCAGCGTGTAGATCCAGCCGCGCGCCATCATGAGCAGACCGAACAGGAGCACGGGCACGGCGACGTAGAGCAGCATGGGCGGGAGGCTGCCCCGTTCAGCGCGCCGGGGGAAGGCGATCCAGCCCCACCACGTAGGTCTCGACGCTGCCCGCGCGCGTCCCCTTGGGCCGCTTGACCTTGACGGTGCGAAACACCTGCTTGCACGCGTCGAGGAACTGCTTCATGTCGCCGCCCTCGAAGATCTTCACGCACATGCGCCCGCCCGGGGCCAGGGCGCGGCCGGCCACCTCGAGGGCGCGCTCGCACAGCGCGAGGCTGCGCGCTTGGTCGACGGTCTTGATGCCCGTGGTGTTCGGCGCCATGTCCGAGAGCACCACGTCGAACAGGCGCAGCGCCTCGCCCGGCGGCGTGCCGGTCAGCTCCTCGAGCGAGGTCTCGAACGCGTCACCTTGCAGCACGCGCACCTTGCCCGAGAGCCCCACGCGCGTGGGCAACAGGTCGATGCCCACGGCCGCGCCGTGCGTGACCTTCTGGTCGACGTACTGCAGCCACGAGCCGGGCGCGCAGCCGAGGTCGAGCACGCGATCGCGCGGGCGCAGCAGCTTGCACTCGCGGTCGATCTCCTCGAGCTTGTAGACCGAGCGCGCCGCGAAGCCCTCCTTCTTGGCCTTGCGGTAGAGCGCGTCGTGGCGATCGTAGCGATCGTTGCCCTTCTGGATGAAGCCGTCGGGACGACGGGGACCGCGGCCGCTCATGGTCCGCTCACGGCGCCTTGGGCGGCGACGGCGACGACGAGCAGGCGATCTCGGCCACGGGCGCCACGTTGCCCGCGACGTCGCGCCCGAACACGTGCGCGCGCTCGGGGTGCGCGTCGACGGTGGCCACGCTCACCGCGCCGCCGTCGGGGAAGTGGAGCGCGCCGTCGACGTAGAGCTGGGTGGCCGGCGGCGCCTGCACGGTGACGCGCCGGTCGGCGCACGTGGCGGTGATCGCCAGGCTCGTGGGGGGATCGCCGACGTTGGGCACGCCGTCGGCGCCCACCGCCAAGAGCTTGCCCGCCGTCACCGTCTGCGCGCCCACGCCGGTGGCCGCGTCCATGCTGCCGGCGCGCACCACTACGCGCAGCTCGTGCTTGCCGTCGGTCAGCACGCGGAACGCGCCGTCGACGTCGGCGCCGTGGAGCGTGAGCTTGGCCGCGGGCGCCGGCACCTCCACCTCGAGTGGTGGCGCGCCGGCGGTCACGGTGACGTCGAGCGTGCCCTGCTCGACGCGCGCGCCCTTGGCCGTGAGCGCCGCGCGCGTGCCGTCGCCGAACACGAGCGTACCGCCGGGCAGCACCACGCGCGCCTCGCTGTGCACGCCCACGCGCACCGCGTCGCCCACGTCGAGGAAGGTGCCGGGCGCGCGCGGCAGGAGGGCGTCATCCAAGCCGTCGCGCTCGACGCGCGCGCTCGACGGCACCAGCTCCACGTTGTGCGTGGCCTCGCTGAGCGCGCCCGCGTGGCCGCGGAAACCCCACGGCGCGCCGCGCTGCGCGAGCGCGACGCCAGCGAGCGCGAGCCCGACGGCGAACAGGGCGGCACCGACACCGATGCGGAGCTTCACGACGCCGTTCTCCCACCGGCACGGTCGGCGGTCAATTGAGCGCCCGGCGACCGCGGGGCGCGCTGACGAAAACTTGGGAGCCCCGATCGCGGCGACTAGCCTTGCGCCATGAACCGCGTCTTCGTCGCGCTCCTCGTCGCCGCGGTGGCCGTGGGGCTGGCGCGCGACGCCATGCCCGGCGGCCTCGCGGAGCAGGTGTTCGGCGCCGGCGGCGAGCCGGCGCTGCGCTCGCTGACGCACAAGTCGCTCGACGCCGCCGCCGACGCCGCCAAGCTCGCGCTGGGGCTCACGGGTGTGCTGGCGCTGTGGATGGGCGTGATGCGGGTGGCCGAGCAGGCGGGCCTGGTGGCCTTGTTGGCGCGCGCGCTGCGGCCGGTGCTGGTGCGCCTGTTCCCCGAGGTGCCAGCGGAGCACCCGGCCATGGGCGCCATCGTCATGAACATGTCGGCCAACCTCCTGGGGCTCGGCAACGCCGCCACGCCGCTGGGGCTCGAGGCCATGAAGCACCTGCAGGAGCTGAACCCGCGCAAGGACACCGCCAGCAACGCCATGGTGCTGTTCCTGGCGCTCAACACCACGCACATCACGCTCATCCCCGCGCGCACCATCGCGCTGCGGCTCGAGAATGGCTCCTCCGACGCCACCAACATCGTCCTGCCCACCATCCTGGCCACCGCGTGCGGCATGACCGTGGCCTTCGTGGCCGCGCGCCTCTTGCAGCGGCGCTTCCCGCTCGAGCCCGCGCCCACCGTCGACGACGGAGGTGGCCCGTGAGCACCTTTCGCGCCTTCGCCGACGCGGTCGCGGGCGGCGCCATCCCCGTGATCATCGCGCTGGTGGCGCTCATCGGCGCGGCCCGCGGCGTCAAGGTCTACGAGGTGTTCGTCGAGGGCGCCAAGGAGGGGTTCGAGGTCGCCGTGCGCATCATCCCGTACCTGGTGGCGGTGCTGGTGGCCGTGGGCATGGTGCGCAGCGCGGGGCTCCTCGACCTGGTGTCGCGCGCCCTCGCCCCGGTGCTCGGCCTGGTGGGCGTGCCGGCCGAGACCTTGCCGATGATGCTGGTGCGCCCGCTGTCGGGCAGCGGCGCCGACGGCGTCATGGTGGAGCTGATGAAGGCCCACGGCGCCGACAGCCTGCCCGCCACCACGGCGGCGGTGATGTCGGGGGCGGCCGACACCACCTTCTACATCCTGGCCGTGTACTTCGGCTCCGTCGGCGTCAAGCGCATCCGCCACGGGCTGTGGGCGGGGCTCATCGGCGACCTGGCGGGCCTGCTGGCCGCAGCGTGGTTCACCCGCGCGCTGGTGTTCTGAGCCGCCCCCGCGCGCACCGGCGCCACCATGCGCGAACGACCACCACCGCGCCCAGGCGCGGGGGTGGTCGCCGCTCGCTCGCGATGCGCGCGTCGGTCGTCAGTCGTCGGACTCGTCAGTCGTCGGACTCGTCAGTCGTCGGACTCGTCAGTCGTCGGACTCGTCAGTCGTCGGACTCGTCCTCGTCCTCCGCGTCGTCGTCGTCCTCGGACTCGTCGTCGGCGTCGTCGTCGCTCCCCTCGGTGTCCTGATCCGAGTCGGCGTCGCTGTCGGTGTCGGCGTCCGAGTCGTCATCGGCGTCGGAGTCCGAGTCGCCGTCGCTGTCGTCGTCGTCGCCGCCGGCGGTGCCGTCGTCGCCGTCGCAGTCTTCGCCGTTGGGCACGCCGTCATCGTCGCTGTCGTCGCTGCCGGTGGCGTCGGAGTCGGCGTCGCTGTCCAGGTCATCTTCGTCGTCGGGGTCGTCGCCATCGCCGTCGTGGCACAGCGCGGTGTCGGTGGCGCCGTCGCCGTCGACGTCGGCGTCCTCGAGCGCCCCCGTCGACGTCGAGCAGGTCAGGCCCGTGGCCGTTCGGTAGCAGGTGCGCACGCTCCCCTGCGGAGCGCAGGCCACCGCTACCAGCGCCGCCATCGCCGACAGGACCATCGTCACCAAGAAGCTCCGCATGTCGTCCTCCGTTTGCAGGGTCTTCTACGGTCGTCGCACGCCAACGCAATCCTCTGGGCAGATCAGGGACTTCCGTGCGGGCCGCCCGCGGGCGCGCCCGCATTGTCCGGGCCCGCCAGCGGGAACACGACCATCACGTCGTCGCCCGCGGCCTGGTCGCGCTCGCGCACCTCGGTGTCGCGGCGGCGGTTGGGCCCAAAGGAGTACAGCGCCACCCGGCCCGTCTTCTTGCTCCACGTCACCCAGTACGGCGTGTTCCACGGGTCGAGGAAGTACCCGCGCCGATCCGTGCGCGGGTCGCCGGGGCCGCCCTCGGCCGCGGTGCGCGCTCCTTCGAGGAACGAGCGGCCCGAGAGCGCCAGGTACTCGTCGCGCGCGGCCGTGAACACGCGCTTGTGGATCGACCCCTTGCGCAGGAGGCGCGCGGTGGCGCCGCCCCCGGTGACATCGGCCCGCAAGAGCTCGAGCTCGGCGCGCGCTTGGGCGCTGCCCTGCTGGTCATCGCCGTACATGACGCGCGCCACCACGGGAGCCACCACCACACCGAGCACCAGGGGTGCCGCGAGGGCGAGGCCCACGGGGCCGGCGGCCGGGTACCCCTCGAGGGCCACGGCGGAAAGCAGCAGGAGGCCGAGCAGGAGCTCGGCGCCCTCGCCCGTGAGCTCGACGGGGTAGCTGAGCTCGGCGGCGAGCACCACGAGCGCGGCCGGCAGGAGCGCCAGGGGCGGCGCGAGCGCGCGGGCGCCGGCCAGCGGGCGCCAGCGCACCAACAGCGGCAGCGCCACCCCGAACGCGACGGCGAGGAACGCCACCACGTGCTTGGACTCGAGGGCGAAGCCGAGCCCCGACTCGTCCATGAGCACGTTGTGCAGGTTGAGCTCCTGCTGGAAGTTGCGCTCGAGGAACGCGTCGGGCGGCTTGAAGCCGAAAACGCGCTGGCCCCACGAGAGCTCCTCGCCCGCCACGAACAGGCAGAAGAGCGCGAGCGCGGCGCGCCCGAC
>CAZONM010000415.1:0-5055 GCA_964580865.1 uncultured Myxococcales bacterium | reverse complement strand
CGGCGGGGGGCGGAAGTCGGGCGGCGGAGGACCGTGCCGCCACGGCGGTGGTGGCGGCGGGCCGAACGTCGCCCAGGCCGCCGCCGACAGCGCCGCCGCGCACAGCGCCACGGCCACCAGCGACACCGCGTAGATGCGCGCCGCCAACGTGATCCTCACGGGGCACCGCCCTCGCCGGGGCCGGCGCCGTCGTCGGCGACCAGCACGTAGCCGAGGCCACGCACGGTCTTGAGCAGGCGCGGCTGTTTGGGGTCGTCGCCGAGCTTCTGGCGCAAGCGCGAGATGCGCACGTCGATGGCGCGGTCGAAGACCTCGCTGGCGTCGCCCTTGACGATCTCGAGGAGCTGCTCGCGCGAGAGCACGCGCCCCGCTCGCTCTGCGAAAGCGCGCAGCAGCTGGTGCTCGTAGGCCGTGAGCGTGACCGGCGCGCCGTCGAGCGTGGCCGAGAGCGTGGCGGCGTCGACCACGAGGCGCCCCACGCGGATGGGCGCGCCCGCCGCGGGGCCCACCAGGCGCCGCGCTCGCCGCACCTGCGCGTGGATGCGCGCCAGCAGCTCGCGCGAAGAGAAGGGCTTGGGCACGTAGTCATCGGCGCCAAGCTCGAGGCCGAGCACGCGGTCGGCCTCTTCCCCGCGGGCCGTCAGCATGATGATGGGCACGTCGCTGCGCTCGCGCAGCGCCCGACACACCTCGAGCCCGCTCTTGCCCGGCAGCATGACGTCGAGCAGCACGACGTCGAAGGGCTGCGCCAGCGCCAGCGCGAGGCCCGCGGGCCCGTCGCCGGCCACCGTCGTCAGCACGTCGTGCACCTCGAGGTAGCGGGCTGTGAGCTGCGCCAGGCGCTCGTCGTCTTCCACCAGGAGCACGCGCACGGCGGTCATGGGAGCGAGGGTAGTGCGCCGTGGGGCGCGGCACCGCACCCGCGGGCGCCCGGAAACATTCGGTCACCGCGCGGGGTGCGCTCGTGCGGGCTCGGCGCGCGGCGACGCGCCGCGGCAGGCCGGCGCCCGATCTGTCTGGCGGGCGCGCGGACCACGGTCAGCGCCGGAAGCGCGATGGGGGCGGGTCGGGGAACTGCCGCTTCGGGTGCAGCGCCCGCGCCCGCGCCAAGAGCGTCGCCTCGCTCTCCTCGCGATCGGGGTCGGGGAGGCACGCGTCCACCGGACAGACCTTCGCGCACTGCTCTTCGTCGAAGAAGCCCACGCACTCGGTGCAACGTCGGGGATCGATCACGTGGATCTGCTCACCCGCCCTGATGGCCCGGTTCGGGCACACCGCCACGCAAGCGCCACAGCCGTTGCAGTCCTCGACGATGATGGTCGCCACCGGCAGATGTTGGCGATCCTCCGGCCTCATCGCAAGCGCGAGACGACTTCACTCGGGGAGTCGTGCTACACGAGGCGCGTGGAACGCGACGTGTTGTCCTCACCGAACATCCGGGCCGGCGTCATCGCGGTCGTCACCGGGATCGTGGCCGTGGTGGTGGTCGCCCTGGGCGCGCCCGCGTGGGCCGCCGTGCTTGCGGTGGGCGCCGCCGCCTTCGTGGCGGCGCGCGCCCTCGTGACCGTGGGCGGACCGCCCCTGGCCCCGCTGACGCGCTATGCCGAGGCCGTGCTGCAGCGCGCCGACGCGCCGTTCCCCCCAGACCTCGACGCCGACCAGCACGCCGTGGCCCGCGCCATCGCGCTGCTCGCCGGGCGTACCCTGCCGCCCCAGCCCGCCGGCGCCGGCGGGCCCGAGCCGCGTGGCGACGGCGCCGATGTGCGCCGGCTGCTGGCCGACGCGGAGGTGCAGGCCAAGAGCCAAGGCAACTCGCTCGACGACACCAGCGCGGCCATGGCCCAGATGGCCGCCACCATCCGCACCATCGCGGCCAGCGTCGACAGCCTGGCGGTCTCCGCGGAGGAGTCGGGCAGCTCCATCGTGGAGATGAACGCGATCAGCCAGGAGATGACCGACAGCATCGGCGAGCTGGCCAACGCCATCGAGGAGACCGCCGCCTCCATCGAGGAGATGATCTACTCCATCAAGGAGGTGGCCAAGAACATCGAGGATCTGGCGCTGGCCGCCGAGCAGACCTCCACGTCGATGAACCAGATGGAGGCGTCCATCGGCCACGTGGAAGAGAACGCCACCGCCACCGCGCGCCTGTCGGAGGACGTCATCCGCGACGCCGAGCGCGGCGCCGACGCGGTCAAGCGCACGCTGTTCGGTATCGACGAGATCCGCCAAAGCTCGCGCACCGCCGGCGACGTCATTCGTCAGCTCGGCGAGCGCACCGCCGCCATCGGCAACATCCTCAACGTCATCGACGACGTCGCCGAGCAGACCAACCTCTTGGCGCTCAACGCGGCCATCATCGCGGCGCAGGCCGGCGAGCAGGGCCGCGGCTTCGCCGTGGTGGCCGACGAGATCAAGGAGCTCGCCGAGCGCACCGGCGCGTCCACCAAGGAGATCGCCGAGCTGATCCGCGCCGTGCAAGAGGAGTCGCGCAACGCCGTGGCCGCCATCTCGCGCGGCGAGCGCAGCGTCGAGGCCGGCGTGAACCTGTCACGCGCCGCCGAGAGCGCGCTCACCGAGATCGTCGGCTCCGCGGGCAAGGCCACCGAGATGGTGCGCGCCATCGCCATGGCCACCGTGGAGCAGTCGAAGGGCTCCAAGGTCGTCGCCGACGCCGTCGATCGCATCGCGCGCACCGTGCAACAGGTGGCCGCCGCCACCGCCGAGCAGGCGCGCGGGAGCGAGCAGATCATGCGCAGCACCGAGCGCATGAAGGGCCTGTCCCAGCAGGTCGAGCTCTCGAGCCAAGAGCAGTCGAAGGGGAGCAAGCAGATCTCCACCTCCATCGAGCACATCAACGAGATGGTGCGCCAATTGCACCAGGCACAGAGCGAGCAGGCGCGCGGGAGCGAACAGCTCCTGGGCGCGGTCGAGCAGTTGCGCTCGGCGCAGTTCCGGCAAATCGAGATCCTCGAGCGCTCCCGCGCACGCTGATCTACCCGCATGCCACGCGCCGGCGTAGCGTGGTGGCATGGAGCAGCGGCTGTCCGTCAGCGTTCGGCTGGTGGGCCTGGTAGGCCCGCTCCTCCTGGTCTTCGTCATGCTCGTGGCGGGCTACTTCCCCGGGCGCCAGCGCATCGCGCTGCTCGAGCAGCAGGTCGACGCCACGGCCGCCGCGGTGTTCACCCAGGTGGCCGCCGACCGCGAGTACTACGCGTCGGTCGTGGTGCCGCGGCTCGAGGCGCTGGGCGTGCCCGTGGTGGCCGGCTACCACGACGTCAACAACGCGTTTCCCCTGCCCGCCACCTTCCTGCGCGAGGTGACCGAGGGCGTGTCGCGGCGCGGCGGGCCGTACCGCATTCGCTTGGTGAGCCCGTGGCCCATCAACGCACGTAGCGGGCTCAACGACGCCACGCAGCGCGACGCGTTCGACGAGCTCGCGCGCGCCAACACCACCAGCGTGCGCCGCCGCGACGTGGTCGACGGTGTCGACGTCATGCGGTACTGGATCGCCGATCGCGCGGTGCACCCGAGCTGCGTCGAGTGTCACAACAAGCACCCCGACAGCCCGCGGCGCGACGTCCGCATCAACGACGTGCTCGGCGCCGTGGAGGTGCAGATCCCGATCGCCGAGCCCTGGCACCAAGCGCAGCGCGACCAGCGGCTGCTCCTGCTCGGTGGCATCGGCCTCAGCGTGCTCCTGACCGCGCTCATGGTGTGGGGCGCGCGCCGGGTGGTGACCCGGCCCATCGGCGAGCTGTCGCGCGAGATGTCCCGCATCTCGGCGGCCGACGGCGTCGTCGGCGACGCGTCCGACGTGGTGCGACCGCACACCGCCTCGGTTGGCTCGGAGATCGACGAGCTGTGGCGTCGCTTCGAGGACATGCAGCAGAAGGTCAAGGGCAACCAGGAGCGAGCGCGCGAGCTGGCCACGTCGCTCGAGCAGCAGCGCCAACGGCAGCTCGCCTTCGTCGCCGGCGTGGTGCACGACCTGAGGAACCCGCTCGCCTCCATGAAGATGGCAGCGGCGCTGGCGGACAAGGCCTACGCCGACCGCGCCGACGAGCGCTTCCACAAGGCTGCCCAGATGACGCGCCGCCAGGTGGTGCAGATGACGCGCATGGTGGGTGACATGCTCGACGCCGCGCGCATCGAGGCCGGTCAGCTCGAGCTGCGCCTCGAGGAGCGCGACGCACGTGAGCTGGCGCGTGACGTGGTGGAGGTATTTCAGCCAAACGGCAGCCACCAACTGCGACTGACGCTGCCCGAGCGCGCCGTGCCCACGCGCTGCGATCCCATGCGCATCGAGCAGGTCCTCAACAACTTGGTGAGCAACGCCATCAAGTACTCGCCCGAGGGCTCGGAGGTGGACGTCACGGTGAGCGAGCAGGACGGCGAGGTGGTGCTCGCGGTGGTCGACCGCGGCATCGGCATCGCCCCAGAGGAGGTGCAGTTCCTGTTCGAGCCGTTCCACCGGGCGCGCGTGGCGCGCGAGACGGCGCCCGGCGTGGGGCTCGGGCTCAGCGTCGCCAAGCGCATCGTCGAGGCGCACTGCGGTCGCATCGATGTCGTCAGCGGCGTCGGCCGCGGCACCACGTTCCGGGTGCGGCTACCGCGCGGCGGGCCGGCGCCAAGCGCGTAGGTGCCGTGGGCGACCTGCCCGACGCGCCCCTCCGCGGCGCGTTCGGCCCCGCTCCGCGGACCCGGCCCGCGCGCACGGGGGGTCCACCGGCGCCGTTGCGCGATGCCGACGCAGAGCGTACCTTCGTCGACGACGGAGGCGCGTGTGTTCGGCATCGGCATGAGCGAGCTGATCATCATCCTCGCTGTCGCCTTGCTGGTGTTCGGGCCGCAGAAGCTACCGGAGATCGCGCGCACCATCGCCAAGGGGATGCGCGAGCTGCGCCGCGCGGGCGATGACCTCCGCTCCAGCATCGACGTCGACGACAGCGGCCGGGCGCACCGCGTGGCGCGGCGCGACACGCACCTCGACGAGGCGGCGGCGCACATCCCCGGCAGCGAGCTGGCGGCAGCGCCGGCGGCCGCCGGTGCAGC
>CAZONM010000414.1:0-5064 GCA_964580865.1 uncultured Myxococcales bacterium | reverse complement strand
CGCGGGCCCGCAGGCCGGCGAGCACGGGCTCGAGGCGGCCCGTGAGGTGCAAGGCGCCCAGCACGAGCACCAGGGCCGTCAGCACGCCGGCCACCACGGGCAGCGCGCGCGCAGGTCGCGGCGCCGGGATCTCGACGTCGGCAAGCTCCGGGAACGACGGCAGCGCGACCAGCGCCTGGGTGTGCTGGTCATGGATGTCGTGCTCGCCCGCCGCCACGGACGCGAGGTCCACGTGCGGCAGCGTGGGCGCGTTGGGCGACACCCCGCGCGCCGGCGCCGTGGGGCCCGAGCGTGCCTCGCGCTCCACGTCGATGACGGGGTCCGAGGGCGGCTGGAACCCCTGCTGCACCGCGCCCTCGGGCTCGAGGCGCAGCGGCCCGGTGGCGCCGAGCGCCTCGTCGGAGTGATCGGTGCTCACCATGACGCGCCGGTGCTCGTCGGTGGTGTGGAGCGACGAGGCGGGCACCAGATCGGTGGCCCCCTCGAACTCACCGGTCACGGGCGCGCGCTCGTCGATGGCAGCGTGCGCGCCTTTGCCCCTGACCTTGTCCGTGGGCGGCACGCTCGACTGGAACTTGCGGCCGATCTTGGTGGGCCCCTCGGTGCCCGGCTCCGGCGCCGACCCCTCGGGCAGCGGCACGGCGTTCTTGCCTCGCGCGCCGATGAGCGACGAGGACCCGCCCGACGAGCCCACGGCCACGGGCATGGTGCGATCGGGCCAATGCACCGTGGGTGCCACCGCGGCCGTGCGCGGCGTGATCTCGTGCTCCACCGCCGGCAACTGGCGCGCCGCGGCCACCAGGTCGGCCGGCGTGGGCGCGCCGCGCGGCAGGTCCATGAGCAGCGCGCTCAGCGTCTCGTGCAGCAGCGCCGCGCTCTTGGCGCGACGGGCGCGGTCCTTCTCCAAGCACGAGAGCACGAGGTCTTCCACCGCATGCGGCAGCTTGGTGTTGTGCTGGCGCAGCGGCGTCGGCGGATCCTCCAGGATGCCCTTGATGGTGTGCACGTCGGTGACGCCGTCGAAGGGCCGACGCCCGGCGCATGCCCAGTACATGGTGATGCCGAACGACCACAGGTCGGCGCGCGCGTCGAGCGAGTCGCCGCGCAAGGCCTCGGGCGACATGAACTGGATCTTGCCCTTGAGCTCACCGGTCTGCGTGAGCACGTCGAGGCCCTCGCGCTTGGCGATGCCGAAGTCGAGCACCTTGGTGATCGAGGTGGTGGTGACGAACAGGTTGTCGGGGCTGACGTCTCGGTGCACCAGGTTGGCGGGCGCGCCGCCGGGCTCCTTGAGCCCGTGGGCATGCGCCAGGCCGAGCGCTGCCTCGGCGAAGATGCGCAGCACGGGCTCGAGCGGCACGGTCTTGCCCGCGTGCCAGTGGCGCTCCATCAGCTCGCGCAGCGAGAGGCCGTCCAGGTACTCGAGGGCCAGGAAGTACTCGCCCTGCGCCTCGTCGAGCTCGAAGACGCGCACGATGTTCGGGTGGTCGAGGCCCGCGAGCAGCCGGCCCTCGCGCAAGAACATGTCGACGAAGCGCTCGTTGTTCACGAGCTGCGGCCGGATGCGCTTGATGACGACCTGCTTCTCGAAGCCGCCGGGGCCCTCGGCGCGCGCGAGGAAGACCTCGGCCATGCCCCCCTGGCCGATGCGCCGCTCGAGCCGATAGCGGCCAAGGCGGGGCTGCCGTTTGGGGTCGCCGCCCCCAAGGACCTCGGTCTGATCTGCGCCGTGCCTGCCCACGCGGGCGCTAGCTTGCCACGCGTGAGGATTTTTTTTCGGGTGGGGAGCCGAGCGGGGAGTCGGGTGCCGTTTGGGTGGGAATTCTTGCGGCCGGACGCGGGCTCCACGTAGCGTAGGCCGACGCCATCAGGAGCCCGCCGGTGCAGACCGCCCCCACGCCCCCCGCCGCTACCCCCGCGCCCTCGTTCTGGAAGCCCCTCGTGCTCGCCATCGCCACGCTGGCGCTGTCGACGTGGGCGCTGGGGAGCCTGTGGCTGCAGTCGGAGAGCGCCGCGCTGACCGCGACCGAGCGCTGACCGCGCGGACGCTCACCCTTGTCCGGCGGCGGCCGGTTCCTACCCTCCCCAGGTGCGCGCGCTGTGCCGCACGCTCCCGCGTTGGGAGCTACCCCGCGTCCGCCGTCGGCGGCGCGAGCTGGAGCCGACCATGAAGACCCGCACCCTACCCTTCTTGCCCCTGCGCGACGGCGTGCTGTTGCCCGCCGCCACCGCCACCATCCCCGTGGGCCGCACCACGTCGGTGGCCCTGGTGACCACCATAGAGACCGGCGCCGAGGTCGTGGTGGGGGTGCAGAAAGACGCCGCCGTGGTGGAGCCCACGCTGGCCGACGTGCAGGCCATCGCCGTGGTGGCGCGCGTGCGTCGCGTGCAGCGCCTGCCGCGCGGCTATCAGGTCACGCTCGAGGGCGTGGCGCGCGTCAAGGTGCTCGACCTGGTCAAGCGCGCGCCCTACCTGACCGCGCAGGTCGAGGAGCTGCGCGACGTCGTCTCCGACGAGCACGAGCTGCACGACCTGGTGCTGGCGCTCAAGGCCGAGCTCAAGGAGCTCGAGGACAAGGCGCAGGGGCCGCTGGCCCGCACCATCGAGGCCCTCGGTGACGAGGACGACCCGAGCGCGCTCGCCGATCGCACCGCCGCCACGCTGGGCCTGCCGGTGCAAAAGGAGGTGGCCGTGCTGCTGGCGCTCGACGTGGTCGAGCGGCTGCGCGTGGTCATGCGCCTGGTGGCCGAGCTGAAGGCGCAGGGCGAGGTGCGCGAGCGCATCGACAACGAGGTGCGCAAGGAATTCCACAAGACGCAGCGCGAGGCCATCCTGCGCGAGCAGCTCAAGGCGATCCAAAAGGAGCTGAACCCGAGCGGCGGCCCCGACAACGACGTCGAGCGGCTCAAAGAGCGCCTGGAGCAGGCCGACCTGCCCGACGAGGTGCGCAAGGTCGCCGAGCGCGAGATGAGCCGCCTGCAAGGCCAGGCGAGCGGCCCCGAGCAGGGCGTGATCCGGAACTACCTCGAGTGGATCCTCGACCTGCCCTGGAAGGTGAAGGTGGAGGAGAAGGGCTCCATCGACGACGTGCAGCGGAAGCTCGACGACGATCACACGGGCCTCGACGAGCCGAAGAAGCGCATCCTCGAGCACCTGGCGGTGCTGCAGATGACGGGCACCGCCAAGGCGACCATCTTGTGCCTGGTGGGTCCGCCCGGCGTGGGCAAGACGAGCCTGGGTCAGAGCGTGGCCGACGCGCTCGGCCGGCCCTTCCAGCGCATCTCGTTTGGCGGCGTGCGCGACGAGGCCGAGGTGCGCGGCCACCGACGGACCTACGTGGGCGCCATCCCGGGCCGCATCGTGTCGGCGCTCAAGAAGGCCGGGGCGAAGAACCCGGTGTTCCTGCTCGACGAGATCGACAAGCTCGGCAAGGGCTGGGCGGGCGATCCCGAGGCCGCGCTCCTCGAGGTGCTCGACCCCGAGCAGAACCACACCTTCACCGACCACTACCTGGAGCTGCCCTTCGATCTCTCGGAGGTGCTGTTCCTGTGCACGGCCAACGACGTCAGCACGCTCTCGCCCGCGCTGCGCGATCGTCTGGAGCTCATCGAGATCCAGGGCTACACGCACGACGAGAAGCTCGGCATCGCCACCAAGCACCTGATCCCCAAGAAGCTGAAGGAGCACGGGCTCGACGCCACGCAGCTGCAGGTGACCGACCTGGCGCTGACCGAGATCATCGCCGGCTACACGCGCGAGGCCGGCGTGCGGCAGCTGCAGCGCGAGATCACGCGCCTGTGTCGCAACGTGGCGCTGCAGGTGGCGCGCGCCGTCGATCGGAAGCTGGCGCCGCTCATGGTGACACCCGCGCAGCTCAAGGACATGCTCGGCAAGCCCAAGTTCTTCGATGAGCGCGCCGAGCGCACCATGTTGCCCGGCGTGGCCATTGGCCTCGCGTGGACGCCCGTGGGCGGCGACATCCTGTTCATCGAGACCAGCCGCATGCCGGGCAAGGGCAGCATCCAGATCACGGGCCAGCTCGGCGACGTGATGAAGGAGTCGGCCAACGCCGCGCTCACCTACGTGAGGAGCAACGCCGACGCGCTCGGCGTCGACCCGAAGTTCCTCGCCGAGAGCGACGTGCACATCCACATCCCGGCGGGCGCGGTGCCGAAGGACGGTCCGTCGGCGGGCGTCACCATGTTCACGGCCCTGGTGTCGCTCTTGACCGGGCGGCGGGTGCGGCCCGACACCGCCATGACCGGCGAGGCCACGCTGCGCGGCCGCGTCTTGCCCGTGGGCGGCATCAAGTCGAAGCTGTTGGCCGCGCACCGCGCGGGCGTCACGCGCGTGCTCTTGCCCGAGAAGAACGCCCGCGACCTCGACGAGGTGCCGGCCGAGGTCCGGGGCAGCCTCGAGATCGTGCTGTGCTCGGACATGCGCCAGGTGCTCGAGGCCGCGCTCGAGCACGACGTGGTGCCGCCCACGGACGCGCACGGTGGCACGCCGCGCGGGGCGCGGGCCTGACGGGGGTCCGGCGCCCGGTCGCCTGACGCCGCCATCGAGCAAGGCCTCGTCGGAACTCGGCCGTCGGGTGCTCGGCCTGCGGATCGAGCGGGCCGCGCTCAGCGGCCTGCGGGTCCTCGGCCACACGCACAGCGGGGCCCAAGCCGACGTCACGAGCATCGCCTGGCCGAGCCACCGCCCGGGAAGCGCGGAGCCACGCCAGCCGTTGGCCCTGGCGTGGGGCGCACGCGACCCTGGCGGGCATTTTGAGCACCTACCTGCCCATAATGCACAAACGCCATCGTCCTGCGCGGCCCCACGCGCCCGCCGGCTGATGGCACGGCGCCTGCTGTGCTCCTGGCGCCGGGAGCACCATGCACCTCATCGCCCTCGTCCTGACGGCGCACAGCGCCGCGCAGGCGCTACCGCCACCGCCGCCGCCGCGCGCCAGTGCGCTCGCGTGCACGCGCCAGACGTTGCTGGTGGAGCGCGGCTGCACCATCGAGGGGCGTTCGGGCGCCCGCCCGGCCGCGCGTGAGCACGCGCAGGAGAACGCG
>CAZONM010000413.1:0-5078 GCA_964580865.1 uncultured Myxococcales bacterium | reverse complement strand
TCGGCTTCTTCGGCGTGGTCGTGTACACGCGGGTGCACACGCCGCGCTTCTGCGGGCACGCCTTCAGGTGCGGCGACTTGCTCTTCTCGACGAGTTGCTGGCGCCCCTTGCGCACGAGCTGGTTGATCGTCGGCATTCCCTCGGTCCTCTCTTCGGCGCCTCACGGCGCGCGCATCACACGGCCAATAGAAACCGGCCCGCGAGGCGGCCCCATCCACGGTCCTGTCTCCAGGCGGGCGGTCCGTCTCGCTCCCCGCGCTGCCTACGTCAAGGCGGCTCGAGATCGCCGGCCGACGCGGTGCGCCGACCTAGCGAAGCGCGCGGACTGTAGCGGGGGGTGTCGCGGTGTCAACCGGGAACGCACGCGGCCCCCCGGTGGGGCGCGCTGCGCTCGCCCGCGGCGCCGCGAACGGCCGCGCCCGCATGGTACACGGAGCTCGTGGTGAGCTTCACCCTCAACGGCCGCCCATGCACGCTCGACGTCGAGCCCGACACGCCGCTCTTGTGGGTGCTGCGCGACACCCTCGGCCTCACCGGCACCAAGTTCGGCTGCGGCATGGCGCTGTGCGGCGCTTGCACCGTGCACCTCGACGGCAAGGCGGTGCGCAGCTGCATCCTGCCCGTGGTGGCGGTGGCGGGCCGCGCGATCACCACCATCGAGGGGCTCGCGCGCGCCGACGCGCCGCACCCGCTGCAGCGCGCGTGGGTCGAGGAGAACGTGCCGCAGTGCGGGTACTGCCAGAGCGGGCAGATCATGAGCGCGGCCGCTCTGCTGACGGTCACGCCCGCCCCCACCGATGAACAGATCCAGGGCGCCATGGCGGGCAACCTGTGTCGTTGTGGCACGTATCAGCGCGTGAAGCGCGCCATCCGGCGGGTCGCCCCCGCCGGCCGCGACGATGCCGACGGTGACCGATGAGCCCGCCGCCCGACCACCCGAGCGCGACCGCCCCCAGGATGTCGCGCCGTGGCTTCATGAAGGTGGCAGCCCTGGCCGGCGGTGGGCTGACGGTGGGCTTCGTCCTGCACGGGTGCCGGCACGTGCAGGGCACGCAGGCGCTCGGCGGCGCGTTTTCACCGAACGCGTGGCTGCGCATCACCCCCGACGACCGGGTGCGCTTCTACGTCGACAACGCGGAGATGGGGCAAGGCGTCGCCACCTCGCACGTGCAGCTGTTGTGCGAGGAGCTCGAGCTCGCGCCCGCGCGCGTCATCGTGGAGTTCGCGCCCGCCGACGAGCACGCCTTCGGCGTGCAGCTCACGGGCGGCTCCACCTCCACCACCAGCCGCTTCGACGTGGTGCGAGCGGCCGGCGCCACGGCGCGCGAGCTATTGCGCCGCGCGGCTGCCCGCCGGTGGGGCGTGCCGCTCGACGAGGTTCGCGCGGCCGACGGCGCGCTGCACCACGCGGGGCGCGCCAGCCTGCGCTACGGCGACGTGGCCTCCGCCGCCGCGCGTGAGTCGTGCGACGCCGACGAGGTCCGGCTCAGGGACCCCAAGGACTGGCGGGTCATCGGCCAATCGGTGCCGCGCGTCGACGGGCCGGCCAAGGTCGACGGCAGCGCTCGCTTCGGGCTCGACGTGCGCGTGGAGGGCATGCTGACCGCGGTGGTCGTGCGGCCGCCGGTGCTGCACGGCCGCATCGCGCGCATCGTCGACGACAGCAAGGCGAGGGCCCAGCCCGGCGTGGTGGGCGTGGTACCCATCCCGCAGGGCGTGGCCGTGGTGGCCGACGGCTACTGGCATGCGCGCAAGGCCGCCGCGCTCCTCGAGGTCGAGTGGGACCACGGCAAGCTCGGCAGCTTCACGAGCGCGCGCCTGCGCGAGACCCAAAAGGCGCTCTTGCGCGACCCGGCGCACCACGTCGCGTCGCGAGGCGACGTGGACGGGGCGCTCGGGCGCGCGGCCAAGCGGCTGCGCGCCGTGTACGAGGTCCCGTACCTGGCGCACGCCACGATGGAGCCGATGAACGCCACCGCCCACGTCGAGGCCCACCGCTGCCGCGTCTGGGCGCCCACGCAGGCGCCCACGATCGTCAAGTCCGTGGCCGCGCGCCTCACGGGGCTGCCCCAGGATCGCGTGGAGGTGATCACGACGTACCTCGGCGGCGGCTTCGGTCGGCGCGCGCTGGCCGACTTCGTGGCCGAGGCGGTGGAGCTCTCCCGCGTGGTACGCGCCCCCGTGCAGGTGGTGTGGTCGCGCGAGGACGACCTGCGCCACGGGCAGTTCCGGCCCGCGTCCATGGCGCTCCTCGAGGGCGCCGTCGACGAGCACGGCTGGCCGGTGGCGTGGCTGCACCGCATGACCGGGCAGTCCATCATGGCCGCCTTCAGCAACGTGCTCGGCGCGCTCGCCCCAGAGGCCATCCCCGACGCCGTGATGGACCTCGTGGGTGGCGCGGTCGGCAAGCTGTTCATCGACGGGCACGTGGTCGATCCGCTGGCGGTCGAGGGCGCGGGCGATCACCCCTACGCCATCGCGCACCAGCGCATCGAGCTGGCGATGTACGAGAGCGGCATCCCGGTCTTCCCGTGGCGTTCCGTGGGCCACTCGATCAACGCGTTCGTCGTCGAGAGCTTCATCGACGAGCTGGCGCACTTGGGCGGCCGCGATCCCCTGGAGCTGCGCCGCGCGCTCCTGGCCGATCACCCGCGCCACCGCGGCGTCCTCGACGCCGCCGCCAAGGCCATCGGGTGGGGGACGCCGCCGCCGCCCGGCCGCTTCCGCGGCCTCGCCCAGCACCACTGCTTCGGCTCCTGGTGCGCGCAGGCCGTGGAGATCTCGGTCGAGGGCGGCCTGCGCGTCCACCGCGTCGCATGCGCCATCGACTGCGGGCGCGCGGTCAACCCCGACCTGGTGGCCGCACAGATGGAGAGCGGCGTGATCTTCGGGCTGTCAGCCGCGCTCTTGCAGCGCATCGACATCGACCGGGGGCGTGTGGTGCAGGGGAACTTCCACGACTACCCCCTGGTACGCATGGGCGACGCGCCCGAGGTCGAGACCATCATCGTGCCGAGCGAGGAGCGGCCCACGGGCGTGGGCGAGCTCGCCGTGCCGCCGCTGGCGCCAGCGCTTGCCAACGCCGTGTTCGCGGCCACGGGCGCGCGGCTGCGACGCTTGCCCATGGGCGCCGACGTCGCCGCGGTGCTCGCGGGCGGGGCGCCAGAGCAGATCGCGCTCTGACGGGAGGCCGGTTCGGGCGACGCCCGGGAGCACCGTCGCGCGGGCGCCCCATCCCCCGTTCGTGGGATGGGCGACCACACGGTCGTGGTAGCGGCTTCGTTCGGCCTCGGGGTGTGGTGTGGGTCGCCGCGACGCTGTCGACGACGGATCCGGCCCGCGTCCGCGCGCGCGTCACCGACACGCTCGTGCGGACCTTTGGCGCCGACGCCGGCGTGATCGTGACCGTCAGGCTGGTCGACGGCGTCGCCCACGCGAGCTTCGAGTGACCTGCTCCCCAACGTTCGATCCACGCAGAGCGTGAAGAACTTCGCCGGCGTTACCGCTGGAGAAGCCGATGAGGTGAGCAGGTTCACGGGAGCGCAGATGTTGCTCATCCTGCGCGAGGCCGACAAGGACGGCCTCACCGAGGCAGCCAAGACGCGCGGGCTCAACGAGCAGACGCTGTCTTACTGGCGCAAGCGCGTTCGAGGCATGGAGGTCGCC
Source organism: uncultured Myxococcales bacterium (assembly GCA_964580865.1). Taxonomy (GTDB): domain Bacteria; phylum Myxococcota; class UBA727; order UBA727; family VGSZ01; genus JACOUT01. Next base: position 1,412 of record CAZONM010000413.1, on the reverse strand, counting down.
GGCGTGAAGGAGCTGAAGGCGCTCGAGGTCGAGAATGGCAAGCTGCCGCAGCTCGTCGCCGAGCAGATGCTCGCCCTCGACGTCATGAAGGACCTCAACGCAAGAACATGGTGAGCGCCCGCGGATGAACGCAGCAGGTGGCCTTCGCTCGACGCCGTGGCATGTCGAAGCGCGAGGCCTGCCGCCTTCCGCACGTGGCGCGGTCGACGACGTCGTACGAGGGCACACACGAGGTGAAGGACGCAGCCGTCATCGACAAGATGGCCGAGCTCGCGAAGCAGAATCCGCGCGACGGCTATCGCCGCCTCAGGAGTCCCCTCAAGCGCGTCGGCCAGGTGATGCGCCCGCGCCGCGCGCACAGGCTCTGGGCGAAGGCCGAGCTCCAGGTCCCGAAGAAGGAGCGGCGACGGATTCCGACGAGGACGACGCGCCCGACCCCACGCACGGGCAGCAACCACGTCGGGTGCTACGACTTCGTGTTCGACCTGTGCGCGACCGGTCAGCCCCTCAGGTTGCGCACTATCGTCGACGAGCACACGCGCGAGGTTCTCGCCATCGACGTCGCGGGCAGCATCCGCTCCGAGCGCGTCATCGAGCAGCTCGCCAAGCTCATCACGGGTCACGGCCCGCCGGCGTTCCAACGCACCGACAACGACCCCGAGCTCGTCGCCCAGGCCCTCGTGGGCTGGCTCGAGGGCGAGGGCGTCGCCACCGCGCGCATCGAGCCCGGCAAGCCTTGGCAGAACGGGCTCAACGAAAGCATCAACGGCAAGCTCCGCGACGAGTACCTCGACATGGCGTGGCTCCGAACCGGCGCGAGGCCGCCATCGTCGTCGACGCCCTCCGGCGGAACTACATCGAAGTGCACCCCCACTCGAGCCTCGAGCACCGAACGCCCCTGGAGCTCGAGAAGCTGCTCGCGGACCGCGCCCCGACCGCGCCTCCAGCGCACAACGCCGCGGCGGCCCCGTGACCTCGACGGCGACGATGACGCGCCGCAGACGGTGGCGGGCTCCCCGTCCGTCGTCGATGCCGAGGACCATCGAGGGGTGTAAACACCCCGTTCGCGCAGTCCGGACTCCAGGTCGCACCCTCGACGGCGTGGAGCAGAGTCAGATCGAGAAGAACAACCCGAACTACGCGGAGGGCGATGGCGAGCACTCATGTAGTGAGTGGATCGAAGAAACGGAGCAGGTCAGATTCTCGGCACGGCCTCCCCCGGGACGGGCGCGAATCAAGGAGGGGGACCGCCCCCCCGTCCGATCCCGCAACCGCGCCCACGCCCATTCGGCACCGCCGCATGCTCGCGCGAGAGCAGCGATCGCCGCCATCCGAGCGTCGACAGGCCGCAACGGCGTCTTCCTCTTCTTCCTCTTCTTCCTCTTCTTCCTCTTCTTCCTCTTCTTCCTCTT